>CAHJWK010000076.1 GCA_903642275.1 Chitinophagaceae bacterium
CGATCTCAAGTGTTGAAGTTGAAAAAAAATAATTATTACTGCTTTATAATTATAATCCGGAATAATTATTTCGGATTTTTTATTTAAAGTATGCTTAAAATAGGATTAACCGGCGGCCTTGGCAGTGGTAAAACAACTGTTTCAAAAATATTTTCATCGCTTGATGTACCTGTTTTTTATGCTGATGATGTTGCTAAAGAAATAATGAATAATGACAAAGACTTAAGAAGAGAATTAATACAGATTCTCGGTCCCAAGGCTTATACAAATACACTTAACCGGAAATATATTGCTGATATAGTTTTTAAAGATGCTTTTAAACTGCAACAACTGAATGCACTTGTTCATCCGCTAACTATAGCAGCTGCAAATAGCTGGATGGAAAAGCAAACTCAACCTTATGTTATTAAAGAAGCCGCGCTAATGTTTGAATCTGCTGCCGACAAAAATTTTGACTATATAATTGGTGTAAATGCTCCACAATTTTTGCGCATAAAAAGAGCTGTGTTGCGGGATAGTCTGAGCCGCGAACAGGTATTAGCAAGAATAGATAAGCAAATTGATGAAACACTTAAAATGAAACTTTGTGATTTTGTAATTATTAATGATGAGCAACAGGCAATACTTCCACAAGTTGAAAAACTGCATCAGCATTTACTTTCTTTATCTTGAAAACATGTAAGCTGACATATTATTTGTGTAGAAAATACAAATTAAGACGGTACACAATTTGTTGTTTTTTACGAAAATTGCCATACATGAATACGATTGCCACATTAAACACCGGCCTGCAAACAATCATTACAAGATTGCAAAAAGAAAAAGAAGATTTATATAATAGCTATTGTAAAGCTATAAAAAATGGTGAAAAATACGAGAGCATAAAATCGCTTTATCTTACTTTAAAAGATGTTGATATTAAGCTACGGGATTTATTGAGAAGTAATTTTACAACATCTACGATATCATAATTTTCCGAGGTTTTGATATTAAATTCTTTAAATTAAATAAAAAGGTTGACTAAGATTAGTCAACCTTTTATTATTGTATTCAGTTATTATTTAAAATCATCGTCTTTCAACCCGCTATTTATTTTAGCTTCTGTTACAGCAAGCGTAAAGTCAACACCCTGTGAAACTTTTTGAGTATAAGGCAACATTATCCCGCTTACATTTTTATAATCACTGTAGTCATACGATGAAGTTCCCTGGTCACCGGTTACTTCGTCTCTTACTTTCAAACCTGTTTGAGCATCATAATATTTTTTACTTACTATACCGGAAGGTGCAGTAACAGTTACCATATAACAGTCTTTATCATCAATATTAGAAAGCATTGGCGCAAGCTGTAACGTATAACCGGTTTTATTAAAATTCACTTCTGTAAAAGGTGTTGTCTGTTCCTTATAACGGTTACGTGTTGCTTCGTCAACAGGCATCACGTTATTCATGTTGGTCATTAAAACACTGTCACCATTTACAACGAGTTTTTGCGCAGTCATATTCATAGATGGCAGCATAATCAATACAAGCATTTTGCCGGGTACTTTATATTCCCTAGTAAACTTTATATCCTGCCCTTGCACACTGCCTGTTGCAGTAAAATATAAATCTTTTATACTATTAATTTTATCTGTGCCGCCAATCGCTGTCAAATATTTATTGATAACATCGTTTGCTGTTGTGCCCTGAGGTACAGGTTTTGACGGATTGCCTTCAATTGTATTGTTTGATGGATCAATATCAGGATAATCATGATTGGGGTCAATCGTAATTTTTTTGATTCTTGCTGTTGAAGGATAGTGAAAGGTCCATGATCCGCCACGCTGCCAAATTTCAACGGGTAATGAAACTGAATCTTTCTGACCATTATCCATTTCAATTAATAATGGCACAGGCAAAACCATTTGCTCATTATTTACAACTGTAATGTTAGCGCCTTTTGTCGGGTCATTATCAACATAATCAATCTTCGTTACACCCTGGTCTAATTTATCATTAGTTAAAAACCAGCCTCGCCAGAAGTAAGAAAGATCTTCACCACCTACATTTTCCATCGTTCTAAAAAAATCCCATGGTGTTGGATGCTTAAATGTCCAACGGGCAATGTACGTTCTGAAAGCTGAATCAAAGCGCTCAACACCTAAAATATGGTTACGCAAAATGTTCAATCCATCACTTGGCTTGCCATAAGCCGCTATTCCTAAAAAGCTTTGTTGTGTAACTTCCGGAATAGTCATAATAGCATCCGCATCTTTTTTAAATATATAATTGGCCCTGCGCTGCACATCTTCCTTTTCATCAAACTCGCCTTTATTAAACACTTTTGTATCAACGCCATTAATAAATGTATTGAAGCCTTCATCCATCCAGGGATATTTTCTTTCATTAGAACCAACAATCATCGGGAACCAGTTATGCCCAAATTCATGATCAGTCACACCCCATAAACCGCCGTCTCTCGCATGGTAACCGCAAAATACAATGGCTGGATATTCCATACCACCAACCTGGCCTGCAACATTTGTAGCAGATGGATATGTAAATTCAAACCATTCCTGCGAGTATAATTCAATGGCACCTTTTACAAATTCGGTTGAGCGTCCCCATGCGCTATCACCCGCACTTTCTACAGGATAAACAGATTGTGCCAATGCTTTTTTGCCGCTTGGTAAGTTTATACGTGCAGCATCCCAAATAAATGCCCTTGATGCAGCCCAGGCAACATCTCTTGTATTCTTACATACGAAATGCCATGTTAGTGCTGGTTTATCAGGATGATAAGTTGTGCCTTTCAAATCATTCAGCCCAATAATTGTAACCGTTTTATCACTTGCCTTTGCTTTATTAAGAAGACTAAGCGTAGAAGACGTATAAACATCCGAAGGATTCTGCACTTCACCTGAACCAACAACAATCAGGTTAGAGGGTGCAGTGATAGTATAATCAATATCTCCGTATTCAAGATAAAATTCGCCGGCACCTAAATATGGCAATGTATTCCATCCGAGCACATCATCATACACACACATGCGCGGATACCATTGTGCAATTTCATATATCCAGCCGTTCTGCGTATTCAATCTTCCCATACGGTCTGTACCATATTCCGGAACTGTAAAACTGTAATCAATTTTTAATTGTATTGTTCCTGTTTTTGCCGATAAATCTTTTGGCAGCCAAACCTGCATACGCGTATCAGTTACATTATATTTTGCTTTGGTTGATATGCCATTCGATACAACATTTACTGATTTCAATTCATCACCCTGCGTAAATGTCCTGTTAGCCCATCTGCCGCCGGTTAACAAAGTTGTTGCCTCACCACGGCTGTCTTCTTTATAAATATTCTGATCTAACTGAAGCCACAAATATTTTAAATTATCAGGACTATTATTTTTATAAGTAATGGTAACGCTGCCTGTAACACGATGCTGCGTTGTATCAAGCGTTGCTGTTATTTTATAATCTGCACGGTTTTGCCAGTAAGCAGGACCTGGTTCGCCGCTGGCGCTTCTATATTCATTGCCCGCAGAAGGATAAAAAAGCGGGTCAAATGCAATATGCTGATCATAGTTTGAAGTACTTTGTGTTTGTGCAAAAAGCGAATTACTGCAAATACCAGTCATCAATGATAAAAATAATAATTTTTTCATGCGTAGTTTTAAGGCGGCGAATATAAAAACTAATGGAATTCTTAATCGCTAATTCTTTATAAATATGCTCTATTATTCTTCAGGTTTTATATTTCATCTTCTTACATTTGCGAAAATTCAAAAGCTAAAAATCATATAATTTATGGCTAATACAGGTAAGGTAAAACAGATAATCGGTGCGGTGGTTGATGTTCAGTTTCCAAACAATTCTCTACCTGAAATTTATAATGCGCTTGAATTAAAACGCCCAAATGGTGATAAGCTTGTGCTTGAAGTGCAGCAGCATTTAGGTGAAGATAGTGTGCGCTGTATTGCAATGGATGCAACCGAAGGCCTGGTACGTGGCACCGAAGTAATTGATACTGGAATCGCTATTGCAATGCCTACCGGTGAAGCAATTCATGGGCGATTATTTAATGTAACCGGCGACGCAATTGATGGTTTGCCACTTGTAAGTAAAGAAAATGGCAGGCCTATACATTCCTTGCCACCTGCTTTTGAAAACCTAAGTACAGCCTCTGAAATATTGCTGACCGGTATTAAAGTTATAGACCTTATTGAGCCGTATGCAAAAGGTGGAAAGATTGGTTTATTTGGTGGTGCAGGTGTGGGCAAAACGGTGTTGATACAAGAATTAATTAATAATATTGCCAAGGGTTATGGTGGCTTATCTGTATTTGCTGGTGTGGGCGAAAGAACGCGTGAAGGGAATGATTTGTTGCGTGAAATGATTGAAGCCGGTATTATGAATTATGGCGATAACTTTAAGCATAGCATGGAAGAAGGCGGTTGGGACTTGAGTAAGGTTGACATGGAAGGATTAAAAGAATCAAAAGCCACTTTTGTGTTTGGCCAGATGAATGAACCGCCCGGCGCCCGTGCCCGTGTAGCATTAAGCGGTTTAACTGTAGCTGAATATTTTCGTGATGGTGATGGCACTGGTAAAGGAAGAGATATATTATTTTTTGTTGATAACATTTTCCGTTTTACACAGGCAGGTTCAGAGCTTTCGGCTTTATTAGGACGCATGCCTTCAGCAGTTGGTTACCAGCCAACTTTAGCTACTGAAATGGGCATGATGCAGGAACGCATTACTTCAACCAAAAATGGTTCTATTACTTCTGTGCAGGCAGTTTATGTACCTGCGGATGATTATACAGATCCGGCTCCTGCAACAACTTTTGCCCACCTGGACGCAACTACAGCGTTAAGCCGTAAGATCGCCGATCTTGGTATTTACCCTGCAGTTGATCCTTTGGATTCTACTTCAAGAATTCTAACACCGCAGATTGTTGGCGACCAGCATTACAATTGCGCTAATCGTGTTAAACTTACATTGCAACGTTATAAAGAATTGCAGGACATTATTGCTATTCTTGGTCTGGATGAACTAAGTGAAGAGGATAAATTAGTTGTATCACGTGCAAGGCGTGTGCAACGTTTCCTATCACAACCTTTTCATGTGGCTGAAGCATTTACGGGTTTAAAAGGCGTGTTTGTTAATATTGAAGATACCATTCGTGGATTTAACATGATTATGGATGGTGAAGTGGATGAATATCCTGAAGCTGCATTTAATCTTGTAGGTACAATTGAAGATGCAATTGAAAAAGGTAAGAAGCTAAAAGAGCAATCGAATTAAAATTCTAATTTCATATAATGACACTTGAAATATTGACACCGGAAAAAAAATTATTTGATGGTAATATTTATGGCATCCAGTTACCAGGCATTGCCGGTTCATTTGAAATTTTAGATAGACATGCACCAATAGTTGCTGCACTTGGCAAAGGAAATATTAAAGTACTGAAAACAAAATCCGATACTGTTACTTATTCTATTCAAAGCGGTTTTGTAGAAGTATTAAATAATAGAACTACTGTGTTGGTAGAAGGTGCTAAAGAAAATTAGTTTGATTTTTTATATATCATTTAAAGCGTTCATTATTGAGCGCTTTTTTTATTGGTATGAATTACAATTCAAACAATAATTGATCATCATTATCCTTAACAGGGATTTTTCTAATAAAATTATCATACCCTTCTTCATCGTCATGATTGCTGTAAACACCATAAGCGTCAAGACTGTAACCAATTAATCCATCATTTGATTTTATTAAATAAAGTATTGACGTATCAGAAGGATCAGACTCTCCTTCAAATCTGTATGTTTTTACTATCGTTAAATCTTCGGATTGATAACATTTTTCGTCCACGCAAAATCCATTTGTCGTCCATCTAAATTCTTTATCATATCCTTTAGAGGTGAGCTTGTTCATAATCTGACTTAGAGTATTCATTTGATCTTGCTGCGGCATAAAACAGTTTTATATGATTTGTCAATTCTTATACCATGATTATTCTAATCATTAGATAACCGCATGTTAAGCATACCATCTATCTTTTTGAAGAGATGATACGGCTTATAAATACGCCAGTCGGGTAAATTAAACAACTCAATATAATTATTTAATTTTTTTCTTTCAAAATCGTAACGTGCTGCATCACTCATATTTAAAACTACAACCCACCCGTTATTTTCAATGTTCTCTTCTCTCCACTCCTGGTAATAATCTTTATCGCCACTATGAAAATTTAAAACGTTTTCTGCAATGAGCACAAACTTAAAAATTTTCTCCTTCATCATCGGGTCAATAACGTCACGCTTTAAGGCCATAATATCATTCTCAATAGCATCATTCCATTCGCCCAGCATTTCAATAACAGCATAACCCAATTCATAATCAACATAAATGATTTTTATGTATAAAGTGCGGCTGCCAAATTCATCCCATTGCGGATGGATATAGTAATTATATACCGACTGAGAAAATTCAAATTCACTATACACACGCCCGTAAAAAGGCGATTTGGGATCTTCTTCTGCGACGTATAAATGCCGCCAGTTATAAAATGGTTCTATCTCATGCATATCTTTTCACTTTTCTTACCGTTCTGTTTATTGCAAGCTATTAATTTTTTCATTTGACCATTGCAACGCAATCATCAATTGTTGTGCTTCAGTAAGGCTACTGTTGTCAAGCACTATAGTATCTTTTGCTTTGCGCAAAGGACTTACTTCCCTGTTTGTGTCAATATAATCACGCATTTCAAGATTATTTTTCACCTCTTCAATAGTTATATTTTTGTCAGTTACATGTAATTCCTTAAAGCGTCTTTGTACACGTATTGAAATATCAGCTGTCATAAAAACTTTTAATTCTGCATTTGGAAAAACAGTTGTACCAATATCTCTCCCATCCATTACTATGCCTTTATTCTTACCAAAATTTTGCTGCTGCTGTACCGCAAAAGTCCTAACCTGTTTTACAGCAGCAACCTCACTTACCTTTTCACTTATAAGCATGTTACGTATTTGTTGCTCTACATCCTCACCATTCAAATACATAATGCTTCTGGCTAACAGTTCATCAAACATAAAATGCAGATGAATATTTTTTAAAGCTGATTCAACTGCTGCTTTATTGTTTACAACAACATTGTTTTTTAAAAAATATAATGTTATAGCACGATACATTGCGCCGCTGTCAACATATATATATTGCAGTTTACATGCAAGATGTTTTGCCAATGTGCTTTTGCCGCAGGATGAAAAACCATCAATAGCAATTATTATTTTTTGCCGCATCATGGCAAAACTGTATAAAAAATAAATAACTAAAAAGTTACTGATTTATAATTTCTATGTTAGGATGTTTTGAAGCGTCAAACATAAAAAGTTTATCAGGCAATATTGAGTTAAAAGTGATACCGGTAAAATCAATTTCTGTTAACACGCCAATCTTATCTGTAATTTTTGCTTTTGAAATAAGATTTGTTGATTTGTTAATGAACAGCACAAGCTGTTTAAAATTTTTTCGCTTATCAAGCGGCGTTAAAAGTACCTGGTAGATATTGCCGGCTGATGTAAGCAAATTATAAGTAAAATCTTTTTTATTAAAGCCTGATAAAATCTGTTGCGGTGTAATATCATCCGCATCATCACTTGCTTTTGAAACGGTTACTTCACGGTCGCCGTCAAAATTCCAGATTTGAACACCGTTGCAAAAAATCTGCACCTGGTCTTCTTTTAAATAATATTTATTACCTTTTATTTTTATCATGCCATCAGAGTTAACCATGGCATGATTGTATTTATCAAACTGCTTAATAACAAATATTGCACTAATACCTTTTGAAGATTTTACTTTTGCCGAAAGCTGGTCTATAATTTTTTGAGCATCAGCATTTGCCTGGCTGAAGCTTGTTAATCCAACAGTTATTAACAAAAAAAATAAGAGATAAATTTTTTTCACTGATAATTTATTGACTGCAAATTTCGACCAGTTTTATAAAGAATAGTTTATAAGAACATTATTGTAACATATTTGTAATATTATTAACTATCTGATTTTATGGCAAAGAGGCGTTATATATAATTTGCCAAAAAAAATTACCTTTGCGCACTTTCATGAAAATCTTATCTGCAGTATTCTTAAGCTTAATTATATTTTCAGCCTGCACCACTAAGTTTGGAAGGGTTGTAAAAAGCAAAGACAAAGAGTATAAGCTTAAAATGGCGGAACAGTATTACGCCAAAAAAGATTATACAAAAGCACAACAAATTTATACCGATTTATTGCCACTGTTTAAAGGTGACCCGCGGTTTGAAGATATTTATTACAAATATGCATACACTTCTTATTACCTGAAGGACTATGAGAATGCAGAAAATTTATTTAAAACATATACAGAAAATTTTCCTAATAGCGAAAAGGTTGAAGAATGTGAATACATGCGTTGCATGTGTTATTATGAGCAATCGCCAAAGGTTGATCTTGATCAAACAAATACAACAAAAACCATTGCGCTGCTACAGGCATTTATAAATACGCATCCTGATTCAAAAAGGGTTGCTGATGCAACAGCTATCATGGATGCATGCAGGAAGAAGCTGGAACTAAAAGAATTCAAAAATGCGCAGTTATACTATAATCTTGGCTTTTTTCAATCTGCGGGTGTGGCTTTTGCAATTTTGATTGATGATTTTCCTGATTCTGAACAAGGCGATGAATATGCATACAATTCCATCAAATCATATTTTAAATATGCTGAATTAAGCATACAAACCAAGCAGGAAGAAAGATATGATAAGGTTATAGCTAATGTGCAGGATTTTCAACAACGTTTTCCGCAAAGTAAATTTCTTGATGAAGTAAACAGCTATAAAACACAGTCTGAAACTAATTTAAAAAAAATACAAACTCCAAATAATGAGCAAACTAAGGCGACATCTCAGCGGTAATACGCAAAGCAGCGTTGAAACAAAAAGCCTGATAGAAATTAAAGGTAAAACCGGCAATTTATATGAGTCAATTGCTATCGTTGCAAAAAGAGCAAACCAGATAAATATTGCAATGAAAGAAGAACTGCATAATAAGCTGGAAGAATTTGCCAGCCACACGGACAGCCTTGAAGAAATTCATGAAAACAAAGAACAGATTGAAATTTCAAAGGCTTATGAAAAAATGCCAAATGCAGCAATTCTTGCAACACAGGAATTTATGGATGACAAAATTTATCATCGCAAAAATGATGATGATCTTTTCCGCTAAAATCATTTCAATGTAATTTTAATCCTCCGATATTCGGGGGATTTTTTATATCGTACATGTTGAAAGGTAAAAAAATATTGTTGGGTATTACGGCAAGCATTGCAGCTTATAAAGCCATCTTTCTTGTTCGGTTACTTGTAAAAGAAGGTGCTGAAGTAAAAGTGACATTAACGCCCGCAGCAAAGGAATTTGTTTCGCCGCTTGTGCTTTCTGTGTTATCAAAAAATGATGTGCTGATTGATATCACAAGTAACAATAGCTGGAATAATCATGTTGCACTTGGCAGGTGGGCCGATATAATGCTGGTTGCACCTTTGAGTTGTAATACGCTTGCAAAAATGGCAACTGGCTTATGTGATAATTTGCTGATGGCTGTTTATCTCTCTGCGACATGCCCTGTTATTGTTGCCCCTGCCATGGATGAAGACATGTGGCATCATCCATCAACAAAAAAAAATATAGAAACATTAAAGGAATATGGTAATGAAATAATTGATGTTAATAGTGGAGAATTAGCCAGTGGTTTGCATGGTGAAGGAAGAATGGCTGAACCTGAAAATATTGTTTCATTTCTTGCTGAAAAGTTTTTTAGAGGCAGTCAACTTAAATATAAAAAAGCATTTGTAACTGCCGGGCCAACATACGAACCATTAGATCCTGTGCGTTTTATAGGCAATCATTCATCCGGTAAAATGGGTTTTGCGTTAGCAGAAACTTTATACGAAAAAGGTGCTGATGTTACAATCATAAGCGGGCCTGTTTATCAAACAAAAAAATATGATGGTATAAAAATTATCCAGGTTGCAACTGCAAAAGAAATGTACGACACATGTTTGAATTTACATTATGAAACAGATATTGAAGTAATGGCTGCAGCCGTTGCCGATTATAAGCCGGTAGAGATATCAGCACAAAAAATAAAAAAGGATAAAGCAAACTTTACACTTTCTTTAGAAAAAACAAATGATATACTTGCTGAATTAGGCAGAAAAAAAACAAAGCAGTTTTTAGCTGGCTTTGCTTTGGAAACAAATAATGAACAGGATTATGCAAAGCAAAAACTCTACACAAAAAATGCTGATATGATTGTGCTTAATTCTTTGCAGGATGCAAATTCCGGCTTTGGCTATGATACAAATAAAGTATCTGTTTTTTGTGCTGATAAAACCGAACACGCATTGGAGTTTGCTACTAAAAAAGAAATTGCAGAACAAATTGTTGAACTCATCATCAATAAAATAAATGCTTAAAAAACTTATAACATATTTAATCTTATCGCTGATTGTTACATCTGTTCATGCACAAGAATTGCAGGCTAAAGTAACCGTATCTGCGCAGCAGGTTGGTACCAATGTTGACAAAACTATCTTCACCACATTACAAAACCAGCTTACTGCATTTATAAATAACCGCAAGTGGACGAGTGATGTTTTTCAGGCACAGGAAAAAATTCATTGCAGTTTTTTATTAACGGTCCAAAGCGGCAGCGAGGATAATGTTTTCAAAGCCACACTGGCAATACAGGCTGCAAGACCTGTGTATAACTCATCTTATCAAACTGCATTAATGAATTACCAGGATGGTGATGTTACATTTAAATATGCACAATACCAGCAACTTGAGTTTAATGAAAATCGTGTACAAGGCACTGATGCATTAAGCGCAAACCTTACAGCAGTATTTGCTTACTATGTATATATGATTCTTGGCTTTGACTATGATTCATTTTCAACTAAGAGTGGTGATGCTTATTTTAATAAGGCGCAAAACATTGTAAACAATGCGCCTGAATCAAAAGAAATTTCAGGCTGGAAATCTTTTGACGGACAAAGAAACCGTTACTGGCTTGCTGAGAATTTATTGAATACCCGTTATAATGAAATTCATGATATCATCTATAATTATTATCGTCAGGGTTTGGATAATATGTATCAGAATGCTGATAATGCCCGAAGCAGTATTTTAAATGCATTATCGTCTTTGCAGGACTTTAATCAGCAGAATCCTAATACCATGATTGAACAATTTTTAGTACAGGGAAAGTCACAGGAATTTATTGGAGCATTTTTAAAAGCAAATCCTCAACAGCGTCTTCAGGCAATGCAGTCACTTACAGCTTTAGACGTTTCAAACGCTGATACATATAAACAGCAGTTGAAATGAGACGCCTAATCATTACAACTATAATTTTAGTTATATTAACAGGTTGCAATTCTGAAGACAGGAAAATTCCTCCGGATATTATAGGTATAGACTCAATGAAAGTTATTGTATGGCATTTAATTGAAGCAGGTGAATATGCCTCATCTTTAAAAAGCAAAGACAGCACAATAAAATTAATAAATACATCCTACTTCAGTGGTGTTTTAAAATTACATCATCTTGATAAAACAACATTTTTGAAAAACTTTAATTATTACCAGGCACATCCAAACTTCAATGGTATTTTATTCGATTCTGTTAATGCGTATGCGCAACGGCAACGTATACAAATGTTTAAAATAAGGCAATAGTTTCATCTCAACTTCTTTAGGTTTTCTTTAAGTAATATGATTGTTACATGAACGTTTCAGGTAAGTCAATGTTCAATTAAAAATCAATTCATGAAAAAAATTATTTTAGTATTATTAATCGCAACCTCTGCAACTATTTTAAATGCACAAACAGTTCATGTAGGTGTTAAAGCAGGTGCTAACCTTGGAAAAATTGATGGGCAGTCATTTAAAGATGGTTATGATCTTGGTTACCAGTTAGGCGGCTATGTAAGTATTGATTTTAATAAAAGTATAGGCATTCAACCTGAAGTACTTTTCGGTCAAACTAATACTACAATTGACTCCGGCTCTAAAGTTATTTACCAGGATATACCTAATCATGCACATCTTGATTATTTAAGCATTCCTGTTTTGTTAAGAATTAATACTGGCAAGCTGTTGACTTTTAATGTTGGACCACAGTATAGTATTCTAATGAACAAAGATTTAACGCTTGTTCAAAATGGTAAGAATGCTTTTAAGAATGGTGATTTTGCAGCAGTACTTGGCGCACAATTAAATTTAAATCCTTTAAAAATATATGCACGTTATAATATTGGCCTGAACAATATAAATGATATTGGTCAGCAGGATAAGTGGACAAGCCGTCAATGGCAAATTGGATTAGGCTTAAATATTTTATAAATCGAATTTGTTTTCATATTTACAAGCATTGCATTTTTGCAATGCTTTTTTATTGCATCACACATTATCAATATATTTTTACTGTATGAAAAAAGTTAAGCTAATTGAATGCCCGAGAGATGCAATGCAGGGCTGGCCTAACTTCATCCCAACTGAAAAAAAAGTTGCTTATATTAACAGCCTGCTTAAAGTTGGTTTTGATACGATTGATTTTGGAAGCTTTGTTTCGCCAAAAGCAATTCCGCAAATGGCTGACACAAAAAGCGTAATTGAAAAGTTACAGGTTGAAAATAGTGCAACAAAATTGCTTGCCATTATTGCTAATGAACGTGGCGTACAGGAAGCCGTTCAACATGATGAGATAACTTACCTGGGTTTTCCTTTTTCAATTTCACCAACCTTTCAATTAAGAAATACAAACAGCTCTTTTAAAAAAAGTTTGTTGCTTATTGATGCTGTTTTAGACTTATGCCTCAAACATAACAAAGAGCTGGTTGCATATTTAAGTATGGCGTTTGGCAACCCTTACAATGATGAGTACAACGTAGAAGTATTGCTGCATTGGGCAAATGAAATAGCATCAAGAAATATAAAGATCATCTCGCTGGCAGATACAGTTGGCGTTGCAACACCTGAACAAATTAGTTATGCCTGCAGTAAATTAATTAATCAATATAGTAATATTGAATTTGGTGTGCATTTACATTCATCATTATTAAATAAAAAAGAAAAATTACAAACTGCGCTTAATGCAGGTTGTATGCGTTTTGATGGCGCATTAAAAGGTATTGGCGGTTGCCCTATGGCGCAGGATGAATTAGTGGGAAATATGGACACTATATTTATGATTGATTATTTTAAAGAAAAAAATTTGCTGGCTGATATAAATGAAGCTGCACTCGAAGAAAGTTTGCAGCTTGCTTCAGAAATTTTTGTATGATGGAAATTATTTTCACTAAAAAAGAAAACGGTAAACATGTTTTATTATGCAAAAGAAAAGATGGCACTTGTACATGGATGAATACTGATGAATTTTTTTTAAGACATGACCTTTTGCATTATGCGGTTGAAACAGTGTTGAAATTTAAATCTGCTTTTTACGGAATGATTGCAAAAGGTATTGCGATTACAGATTTTGATCAGCCAAGAAACAAAAGGAATATTAAATTTTCAAATGAAGCTTTGATTGCAGAACATATTGTTAACCTGGCAATGATTGAAATGAGGGAAGGCTTGTTTAATGATTTCAATAATAAGCTTAAAGAAAGTATTGTAACAAGCAAGCAAAATCTCAAAGATTTCTACATTAATAATGAACAGTTAGAATTGATTCGTTTAACTTATAGTAATCTTTTAAAGAAGTGGAATAATTTAGTAAAAGATGAAACGATTACTTTAAAATTTTCAGGATAAACATGCAGTTCTTTTCAGCAATAGATATCAAAAAAGTAGAGCCACCGATAAATTATAATCATAAAATTTTATTGGCAGGTTCCTGCTTTATCGAACATATTGGAAATTTTTTAGCTGATGCTAAGTTTAATATTTTACAAAATCCGAATGGAATCTTATTCGATCCCATCAGTCTTCCATCAAGTCTTATTTCTTACATACAAAACAAACAATACAAAGCGGAAGATTTATTCTATTTAAATGAAGTGTGGAACAGCTGGCAGCATCACAGCAGATTTTCAAACCCGGATGTAAATGCTTGCTTAAAAAATATCAATCAATCACAAACCAGCGCATATAGTTTTTTGAAAGAAGCAGATTGGTTATTTGTTACGCTTGGCTCTGCATTTTCTTATAAGCTTATCGGTGATTTTAGCAACGTTGCCAATTGTCACAAAGCACCTGCACAAAATTTTATTAAACACTTAAATACTATTGAAGAAATTATAAGAGCGTTTGATGCAGCCATTCACCAGTTGTTTCAGTTCAACAATAACTTAAAAATAATTTTTACGATAAGTCCTGTGCGTCATTTACGTGATGGCGTTGTTGAAAATAATCGCAGCAAAGCAAGATTAATAGAAGCTGTACATCATCTTGTAAACAAATTTGAGAAGCTATGTTATTTTCCTGCTTATGAATTAGTGATTGATGTGTTGCGTGATTATCGTTTTTATGATGTTGACTTAACGCATCCGAATTATGCAGCAACGCAGTTTGTACTGGAGAAATTTTCAGATACTTGTTTTAACAATGAAACAAAAAAACTAATGGAAGAAATAAAGAAATTGGTTATTGCTAAAAAGCACAAGCCATTTAATCCGCAGTCTGAATTACATAAAAAATTCTTAGTGCAACACTTGTCTAAGGCGAAACAAATTCAATCAGATTATCCTTACCTTGATTTAGTTAAGGAGCTTGAATATTTTTCCGGGAGTAAATAACTATTGCGATTGAAATGCTTGTCTTATTGTATTACACAAATCCGTTTCAATCATTTTTTCAGCGAGCAGCAGCATATTGGCAAATGCAACATCATTGCTTATTCCATGACCAATGATTACAGGTTTGGCAACGCCTAAAACCGGTGTACCACCATAATTCTCATAACAGAAACGACTAATAAATTCATCATCATGCAGGTTGCGATGTTCAGCAATGTCATAAAAAGATTCAGCCAATTTAATCACAACGTTACCTGTAAATCCATCACAAACGGTTACATCTGCACCATTATTAAAAATATTTCTTCCCTCTATATTACCAATAAAATGTATAAATTTATTTTCTTTTAATAAAGGATAAGTAGCTTGGCATAAAACATTGCCTTTACTTTCTTCTTCACCAACATTCAAAAGGCCAACTGTTGGGTTTTTTATACCAAGAATATTTTCAGCATACAGGCTACCAAGTATAGCAAACTGGTCAAGGTGTTGCGGTTTGCAATCAACGTTCAAACCAACATCCAGCATTATTCCTGTACCGCCTCCAATCTTAGGCATCATGGTTGAAATAGTAGGCCTTAAGACACCTTCAAGTGGTTTCAGATAAAACATAGAACCGACCAGCATTGCACCTGTATTACCGGAGCTTAAAAAAGCATCTGCTTTGCCGGATGCCAATAACTCAAAACCTTTTGCAATTGAGGAACCAGGCTTTTCTTTTAATGCACGTGTTGGATGTTCGTGGTAGGAAATGTTTTCACAGGTATGAAATATAATTGCTTTTTCTGCAGGCAAGTTGTATGTTTCAAACAAAGTTTTTAACTCATCTTGTTTGCCTAAACAATAAACAACAGATGAATTTTTACTTTTAGAAAAATATTTTTGAAGTCCTTTTACAGCTTCAAGCGGCGCATAATCTCCGCCCATCATATCAAGAGCAAGATTCATACTCACAATCTTAGTTTACACTAAGCTTTTAAGGGCGCTTTTTCAGATACAACTTTGCCTTTATAATACAGTTTTCCTTCGCTTACATGTGCACGGTGACGTACATGCAGTTCACCTGTTGTACTGTCTTTGCTTAATGTAACTTCTTCTGCTTTATAATGCGTTCTTCTTTTAGCGCTTCTTTGTTGTGAATGTCTGCGTTTTGGATTAGGCATAACTTATTTTTAATTTAGATCTTTAAATTTTTCAAGTCCTTTCCATAAAGGATTTACGTCATTTTGTTTATCAACTTCAATTTTGACAAGCCTTGCCAATACTTCTTCGTTGCATTGAAGGCCACCCACTTCATTTGGTGCACACATTTTTTGTAATGGAATACTTAAGTTGATAAACTCGTATATCCAATCTACTAATTGCAGATGGCTTTCACTACGGCTTATGTAATAAACGTCCGGATCTTCTTCCTGTTCGTTCATTTCATCAGGATTATCAACCAGCTTTACCATTATCTTAAATTCTTCCCAAAGCTTTAAGGTTAATGGGTTACCACAACGGTCGCAGCTTATATCAACATTTCCATCAATATCAAAATTCAGCAACATAAAACCTGATTTTTTATCAAGTTCCAGTTTTATAACAGCGTTGCAGTTTTTAAAATCCTGGCTTCCATAATTTTGAAAGAACTTATCATCAACCCTGTATTCGTAATTATGAACTCCCGGTTTCAGACCAACAAAAGCAATTTCAAACTCTCTGCGGAAATTCATCTTTTGAAATTTTGGGCTGGCAAAGGTAATTTAAAAAAACTTGCAAACAAAGCTATGTTTCATTAGGCAAGTATGGATACGATAGTTGAAGAGTTTAAAGATTAGCTAATACTTTAACTAAACCTCTGCAAGATTTTTTTTGGCATAAAACTATACGTAGGTTTAGATAATTTAAAAAATGAAACTTCTTACCGCAGAACAAATACATTCATGGGATACCTATACAATATCCCATGAATCAATATCTTCTATTGATTTGATGGAACGTGCTGCAAATGCATGTACTGATTATATATTACAGACGCTAACGCAAAAAAAAGCTTTTAAAATATTTTGTGGAAAGGGCAACAATGGCGGTGACGGGCTTGCTATTGCACGGCAACTTATAAACAGAGGCATTAATGTAAATATTTATATAATTGAATTTGGAGCAGTTGGTACCAATGACTTCCAGGCCAACCTGCAACGCTTACATGAATTGACAACTAACATTCATTTTATTCAGTCAGAAGAATTTTTTCCTGAAATAAGTAAAGATGATATTGTGATTGATGCCTTATATGGTTCAGGTTTAAACAGGCCTTTAAAAGAATTGAGTGCAAAGCTGGTTGAGTTTATTAATCAATCTTCAGCAAGCATAATTACTATAGATATTCCCAGCGGAATGTTTACTGATAAAAGCTCGAAAGACTACGCTATTATTAAAGCACAAACAACACTTACATTTCAATGTCTAAAGCTTTGTTTTTTAGTTGCAGAGAACGCTGCATATTTTGGTAACGTAGAATTACTGGATATTGGTTTGCATTCTCAGTTCTTAGAAACTATAAATTCAACATTACAATTAACAACGCAAGAAGAAATTAGAACAATTTTTAAATCCCGGCCACTTTTTTCTCACAAAGGCAAATATGGCCATGCTTTAATACTGGCCGGCAACAAAGGCAAAATGGGTGCAGCATTAATGTGTGCGCATGCATCTGTAAGAGCCGGTGCCGGTTTAACCAGCTTAAATATACCTGAAACATTTTTTAATATTGTTCATACTGTTTTACCTGAAGCTATGTGCCAGGCAAGAGAAGAAGCTTTAGACTTTGAAAAAATTAATGCGGTTTGTATTGGCCCGGGCCTTGGCACAAAACCATCAACAACAGAATTGTTGCAAAAAGTATTGCAGCAATTTAAGATGCCATTAGTGATTGATGCAGATGCTTTAAACATCATGTCGCAAAATAAATATTTATTAAGTGAGATTAATGAAGACAGTATTCTCACGCCCCATCCAAAAGAATTTGAACGTTTGTTTGGAGAAGCAGAGAATGATTTTGAAAGAATAAACATGGCGCTTGAAAGGTCAATAAAAAATAATGTAATTATTGTACTGAAAGGTCAATATACCCTTGTTGCAAAACAAGGTAAAGGCTGGTTTAATACAACTGGAAATGCGGGTCTTGCCAAAGGCGGAACTGGTGATATACTTACCGGTATTATCACTGCTTTAGTCGCACAACATTATCAGCCGTTAGATGCAGCTGTTTTAGGTATATATATTCACGGACTTGCTGCAGATTTAGCTTTGGAAACCCAATCAATGGAAAGTATGACCGCTACTGATGTTGTAAATGGTTTAGGAAAAGCCTTTAAATCTATTGTATCAGACTAAATTATAGTGCATTTATAAACTCTCTTATCTTCGCTAGAAACACATCCTGTATGAATTTACATGAATACCAGGCAAAAGAATTATTGAAGAAATACAACGTGCCTGTTCAGGAAGGTTATGCCTGCAGCACAGTGCATGAAGCTGAAGATGCATATCGTAATATCAAAGGCCAAACTCAAAATAATTTTGCTGTTGTAAAAGCACAAATTCATGCCGGTGGCAGAGGCAAAGGAAAAATAAAAGGCACTGAACAAAAAGGTGTTGCAGTTGGCAAAAGTTTAGAAGATATTGCAACCATCGCCGGTAATATTTTGGGTGGCACTTTGGTAACCATTCAAACCGGGCCTGCAGGTAAAAAAGTTAATAAGGTATTAGTTGCGCAAGATGTTTATTATCCCGGGCCAAACGCAACAAAAGAATTTTACTTATCAATTTTGCTTGATCGCGGCAAAGGCCAAAACGTTATAATGTACAGCACAGAAGGCGGAATGAATATTGAAGATGTTGCACATGATACACCTGAAAAAATTTTTAAAGAATGGGTACATCCTTCCGGTGGCCTGCAGCCTTTCCAGGCAAGAAAAATTGCTTTTAATTTTGGATTGAATGGTGAAGCATTTAAGAATTGCGTAAAGTTTGTAACTAACTTATATAATGCTTATGTTGGCCTTGATTGCAGCATGTTGGAAATAAATCCATTGTTCAAAACAAGTGATGAAAAAATTATTGCTGTTGATTGCAAGATGAATTTGGATGATAATGCGCTTATGCGTCATGCAGACCTTGAAGCCTTGCGTGATATTTCTGAAGAAGATGAAACAGAAGTGGAAGCAGGAAAGTATAACCTGAATTTTGTAAAACTTGATGGTAATGTTGGTTGCATGGTGAATGGTGCCGGTCTCGCAATGGCAACGATGGACATGATTAAATTAAGTGGTGGTGAGCCTGCTAATTTTCTTGATGTAGGTGGTACAGCAAATGCCCAAACCGTTGAAGCAGGTTTCAGAATTATCTTAAAAGATCCCAACGTAAAAGCTATACTCATAAATATTTTTGGAGGTATTGTACGTTGTGACCGTGTGGCGGCCGGCGTAATAGAAGCTTACAATAAAATGGGAAATATTAATATTCCAATCATTGTTCGCTTACAGGGAACGAATGCTACTGAAGCAAAAAAGCTGATTGATGAAAGCGGTTTAAAAGTTGAATCTGCCATATTATTAAGTGAAGCAGCAGACCTTGTAAAGAAAGCGGTGGCTTAATAAGTATCCGTTTAATATTCCAACGTTATAATTAAAAAATTTGTCTTGCATAAAACTGATTTTTTATGAAGAAGACAATCTTTACCATCGGCTTAATAACAATTACATTATTTGCAAATGCACAAAAAGTTTCCATCGGGCCAACTGCCGGTTTAGGTGATAAATGGATAGATAATTTTAAAGGTGATACAAAATTCGGCATATCATGGAATGCCGGTGTTTCTTTTATCTACAGCAAGAAAAGGCATTTTAGTTTAGGCATTGATATGAAATATTCGAGAGAAGGTAACAAGAGTTCGTATCAAACGCCCGGCCCTGCGGATGGTTTAATAACCGTAACCAACACTATTAATTCAAACTATTTGCGCATACCAGTTAAACTGATTTATTATTTTGGCAAAGAAAGAAATCTTATTCGTCCAAAAATATCTGCAGGCCCTGACTTTGGATTTTTTTTAAATGGAAAAAATATTGCAGATTTTGAAGATTACAAACTAAAAAGTGATATAGACATTAAAGGTTTTGATGTTGGAGGCATAGTCACAGCAGGTTTAAATTTTAAATTAGCAAACAGTGCCTCGCTAAATACAGATGTTGTTTATTATAACGGCTTTACCAACATCGCAAAAAAATACAACGACAATTTAAACATGGCTATGCAAATAAATCCTTTCCCGGATAACCGAAAGTACTATAATAGAAATGTTCAACTGAATATTGGTTTACTTATTGCTTTGAAAAAGAAATAATCAGCTTATCAATTTTACTTCATGCACAGAACTGAATAAATAAACCAGTCCTGTTTTTTTTTCAGTGCAACGATAACGTTTACGTAACCGTTCGCCTTTTTCAAATACTCTTCCGTCTTCCGTTTTAAATAATGTTTTGGGTGGAAGTTCTTCAATTAAATAAACATCTTTTTTTCGTTCATCGTAACGCCGCAATACACGCATTAAATCTTCTTCTGCACAACTGCTGGCAGCAGGATTTTTTATTGATTTTTGAAGTGCATCTTCAATATCAGCCGGAAATATTTTTTTATTTGTGAATGAATGCAATATGTTGCTGTAAACCGTTTTCCATTCTTTACCATGTGCCTGTATCCGGTTACCGAATTTTTCAAACGCAAGCAAATGAGCAAGTTCATGCAATAATGTAATTAAGAATGAA
>CAHJWK010000077.1 GCA_903642275.1 Chitinophagaceae bacterium
CCGATCTGAATACTTATACTTTGCCACTTTAAGTTACCTTGCTGTAAATCTTTATATATGGATAATAAAAGCGATGCAACCGTAATCAAAGTTTTAAGGATGCTAGGAATTATATTTGTTATAATGATTGTAGTTGTTATTATCTGCGTTTCATTATAAAATCTGTAATTGCCTTTACACTAAATATTAATCTTTACTTTTTTAAAATTGGGCGAATTGAGACAATCGTATCTTTTGATGAAGTGATAAAACGATTGTTGCTTATATCTGTCCTTTCATTGATTGACCAGTAATGACTAAAAGAATTAGGCAAGAGGTTCCAATTATTAAATGTGTTGTCTTTACAAACAAAATTCGTAACTGTTGTATCCCGTTTAAAATGTGTATATAGAATATTTCCCCAAACATTAAACTCATTGGATGTATTTGCAGGCCCTAATCTTTTTATGGTATTTCCAATATACTGAACGTTATTAGCTGCACCACCGAATCCATCAATGTAACCTTTAAAACTATTGTTCATAATAAGGCAGGTTGTTGAAGAAGATTTAGTTTTTAATAAGGTTGGATAAGCATTAGGTTTATGTGCCTGCTCACCAAATAAAAAATTTGCTTTACCTGAAATTTTATTGTTTACAATATTCATTGTGCCTGAGTATGAACCAACAAAGACGCTTCCGATATTATTACATTCAATAACATTATTTGCAATGCTGCCTGTTGAGTTAATGATAGCTTTTGTGCCTTGTATTTCTCCGCTGTAAAAGAGATTATTAATGCCGGAAGCATGAATAATATTGTTATTAAAGTTGATGCTGCTGCAGGTACTACCTAACAAAATAGCAGGCTGCATTACTTCTCCCGGCGCACCTGTATAAGAAAGATTAAACTTACAGTCAGTAACATTTGCATTGATATTATACTCTGTAAATTGTATAGCTGCCTGGTTAAATTTTGTATGGTCAATATAAATATCAGCAAAGCTTCTTGCAAACTGTGAACTGAAATAATAGGGACAGTCTATTTCGCAATTGCTCATTGTAAAATCTCTTCCGTCATCTCCATCTAACCAAATTCCTCCCGGAGCAATTGGCTGGTTCATCCAGTTAAACCGCACATTTTTAAATGATGTTTTAAAAGTGTTGCTTACTATAATTGATTTTCGTTTGCCGGTTATAGTTATATCAGAAACAGCAACATTATAAACAATAGATGGAGTTAAAACAATTGCCCTGTATTTAAAAATATGTGTGCCGGCTTTAATAACAGTTAATTTATTGCCCTTGTCTTTTACATTTATAACAACAGCTGATGAAGCAGTTGATGAAACCACTTTATACAAATCATTGCCGATTGATATTGCTGTGCCACCTCTTGGTTGTGTACCTGAAAAATAGATTGTTGCATTGTTACCTTCAGCAGGTGGTTTATAATCTGTTGTTAGTGTTGCTGCCCAGGAACTGATGCTTTGCGCATAGCTTCTGCTTAAATTATATTTTAAATAAACTCTTCCAAATGGTGTGCAATGATCAATCATATTAAACTCACCATAATTCTGGTCAAAGTAATTAGCACCACCATTGATAAATATGATTGTGCCTGGTTTCAGTTTACTTATACCATTCTTAATTTTTAAATCAATATAATGCTGGCCTTGTGGCAAGCCATCATCTTTATAAGTAAGCATATCATCTGCATTTCCTAACCAACCTGCATCACGATAATTTGAATTTACCATTAAACCTGCACCGGCTTTATCAGAAACTTTTATAAATGTTTTGTTCATGCCTGCGCCTTTTACAATAATGTTGTTTGCATCAACAGTAAAATAGGGGTCAGCGAAGTAAGTGCCTGCATCAAAAAAAACCGTGCCGCCACCAATTGTATTCAGATAGCGCGTTATCTTTTTAAAAGCAGGCATAAAATTTTGCATGCTGTCTTTTATACCATACCATTTAATGTAAACTGTATGCGCATCATTGATGTTTCTTACTAAAACCAAATTTGTATGTGAAGATGGAAATACAATACCAGAATCTATTATGTAACTACTTTTGTCTTTTGCTGTAAATAATCCACCATATAAATCATGGGCCAGGGAATAAACAGAATTTTTATTAATGGATGCGTGTGTAAACTCATTCAAAGAATTAAACTGCCTTACAGGTTTTTGACTGAAGCTTTTACAGTAAATAAAAATTAAAAGCAGCACCCCGCAATATTTCATAAAAGTGAAAATAACAATTGCGTTTAATGTGTGTTGTTAGTTTTATTATAAAACTTACCGGTAAAAATAATTCAGCAAACAAGCTCTTAAATTTGCATTAATGCAAAAGTAGAAAATTGCTTTAGTTTGTTGCTTTGATTATTTGTGAAATGAACCTAATTAATGATGCGCGAAATTTTATTTTCCAGCATCATCAGGTCAACCAGAACCATGGTGGTTATAGCTTCCAATACTACAGGCACACGCAATGCAATGCACAAATCATGTCTGCCTTTCACTGAAAAACTTTCAACTGTATTTGTTTCCTGATTTAATGTTTGCTGTTCTTTTGGCGTTGATGATGTTGGTTTTATAGCAATGCGAAATACCAATTCATTTCCATTTGTAATACCACCAACAATGCCGCCTGCATTATTGGTTTTTGTTTTACCGGTTGCATCTTCAATGGTATCGTTATGTTCGCTGCCAAACATCTTTGCAGCAGCGAAACCCGCACCGAATTCAATACCTTTTACTGCAGGTATTGCAAACACCGCGTGTGATAATAAGCTTTCGGCACTATCAAAAAATGGTTCGCCTAAGCCAAGTGGCAGATTACTCACACGACATTCTACAATACCGCCAATTGAATCTTTTGCATCAATAGCTTTTTGAAGGCCTTTTTCAAGATCTGCTTCACCGCCAATTTCAAGTATTTTTGATTTTACTAAAACATCTTTCAATAACTTCTTAGCAATAACACCAATTGCAACCAAACACACAGTAAGCCTTCCGCTAAAATGGCCGCCACCACGATAATCTTCAAAGCCACCAAACTTTTTGCTTGCTACAAAATCTGCATGTCCGGGACGTGGCACTGCACGTTGCTTAGCATAATCTGTTGAGCGTGTATTGTTATTTTCAAATAAGATTGTTAGCGGAGCACCTGTTGTTTTATTATTAAAGATGCCGCTTTTAAAGATAGGTGAATCAGACTCTTGTCTTGGCGTTGTTCCTTTTTGTGTACCGCCTTTTCTGCGTTCAATATCTTCTGAAAAATCATCAATAGATAATGGCAAACCTGCGGGAATTCCATCAATAGAAACACCAACACTTTCACCATGTGATTCACCAAAAATATGTACACGAAATATACGACCGAATGAGTTCATTATTGTAAAGATAACGACACGCCTAATTGCTGAAGATGATTATAAAAATCAGGGTATGATTTATTGATTGCTTCTGCTACTTCAATGGTTGTTTCTTCATTTGCTTTTAATGCAACCACTGCACACATCATTGCAATACGATGGTCATGATTCGAATGAACATTAGCAGATTTTATATTTTGATTCCCTTCAATCGACATTACATTATCATTTAAATCAACCTTAATATGCATTTTGCCTAACTCCTTCTGTATAGTTAAGGCACGGTTACTTTCTTTATGTTTTAAACGATGAACACCGATAATTTTTGTTATTCCTTTACAATTTGCAGCCAGTGCGGCTAATGGAGGAAATAAATCAGGACAATCACTTGCATCAAATTCAAAAGCATTAAGCTGGTTAGATGAAATAATTTTTATTTGATTCTTTTCTATTGAAATATCAGCGCCGCAATCCTTGAGTGCTTCAATAATTTTTTTATCAGCCTGTGTTGATGTAATGTCCAAACCTTCAACTTTTATATTGCCTGCAACAGCACCTGCAACCAATAAAAATGCGCCGCCGCTCCAATCTCCTTCAACCATATAATCAATAAAATCATCATGATTTATAACCGGCGTTTCATCAAAATAAAATGATTCGTAGTTATTGTTTTGAGGAACTTTTAGCATGAATGATTCCATCACACTCAACGTTAAATCAACATAAGGTTTGCTCTTAAGATTATTTACTTTGATAGTAACATTTTTTGCATCAAGCGCAGCATAAACTAACAATAAACCAGTAAGGAATTGCGAACTTAATGAGCCATCAATCTCAATATTTTTTGGCTGAAGCGGGCCTTTTATCTTTAACGGAAGCATGCCGTTATTTGATAGTATGTCAACACCAAGTTGAGGCAATACTTCGTCAAAAAAATTCATTGGTCTTGTAAGTAAACTTCCTTTGCCATTAATAGTAATTTCTTTTCTACTCAACGCAACAATTGGTGTAAACATGCGAATGCCCAAACCGGCTTCACCGTTATTAACAGAGCTAGATACAGGATCAACGCCGTCACTAATAATTTTCAAACTTCCATCGTTGAGATCGTATATTTCGGCACCTAAAGTTTGGATAACATCCAGGGCTGCATTATCATCATTACTTTTTCCGGGATTTCGAATTATGCTTTCTCCTTTTCTTACCAGTGCTGCTGCACAAGCTCTTTGCATAGAACTTTTTGATGCAGGTGCATAAACAGAACCAAATATTGTGGATGGAAAAATTTTTGCAATCATGTTAACTAAAAGAATTTTCAGCTTCTAATTGTGATATAATATTTTCAATCTGATTTATTGGAATTGATTGCACAACAGCTTTCCCAATTTTTTTTAACAACACATAATTAATTGCATCTTTTATTTTCTTTTTATCAGCCTTCATTACATCAATAACATTTTTTGCATCGTATGATTGATGAACCGGCAGTTCATATCTTTTTATCAATTCAACAACACGGTTTGTGTCTTTGAAATTTTGATACTGTTCTGAAATAATACAAGCCATTGCCATACCGATTGCAACAGCATAACCATGAGAAAGCTGGTACGTATTTTCTATTGCATGACCAAATGTGTGACCAAAATTTAAGAGTTTTCTATCACCGCTTTCAAATTCATCTTGCTGAACAACTTTACTTTTTAATAAAGCATTGTGCTGAATTAAAAAACATAATAATTTTTTTTTCTGCTGATATTTTTTCAGGCTGCTTTCTTCAAGCGCCTTAAACATTGCGGCATCTTTTATACAGGCATGTTTTATTATTTCAGCGAAGCCGTTTTGCCATTCTATTTCAGGAAGCGTATTTAGAAAAATTAAATCATGCAGAATAAATGATGGCTGATTAATTGTACCAACAATATTTTTGTAAACACCAACATCTACTCCATTCTTTCCGCCAATAGATGCATCAACCATTGCAAGAATTGTTGTTGGTATAAATCCAAATTTTATTCCGCGCATAAAAACACTCGCCACATAACCCGTAATATCTGTAACAACGCCACCGCCAACACCAATTAAAGTTGTTTTACGATCGGCACCAAGCTCAATTAGTTGCTTAATAATCGAATCAATAGTTGCCTGTGTTTTAAATTGTTCGCCTGATTTTATAGTAATCGTTTGTTGATTTTTAAAATGCTTTGCATGTTGCTGAAAAACATTTTCATTTATAATAAATATTGTATGTTTTACATCAACAATATCTTTTAAATGTGAAATTCCGTAAGCAAAATAAAATGTAGTGGAAGATGAGGAAAATTTGATAGTCTTTGTTATCATTTAAATGCAATGCAGCGTTAGTCAGCAGGTTTAATTTTCTCAATAATGTCATAGGCAAGTTCAAATCCTTCTTGTATAACAGGAACACTTGTTGAACCATCATAATAGCCGGATAAATGCAAAATATTATATACGTTATTTATTGTCTTTAAAATTTTTTTATCTGTTTTAGCAATATTGGATTGATAGTATTCAATGCTCTTCCTTAATCCCTTAGGTGATTCAACGTTTTTCAAAATTAAATATCCATCCAGTGCTTTTAAAACACCATTGTAAGCAGTACCACATGCGGTTTTTACATACTTTTTATCGTTATAAAACTTACCATCTTTACCGGCTTTTTTCAAAGTATCTTTTGCATTATTCATATAACGCAAAGCTTCTTTATAGTAAGTTTTTTTAATTTGGTTTTGTTCCTGAGTACTCATAATAATGTTGCAAAATTATTATCTTAATCATTCATAATCTTATTCTGGTGATTAATACTTTCCATGTGCACAGCATCAAAATATTTAGTAATAAACTCTTTACTTAAACCAAGCTTTTCTCCTTTAGCAGTAGCTCTTTCTAAAATAGAATTCCAGCGATTGGTTTGCAGGATTGTAATATTATTATCTTTTTTATACTGGCCAATTTGTTCGGCTACTTTCATACGCTGGCTAAGTATCTGCATCAGTTCATCATCTAAATGATTTATCTGCTGGCGCATCTTTTCCATGGCTGCATGAAATTCTTCACTTGCCACATCTTCTTTTCTCCAGCGAATGCTGTTTAGCATTTCAGCCAAACGTTCAGGCGTGACCTGTTGTTTTGCATCACTCCATGCATTATCTGGGTCAATATGACTTTCGATCATTAAACCATCATAATCAAGGTCAATTGCTTTTTGTGCTACATCTAATAAAATATCTCTTCTTCCGCAAATGTGTGAAGGATCATTAATCATCATTAATTCAGGATTGCGCCTTTTCATCTCAATAGCAAGATGCCACATCGGTGCATTACGATACTCTGTATTGCCATAAGAACTAAAACCGCGATGTATTAAACCCAGCTGTTTAATACCTGCTTTTGCAACACGTTCAACAGCGCCCGTCCATAATTCAAGATCAGGGTTAATTGGATTTTTTACCAGCACAGGTATGTCAGCGCCACGTAAAGCGTCAGCAACGTCCTGCACACTGAAAGGATTAACTGTTGTGCGTGCACCAATCCATAACACATCCACTTCAAAATGCAAAGCATCTTCAACCTGTTTACCTGTTGCTACTTCTACCATTACAGGTAAGCCGGTAATTTGTTTTGCTTTCTGCAACCAAGGCAATCCTTTTGTACCAATACCTTCAAAACTTCCGGGCCTTGTACGCGGCTTCCAGATGCCGGCACGCAGCATGTCAACCTTACCTGTTTCATGTAAACGCACAGCAGTTTCTAAAACCTGTTCTTCTGTTTCAGCGCTGCAGGGCCCAGAAATTATTAATGGCCTTTTATTCCAGGCTTGTTGCGTTGCTTGTTTTGTATTTACTTCCGTTACCTGCATATTATTGAAGTTTTTTATAAGTTTGAATTAAAGGATAACAAAATTAATTAAAATGTTGACTTATATATAGGATGAAGTTTATAAGATCAGAATTAATGAATCTGATTAACAAAGCAGTTTATTAATGATTATTATCTTGCGCACTAAATAATTCTATGACAGTTGAGCAAATAACTGATAAAATGAAATTGTATAAGCAACTTGGCTTAAAGCTTTTTACAACATCATCTTTTCAAACACACAGTACCGTGCTCCTGCATATTTTAAGTAAGATTGATAACAGCATTCCGGTTTATTTTATACATACAGGTTATCATTTTTCTGAGACATTAAGCTATCGTGATCAGGTTACAAAGCTGTTTGATCTGAACCTGATTAATATTTATTCATCAACATCAAAAAGTAATCAACGTGATAATGAAGGCAGGTTGTTGTTTGCAAGTGATCCCGATCTTTGCTGTCATTTGAATAAAGTTGTTCCGCTTGAACCGGTTCTTGCTCAATATGATGTTTGGATAAATGGTGTGCGTGCAGATCAGGGCGAGATGCGTAAAAATTTTAATGTTGAAGAAAAAGCAAAAATGGGAACCGTACGCTTTCACCCGATGCTTGACTGGAATGGTAAAATGATTTATGATTATTTAAGAGATAATAATATTCCGCATCATCCTTTAGAAGATAAAGGTTATTTCAGTATTGGCTGTGAACCCTGTACACGTAAGTGGGATACGAATATGGATAGCAGGAACGGCAGATGGTATGGTTTGAAAAAAACAGAATGCGGATTAAACACTGACCTGGTTATAAAATAAAGCAACAAACAATTTTCAATTGATTTTGAAATAAGTCAAAAAAAAATTATTAATGAACATTCTTATTACAGGCGGTGCTGGTTATATAGGTACAGAACTTATTTACAGGCTTGCAGAAATAAGCGAAGTTGAAAACATTATTGTTTATGATAATTTAAGCCGTAGTAATTTTAATCTATTTATAGGGCACAAACCTGTTGCTGGCAAAGTGCAGTTTGTGCATGGCGAAATACTTGATTCGCGAAGGTTAAGAAAAGCATTAAAAAATATTGATGTTGTTTTTCATTTAGCAGCAAAAGTTACAACACCATTTGCTAATACTGATGGGCATATATATGAACAAACTAACCATTGGGGCACCGCAGAACTAACATATGCGCTTGAAGAAAGTAATATAAAAAAACTAATTTTTTTAAGTACTACAGGTGTGTATGGAAATACAAAACAATTGGCTAATGAAAGTACATTACCTGAACCGGATAGTTTTTATTCTATATCAAAATTGCGCGCAGAACAACATGTAAAACGTTTATCTGAAAAAATAAACACCCTAATTATTCGTCTAGGCAATGTATATGGCTATAGTAAAAGCATGCGTTTTGATGCGGTGATAAATCGTTTTATGTTTGATGCACATTTTACCAATCGCATTACAATCAATGGTTCAGGAAACCAGCACCGTTCATTTATTCATATTGATAAAACAACTGAAGTACTTGCCCGGTTAATACAAAAAGAAATACCTGATGGTACATATAATCTTACAGATAAAACATTAAGTATTCTTGACATAGCTGAAGTAATGAAAAATATTTATCCTGAGCTTGAATCATTTTTTATCAATCAAAATTATACAGGGCCTAACCTTGAAGTTGAAAGACATTCAGCTTTAATAAATTATGTAAACCTGCCAGAAAGTAATTTGGAAGATGAACTATTAATATTTAAAGGAAAGTTTACTTTTTATAGCGCATAAAAAAGCCCTGTCATCAACAAGGCAATATTTATGCAAACTATGATTGATTAATTATTATATATGGATTCCGAAGCATCACCTTTTAAATCTTCATATTCGTTTTTAGTTGTACTAACTAATCCTTTTGCTTTGTTTTTTACTTTATGATAAGAGTCTGAAACATCTTCGGTAAAATCGTCGTAAGAGTCTTTAATGCCTGCAGCTCTTTTAGATAATTTTCTTCTTGTTTCTTCACCACTGTCTGGTGCAAATAAAATTCCAAGTATTGCTCCAATCATTATACCGTTTAGAAATGCTTTTAAATGCATAAAATAATTTTTAAGTTTATAAATTAATAATATAAAATAGCTTAAACATGATAACTCTCTTTATAATTAGAAGGAGATTTAATTAAATAAGTTATAATTGATCCACTGATACCTAAACAAAGTAAACCTGCTACCATCTATAATGTTTAAAGAAATGAAGAAAATTTTGTGCCGAAGCTTTACCGAAGGTATTATGACATTTAATAAGCTGGAAATATAGGGATTGGGAAAAGCTATCTACATATAGTTATATAATGTATTAATATCCTGAAGTTTCTTTATTTAAAGCAAATCTTTTTTTTATTGCTGCTTCCTGCTGCTGATTGATGAGTGAAGTTTTTTCAAGCAATTTTATAAAATAATTTATTTCTGTTTCATTAGCCGGGCAACCAATATTGCTGCCTTCAACATCAGGACCTTGACCTTTTTGGCGAAGTTGTGAATCTGCCAACACATTTCCGTCTTTATCTAAAATATACCAGGCAGGTATTCCCTGATCATAAGCATGATGATCTTTTAAAAATGCTTCACTGCCGGGCGTATTCAAATTTTTTTTATCAGCAACTTCAAAAACAGTTATGTGTTGAATAACATAATTATCATTAAAAAAAGATTTGCAGGAAGAATCATTAATGCTTTTATCAAACTTATGGCACCATCCGCACCATGATGCATGAAATATAATTAGCGCCTTTTTATTTTGTAATGCTGCCTGTTTACAGGTTTCTTTAATTATAGATTGAACATCTTTAGTTTGCGCAATCAGATTATAGGTTACACTCATCAACATTAAAGCAACAGCGAATTTTTTCATTAGAATTATTTACTCAAATACATGCTTTTTTCTTTGTATAGTTGCCTAAAATAAGGGTCGCGCAAATCTTTTATAAAACGTATGGCTTCACCAGTACTTTTCATTTCAGGGCCAAGTTCTTTGTTTACGTTTGGAAATTTGTTAAAGCTGAAAACAGGTTCTTTAATTGCAAAGCCTTCCAGCTTTTTTTCAAAAGTCATATCTTTTAATTTCGCTTCACCTAACATAACTTTCGTAGCAACATTTAAATAAGGGATTTGATAAGCCTTTGCAATAAACGGTGTTGTTCGGCTGGCTCTTGGATTTGCCTCAATCACAAAAACTTTATTATTTTTTATTGCAAATTGTATATTGATAAGGCCAAGTATGTTTAATGCTCTTGCAATTTTTTCCGCATAATACTCCATGGTTGTTACAACAAGTGGTGTAAGATTGAACGCAGGCAACACTGCATTACTATCGCCACTATGAATACCAGCTGGTTCAATATGTTCCATTACACCCATGGCATGAAATGTTTCACCATCAAAAATGGCATCTATCTCAGCTTCCTGGCAGCGGTCAAGAAAGTGATCAATTAAAATTTTGTTGTTTGGAATGTGTTTTAATAAGCTGATAACGGCTTTTTCTAATTCATCATCATTAATTACAATACGCATCCTTTGGCCGCCCAACACATAACTTGGCCTAACCAGCACCGGATAACCAACCTCTTTTGCAACTTCAATTGCTTCATCTGCTGTGTATGCTGTACCATATTCAGGATAAGGGATATCCAATTCTTTCAGCAAATCACTAAAGCGGCCGCGGTCTTCAGCAATATCCATATTGTCGAAAGAAGTGCCTATAATTTTAATGCCTTTTGCATCTAATTTTTTTGCCAGCTTTAACGCCGTTTGTCCACCGAGCTGAACAATAACACCATCAGGTTTTTCAAGCTCAATTATCTCCCACAAATGCTCCCAGTAAACAGGTTCAAAATAAAGCTTATCAGCTACATCAAAATCGGTAGAAACCGTTTCAGGATTGCAGTTGATCATTATCGCTTCATAGCCGCATTCCTTTATGGCAAGCAAGCCATGCACACAGCAATAATCAAACTCAATACCCTGGCCAATACGGTTTGGGCCGCTGCCTAAAACAATTATTTTTTTTCTGTTTGATGGAATTGATTCGTTGTGAGAAAGCGTATGGTTCATTAATCTAAATTGCGCAAAAATAACGTTGGGCATTTAGCTTGCAAAACTTAAATAGTAACATGTTAATATGAATAAGAAAAGCGCAGGGATAATTTTATATAAAATAAAGAATAAAGAAATAGAAGTTATGCTGGTGCATCCTGGCGGACCATTCTGGGCAAAAAAAGATGCCGGTGTGTGGAGCATTCCAAAAGGTGAATTTGAAGATGATGAACAACCTTTAACTGCAGCGAAGAGAGAATTTGAAGAAGAGCTTGGTAAAAAAGTTTTATCAAAAGAATTTATGGAACTGCAACCTGTAAAATCTAAAAGCAGTAAGACTGTTTATGCCTTTGCCACGCATGAAGATTTTCAAACGAAAGATATTAAAAGCAATCTATGTATTATTGACTGGCCACCACGTTCAGGCAAGCGTATTGAAATACCTGAAATAGATAAAGCTGAATGGTTTGATATTACCACCGCAAAGAACAAAATTGTGCCATATATGTTGCCGCTGATTAATGAACTATTAGAAAAATTAAACAACGAAGCCATCACTAAAAGTTGAATTATATACAATTGTCATTTCATATTTAATTTCACTTCTTAATTATTGCTGTATGAAAAATGTTCTGATTATTGCATGTTTGTTTGCAGTATCATCATCAATTGCACAAAATGGGTTTATTAATTTGTTTGATGGTAAAACACTACATGGATGGAAACGTGTTGTAGGATCAGGTGAATACACTGTTGACAATAATATGATTGTTGGAACATCTGTAGCAAACTCACCTAATACATTTCTCGCAACTAAAAAAGAATACAGCAATTTTATTTTGGAGTTTGATGCAAAAATTGATGATACTTCAAGTAATAGTGGTATACAAATAAGAAGTCATTTTGATGCAACTGAAAATAATGGCAAAGGCCGTGTTTATGGTTATCAATGCGAAGAAGATCCTTCAGCAAGAAAATGGAGCGGCGGAATTTATGAAGAAGCAAGGCGTGGCTGGTTATATCCTGTTACATTAAATCCATCAGCGCAAAATGCATTTAAAGTTAGTGCATGGAATCATTATAAAGTTGAATGCATTGACAACACAATTAAAACATGGCTGAACAATATTCCGGTTGCTTATTTAATTGATTCCATTTCCAAAAAAGGCTTTATTGCATTACAGGTACATGCAGTAACTGATTCAAATATGGCTGGCAAAAAAATGTACTGGAAAAATATACGTATAAAAACAAACAATCTTACGGCAACACCTTTTCCAGTGACTGTTTTTGTTGTAAACATGATACCGAACAATCTTACAAACAATGAAGCTAAGAATGGATGGAAATTATTGTTTGATGGCAAAACTTCAGATGGCTGGCGTGGTGCATTCAAAACAAATTTTCCTGATTATGGCTGGAGAATTGACAGCGGCATGATAACGGTGTTGCAATCAAATGGTGAACAGGGAAAAAACGGTGGTGATGTTGTAACCACAAAAGAATATAGTGCGTTTGACCTTACATTTCAATTTAAAACAACACCCGGCGCAAACAGCGGTGTAAAATATTTTGTAACGCTGAAAGAAAAAAGTGACAGCTCCGCAATCGGTTTGGAATACCAGGTGCTTGATGATAAACTGCATCCTGATGCAAAGCTTGGAAGAAATGGTGATAGAACACTTGCTTCGTTGTATGACTTAATTCCTGCAAATAAAAATGAACGGTATTATAATCCACCAGAACAATGGAACTGGGGAAGAATAATTGTGTATCCAAACAATCATGTTGAGCATTGGCTGAATGGTATAAAAGTGTTGGAATATGAACGCGGTTCAAAAGAATTTGAACAACTTGTTGCGATCAGCAAGTATAAAATATGGGATCATTTTGGTGAAGCAAAAGAAGGACATATTCTCTTACAGGATCATGGTAACGAAGCAAGCTTCAGAAGTATAAAAATTAAAGAGTTGAAATAGTTTGGATTGATTTTTTTGCTGCGCAGATAGTTGCATTCAAATCACCATAGCTTAAAGTATTACTTAAAAACCAGCTTTCATAAGCAGATGGTGGTAAGTAAATACTTTCATTCAACATCGCATGAAAAAATTTATTAAATATTATTATGTCTGATGCTGCCGCCTCAACAAAATTATTCACCGGTTTATCAGTAAAAAAAACAGACAACATAGAACCAAGTTGATTGATGGTAACAGGAATATTGGCTTCCTCAAAAACTTGTTGTAAACCATTTCTTAAATACTTTCCTTTTTCATCAAGTTCGTTATAAACTGATAGATTATTTTTTAAATGACTCAGCAATGTAAAACCTGCAATCATTGCAATCGGATTTCCGCTTAAAGTTCCGGCTTGATAAACGTTACCAATCGGTGCAATGTGATTCATTATTTCTTTCTTTCCACCAAATGCACCAACGGGCATCCCTGCACCAATTACTTTTCCATAAGTTATTAAATCAGCATCAATTTTTAAAAGCTGTTGTGCACCACCTTGAGCCAGGCGAAAGCCGGTCATCACTTCATCAAAAATTAAAATAATATTTTCTTTGGTACAAATTTTTCTAAGCGATTCAAGATAATTTTCTACAGGTAAAATACAACCCATGTTGCCGCAAACAGGTTCAATTATTATAGCTGCAATTTCATTTTTGTGTTGATTAATTAATTGTTCAACAGCTTTAATATCATTATAAGGTGCCGTTAATGTATCGTTCGCTACGCCGGCTGTAACACCTGGCACCGTTTGAATATTAAATGTTGCAATGCCACTTCCGGCCTTCACCAAAAAACTATCTGCATGACCATGGTAACAACCTTCAAATTTTATTATTTTATTTTTGCCTGTATAGCCACGCGCCAAACGAACAGCACTCATGCATGCTTCTGTTCCACTGCTTACCATTCTTATCAAATCTACATTTGGACACATGCTTTTTATCAGTTCAGCCATTTCAATTTCTAATTCAGTTGGCGCCCCAAATGATGTTGAATCCAAAACTTTTTTTTGTATGGCTTCAATCACAGGTTCAAACGCATGGCCAAGTATCATTGGGCCCCATGAGTTGATATAATCTATGTACTTGTTATTATCCGCATCATACAAATAAGCGCCTTGTGCTTTCTTTATAAATAACGGTGTCCCGCCAACACTTTTAAATGCACGTACAGGAGAATTTACACCACCGGGAATAGATTGTTGTGCTCTTAAAAAAAGTTGTTCACTATTATTTACATTCATTTGATAAGTTCATTAATATCTTCTGCTTTCTGACTTGCATTAAATTCTATAATGCGAAACTCTGCGAGCTTATGTTTGTAAAACGGGTCTTGTTTGACTATTTTTTCTATTTCTTTTTTTGTTAGCGCAGTTGCAATAATTATTCCGCCGTCTCTTGGAATTTTTCTTCCTGAAACGATAAACTCTTTTGATTTATAGAATTTATTGAGATAGATAACATGCGCTTTCATGTGTGCATCAATTTCTTCAAGCGGAACTTTGTATGTGAGTTCGATAATGAACATAATCAATTATTGATTCAACAACTTCGCTGCATCTTTTGCAAAATAAGTTGCGATTATATCTGCGCCTGCACGCTTAATGGATGTTAGTGTTTCAAGTATTGCTTTATTCTCATCAACCCAACCCATTTTTGCAGCGGCTTTTATCATTGCATATTCACCGCTGATGTTATAAACACTTACCGGAACATTTACCGCATTTTTTACTTCACGCACAATATCAAGATAAGGCAACCCTGGTTTAACCATTACAATATCAGCGCCTTCTTCTATGTCCATAAGCGCTTCTTTTACTGCTTCAATTCTGTTTGCGTAATTCATCTGGTAAGTTTTCTTATCACCAAAACCCGGTGCAGAATCCAACGCATCTCTGAACGGTCCATAAAAGCATGAAGCATACTTTGCGCTGTAACCCATTATACCAACTTTGGTAAAATTGTTTTTCTCAAATGCTTGGCGAATAGCTGCCACACGGCCATCCATCATATCGCTTGGAGCAACCATATCAACTCCGGCTTCTGCATGTGAAATGCTCATCTTTACCAATGCTTCCACAGTTTCGTCATTCACAATCTCACCATCTTTTACAATACCATCATGGCCATAAATTGAATAAGGGTCAAGCGCAACATCCGTCATCACATACATTTCGGGCACTGCATCTTTTATAGCTTTAATGCTTCGCTGCATTAAACCATTTTTATTCCATGCTTCAGTGCCAATATTATCTTTGAGTTCATCTTTGCATTTAATAAAAAGCAAAACACTTTTCACACCAACGCTCCACAACTCTTTTATTTCTTTAATTGTCAAATCAACACTTCTTCTAAAATAATTTGGCATTGATGGAATTTCGAATTCAATATTTTCACCCTCATCAATAAACAACGGTGCAATAAAATCGTTTGGTGTAAGAACAGTTTCTGCTATTAAACTTCTTATTGAACTGTTTACTCTCAAAATTCGGTTTCGTCTTTGTAGTATCATTTTTAGAATTAAAATTCAAAGTTGAAGCACATTCTAACTTTTATTTTCGACTTATTTACACCCAATCCCTTGGCTGCAGACAAACCTGCTGCAGTTTATCTTCTTCGCTTCCTGGTTGGGGCTGATAATTATATTCAAACCGAACTGTTGGTGGCAAACTCATTAATATACTTTCTGTTCTGCCATTTGTTTTTAAACCGAATAAAGTTCCTTTATCATGAATTAAATTAAACTCAACATAGCGGCCTCTTCTTATCTCCTGCCAATATTTATTTTGTTCGTTATAAACTGTGTCTTTTCTTTTTTGTATGATTGGAATGTATGCATCAATAAAAGCCTTGCCACAGGTTTGCGCTAATCTGAACCAAAAATCTGTATTATGATTTTCATCATGTTTCTTATGATCATAAAAAATTCCGCCAATTCCACGTCGTTCATTATTTCGATGTGAGTTTACAAAATAATCATCACAATTATGTTTGAACAAAGGATATAATTTTTCATCAAAGCCATCGCATACATGTTTATATGTTTGATGAAAATGTACAGCATCTTCTTCAAATAAATAATATGGAGTAAGGTCAGTACCACCACCAAACCAACGGTCGCATAATTTGCCATCTACATTATACAATTCAAACATTCGATAATTAAAATGTATTGTTGGTACAAAAGGATTGAGTGGATGAATGACAGAACTTATACCAGCAGCAAACCATGTTGTTTCGCCAGAAGATAATGGTATATGCAGCACTTCACGCATTTTCCGTGATACTTTGCCATATACAACAGAAGTATTCACTCCACCTTTTTCAAACACATTTCCATGTTGAATAACTTTAGTTAAACCGCCACCACCTTTGCCTTCAACACGTGCCCATTCATCTTCATTAAATTTTGTTTTGCCATCAATCTCTTCAAGCGCTTTACATATACTATCCTGGAGATGATAAATAAACTCAATCCATTGTTGGCGCAATGCTTTTGTTTCTGTTTTATGCTGATTAATATCAATCATTTTTATACTCTTTCACTGCATCTACAAATGCTTTTGCATTATCAACAGAAACATTTGGTGTAATGCCATGACCAAGATTGGCAATATAATTCTGCACACCAAACTCATCAATCATTTCTTTAACCCATTTTTTTATTTGAGGGATTGGTGCTAATAATTTTGCGGGGTCAAGATTGCCTTGCAGCGTAATATTATTCTTGGTTAGTTCTCTTGCCGTTTTTGGGGAAACAGTCCAGTCAATACCAACTCCTGATGCACTGCTTTCACTTAAATCTTTTAATGCATACCAACTGCCTTTTGGAAATAAAATAACTGGCGCGTTATCTTTTAGTGCACCAGCAATTTGTATTAAATAAGGTTGTGCAAAAGTCTTAAAATCATCTGGTGATAAATTGCCAGCCCAGCTATCAAATACCTGTACGCAATCTGCGCCGGCAATGATTTGCGCCTTTAAATAATCAATTGTTATTGCTGTTATTTTTTGTAGTAATTGGTGTGTGAGTTGAGGTTGAGTATATGTAAACTGTTTTGCTTTGTCCCATGTTTTACTGCCTTTGCCTTCAATCATGTAACAGAAAATTGTCCATGGTGCACCGGCAAAACCAATTAACGGAACGCAACCGTTTAATTCTTTCTTTGTAAGGCTCAACGCATCGCAAACATATTTTAAATGTTCACCTGCATTTGCAGTGTTTAATACATCAATGTCTTGTTGTGTTTTTATTGTTTTTGGAAGTGACGGACCTTTGCCTTCTTCCATTAAAACCTCCAATCCCATTGCCTGCGGAATAACTAATATATCAGAAAAAATAATGGCTGCATCAACACCAATCTGGTGAACAGGTTGTAACGTAATTTCTGTAGCGAGTTCAGGCGTTTGAACGCGTGTAAAAAAATCATACTTATTACGCAGCTTAATGTAATCAGGCAAATATCTTCCTGCCTGCCGCATCATCCACACAGGCGGGCGTTCCACTTTTTCTTTGCGTAATGCTCTTAGTAATAAATCATTTTTTAATTCAGCTATCATGAAAAATATTCAATTGCTTTTTTTACAAGATTGTTTTTATCCGGTTCATCAGCAATAATAATTTTATTGCGTGAATACTTTTTTAATTCTGCTGATGTTGTGTTACCGATAGCAAACAAAATTATTTTTTCATTTAATTTATTGGTAAAAAAAAAACTCGCCGCTGCGCTTGGACTAAAAAATAAAATACCATCATAATTCTTTTCGATGGTATGATGAATCATGTTTGTCTGATACACTTCAATTTCATTTACATTAATATCATGTTCATTTAAAATTGATGGTAATTCATTACGGCGTTTATCGCCACAAAAAAAAATAACTTCATTTGTAACTTCATCTTCAACAATTTTATCAGCAAGTTCTGCGGCATCACTTGCAGTTGCAACAATCAGTTCTTCACCAAAATATTCTTTAACTAATTTATTAGTTGTATTTCCAATGCAATAAATAGTCCAGTCAGGTTTATATTCATCTATATGCGCGGCAACAGCTTCTACAGCATTCATGCTTGTAAAAACAACAACTGCTGATTCCGTTAAAGCTGCTTCAATCTCTTCATACACTTCAATTGAATCAATGAGCTCCGTTTCTATAAATGACAACACATCAATCAAAATATTTTCACTTGCAGCTTGTTTAACAAGTGCATCACTTATTGGTCTTGTTGATAATATAGTTGCTTTAAATTTTTGCATTGCGAATTTGTTCTGCAATTTCTTTACCACCATTATGTAATAATTCTTTCGCAGCCAATGTTCCTAAATCAATTGCATCATTTATTGAAACAGTTTTATTCAATTCCGCTTTTTCTTTTCCATCAAGCGATAAAATATTTCCTGTAAAAACAATCATATCGTTTTTTATTTCAGCCAGAGCAGCAACAGGCATTGAACATCCGCCCATCAATACATGCAAAAAATCTTTTTCAATTTTTGTACATACAGCACTTGTTTCATCATTAAAATATGCACACGCTTTAAAAGTTTCAATATTGTCTTCCCTGCAAACAATCATAATCGCACCTTGCGCCGGGGCCGGCAACATCCAATTCAAATCAACTGCATTATCAGGACGAAGATTAATTCTTTCCAAACCTGCTGCCGCGAAAATTGCACCATTCCAGTTGCTTGTTTCAAGCTTGCGCAAACGTGTATTTACATTACCACGTAAATTTTCTATTGTTGAATTTGGATAACGGTGCAACCATTGCGCAATGCGACGAACGCTGGAAGTAGCAACCGTGAATCGTGAATCGTGAATCGTGAATGAAGCATTATCATTGATGTTTGACGATTGATGTTTCACGAGAATATCTTTCCAGTTTCCTCTTTTCAAAACCGCTGCCTGCTTCACACCTTGTGCTAATTGTGTTGGCACATCTTTCATCGAATGCACAGCAATATCAATCCGTTTATTTAATAAGGCAGCATCCAAAGCCTTTGTAAAAATTCCCTGCACGCCCAACGCATACAAAGGCGTAATTACATCTTTGTCGCCATCCCTCTTAATAAAAATTAATTCTGATTTAATGTTTTGGAGCTGCAATAAATCCTGCACCTGCGTTGCCTGCCAAACCGCTAACTGGCTGTCTCTCGTTCCTATGCGCAGTACGTCATGCATTAAGAAGCGCAGATAAAATCATTGATTGCAGATATATAAACACAGCCTTTTGAGTTAACTGTTTTTATTTTGCCGGCAGTTTCATTCAGCACTTTTTGTATTCGTGTATCAACTGTTTCTGTTGCATCAACTGTATCAATTTGCGTTGCAACACTTGAATGAATTTCTCTAAGCCTGCCTTTAAGCGAAGTTAACATCGGCACGTAATTCCGCGTTTGACGCCATGCATAAAATTCATTCATCATATCGGCAATAATAACTTTTGCCTTTGGTACTTCTGCCTGTCTTTTGCTTAATGTTTTATCTTTAAAATGAGAGAGCTCATCAACCGTAATCAGTTTAATAAAAGACAAGCTGCGAACAGCATCTTCTACATTACAAGGCACAGATAAATCAATGATTAATTTTTCTTTTTTATTAATGAAATGTGACTGAAGCAACACCGGTGCAACCGCATTAGTTGCAAGCATTATAATATCCGCATCATCAACTTCAGCCTGTAAATTATTTATATCGGCAGCTTTTAAGTCAAGCTCATTTGCGAGTGCCAAGGCTTTATCATAAGAACGGTTTATAAGCGTAATATTCTTTGTGTTTAAATAATCAACAAGGTTTTTGCAGGCGTTGCGACCAATCTTTCCAATGCCAACCAAAACAATTTTTTTATCACTGATATTTTGTACCGATGCGCGTATAAACTGGATTGCAGCAAACGCAACAGAAACAGTGCCGCCGCTTAAATGCGTGTTATTTTTT
>CAHJWK010000078.1 GCA_903642275.1 Chitinophagaceae bacterium
TGCATTATATGAAAATACTACCGGTTCTTTTAATACAGCTATCGGCAGGAATGCACTTAATTTTAATATAAACGGGTATTATAATACAGCTACCGGTAACCTGGCACTTTCATCCAATACTTCTGGTGGAAGTAATACGGCTATTGGTAATTATGCTCTTTCCGGCAACACAACCGGTTCTAATAATACAGCCAGTGGCAATTTGGCTCTTTCAAGTAATAAAGCCGGTCACGACAATACTGCTAACGGCGACCATGCGCTTTATCTAAATTCAGCTAATTACAATACAGCAATTGGTTCTGCTGCACTTTATGTTAACCAAACTGGCAGTGGTAATACGGCAACTGGGTATGATGCATTAGGGCAAAATGAACCGGGAAGTAATAATACTGCGGATGGTGAAGCAGCGCTATCATCAAATAAATCGGGCAGCTATAATCAGGCAAGCGGTTATGAAGCACTTAACTTTAATACAAATGGTAGCAACAATACAGCAAACGGTTCTTATACACTTTATAATAATACTTCCGGAAGTTATAATGCGGCCTTAGGTGAATATGCGCTTACTTCCAATACAACCGGTGTTGGTAATACAGGTATAGGACACTATGCCGATGTATCTGCCGGAAACTTAAACAACGCTACTGCCATAGGCAACGATGTAACAGCTACCGCAAGCAACCAGGTACGTGTTGGCAACAGTGCTGTTACTTCAATTGGCGGTTATGCAGCCTGGAGTAACATTTCAGACGGAAGAGTAAAGAAAAATATTAAGCAAAATGTACCGGGGCTTGCCTTTATAAATAAACTGCAACCCATAACTTATAACCTTAATTTGGAAGCTGCTGATAAAATTGTTCAAAAACCTCAGTCAAAAGATAAGGACGGGAAAGCAATTCAACCTTCTCAAATCGAATTGGCAGCAAAACAGGCCAAAGAAAATATAATATACACAGGCTTTATTGCACAGGATGTAGAAAAAGCAGCAAAGAGTTTGAATTATGATTTTAGCGGTGTGGATGCCGCAAAGAATGATAAAGACTTATATAGCTTACGTTATAGTGATTTTGTAGTGCCCCTTGTAAAAGCAGTGCAGGAGTTATCTGCAAGAAACGATTCATTGCAAAGCCAGGTAAACGAGTTAAGGGCAATGATTGTTAGCAATCAAACAGCCACCCAGGCACAGTCAGCAGTTGGCATTAGTTCAGCATCATTGGCGCAAAATGTTCCTAATCCATTTGGCAGTGCAACCAGCATTAGTTATAACCTGCCGCAAAACTACACTTCGGCTAAACTAATAGTTACAAACAATAATGGCGTTGTGCTAAAGCAGATAAATTTAACTGCAAAAGGTAACGGTAGTGTTTCAATAGATGCTTCAACATTATCATCCAGTGCTTACCGTTATTCTTTATATGTTGATGGAAAACTGATTGATTCAAAGCAAATGATTTCTTCTAAATAGTTTACTTAAACTTATCTTAAACCATATTAATACAGGCAAGGGAGCTGTTTCTACAGCTCCCTTTTTTATTACGCTGTAAATGATTGTTGCAAACAACCATTAAAGCCTGTACGCCTGGCATAAAATATTCTGCGATTGCCCAACTTATACCCGCAATAATCTTTCTTATACATATACGCATAGCAACGTGTGCCCACGCTGCATTACAATTACATAACTACTTATCTTTAATCTTTCATTCGCCATTAATCAACAACAATTAACCGGTAACTTTACCTTATGGAAAAGACCATACACCAAGGCCGCAACGTAAAACGCATACGTGAAATGCTGGGCATTAAACAGGATGCTCTTGCCATTGAATTGGGCGATGACTGGAACCAGAAGAAAATATCTTTACTGGAAGGCAAAGAAACCATTGAGCCGCCCATATTAGATGAAGTAGCCAAAGCTTTGAAAGTTCCTGTAGAAGCGATTAAAAGTTTTAGTGAGGAAGCTGCTATAAATATAATTTCAAGTACACTGCATGACAATGCAGGTTCAGTTTTTTACAATCCCACATTTAACCCACTTGATAAAGTAATTGAGTTGTACGAAAGATTGATTAAAGAGAAAGAGGCGATGATTGAGGAGTTGAAAAAATTAATGAAAAAGTAAAATTTCCTATTATTTTGGTTCTAGTTTATTCAGATATTAATCATCGAGCCCAACATTCTCAATTACACTAACAAAGTTTTTAGTAGCAACATTCTTAGATATTAGATACTTTAATACTTTTCCGAAATTATTCAGTTCTCTTTTTTCTAAATGTTCAACTTCATCACTTTCTCCAACTTGAACTTTAGGCATAAATACTTTTAACGCTTCGACAATTGTATTTAAAGTTGATGGTAAATCATACAATTGAATAATTTTATTATCTTTTTCTTGTTCAGATGGGTCTAATTTAAATACAAAAGGATAACCTCTTTTTGTAGCTAATGTTCCAGTTGTCCCGTTATTAAAATTGTTCCTTTTGTAATATAATAGCCTAAAATCTTCGATTCCATTATCGTCAAGATTGCCAGGAATAATAATATGAAATTTAAAATCCTTTACGTTTATTTCTTTAGCATTTTCTTTTTCACCGCTTAGGATTTTATTAGTATGATGTATTTCCTCACAAACTTTCTTAATAAAGTTATAGTAGTAACCAATAGCTAAGGCTGTAGATGGTAACAAACCAAGATCGCTTCCTTTATCAACGTTTGCAATGTTTTGCTTGATCTCGTTACAACGCGTTTCTAGTGAATTATATTTACCGGGTTCTAAAGTAAACCTCGCTAATGCTATACCATCTAAATCAGATGGAAGATCAATACCATCCTCTGCTAGCATAAAAGTTCTGTTAATACCACCTGCTCCTAAAAAAAGACCAAATTCAAAAATTATGTTATCACGAGCTACTACCTGTAAATTTTCTTTCTTAAGAAGAATATCATCTTTTGTTGCGATTAAAATAGAAAAATCTGAAAGTTTAGTTTGTCTGACTAATGAATCAAGATTGCTTTTGTTTTGAGCAAAAGCATTTGTCCACAAAACACAGTCTCCAACATCTGAAAGCAAGTCACTAACTTGTTGTACTATTGGCAAACTATCTACAGAAGAACCTATAAAAATGCGAGGATTCATATTATTATTTTAATATTGAAAAATTAATTTAAAATCTTTTAAAACTTGCTCTTTACCAATATCATTAAGCTTATCAAATACAATATCATGGCAACACTTGTACTTCTTTCCACTGTTACAAAAACATAAATTGTTTCTATCCTTATTATAGGCTAAATTTTCAAAAACATTTTTAAAATATTGCAACCACAATTTGGCATCATTGGTTTTTAAGAGATGAGAATAAAATTGAGCGATTTCCATACCACCGTGTCCATAATCACCATTTTTGTAATTTCCGGTAACGTTCTTAAATATAAAATTTGCAAAAAAACCTATTGCATGTTTTTTCATAAATTCAAGAAGGTGTATTCCATTTTTGCATATTAAAATTTCATCTGCTTCAACAGTTATACAACAACCACTGTTTGAATACTTATGCCAGTCCGCTTCATTAGGTATCATACCGCCCACCTCAAACAAAAGAGGGAATCTATATGGATAGCCCTTTTGCCAATGCAATTCCATTAGAAAACTTCCAACAATATTCCCATTTTCATCTGGTATATCAACAATGCCTTTAAAGTACTTGATACCATTAGATTCTTTAACCCTAAGATTTGGATATCTTTCTATTACCTCGTTAAAATCCTTACAAAAAGATTTATAACTATCAAATGCCGAAATAAGGTTTAGCTGGGCCAATTGTTGGACTTAAAGAATTTATATTAACTTGTTTTTCGTCTGTATCCTCACCATCAGGAAACCTATTACCTAGATGACACTTCCAAAGCTTACTTGCTTTTAACTGATTCTTTTCTTCATCTACGGCTTTTTTGGCATCAGCTATAAAAGCAGAAAGGTTATCAAGAAAATTCTTTTTCCCATCATAATCTTCAAATAAATTATCTTTTGGAGTTGTTGGAACTATACATTTCCATCCATTTATGCTTTTTAATTCGGCTTCAATTTCTATTAACGTGTATTTCAATGAAACATCATCCCTATCGTTGGTTAGTAAATGTTTCATAGCTAATATCGTCATTGCAAATCCACTTGGCATTTTATGCCGCTTGTTATCACACCAAGCTTTTAAATATCTCACAATGCGAGTTAGTTGAACAACTTCATTTTTTTCTTTATTAAACTCATCATAAAATTCTTTAGGATCATCAATCTTAAAACCTTTGTCTTTAATTGCTAAGTAAGGGTGCAAATCAACATCCTTATTAAAAATAAATATCGGCAAATCAATATTATAACCTGCTTTATAGTCAACCGTAATACATTTAGCTTTATGAATTGGAGTTGCATCGGTAGTACCATCAACAGCATCTTTAACCCACTGTTGCAACGTTTTACAACTTACATTTTCAGGGTTGCTTTTAAAGTAAACACCATCATCTAAATCACAGGTATCATCTTTTGTCCGAATCATTGTATACATCCTATATGATCCCTGAGTATCGAATTTTGGTTTATAAGCAGAGTGATTCTCAGCAAAGTAATTTCGAATTCTTGTTCTTAATGCTTTTCGTGAACCCTTAAGACTATTGTTTTTTGTTATTGTTACTTCTAAACAATCTTCACCATTGAATTTCTTAAATAAATTGTCACAGTTTGCCATAGGTATATTCTTTAAAAATTATTATTAATAAAAGTTTACTAATGATAGTTAGCTATTTCTTTGCCACAGATAAAAAAATAAGTTAAGCTGTCATTTTTCTTTTATTTAACAATAAAAACTAAATTCTTTAGTGACATTTTTTCTTACCTGACAGAATGTAGTAAAATTCCACCGCTGTTGGTGTTTTAACCCAATAGCTTTTAAACATCCATCAAAAAAAACTGCTAAGTGCTCAGTTCCCCTCACCCACCCCATACCCCACCAACCACACCCATCGGCAACCACTTAACGGCACTGCTAACATTCCCTCTCACCAAGTAATGCAAACCAAGCACTACAACCGTCAATGTTCCTGCGTCAGCCATAACAGGTAACTCAACTTCCTGTGCTGGTAACAAAGTATCATTATAAGCAACAGCCATTTCCCTGGTAGCAACAACAGCAATAGCATTAGTTAATAAACTGCATGCGGCGGCACTAATAGTAAAAACAACAGCAGTGGTGTTGGCAGGTGCAGTAATATCCTGCACAGGCTGCAACGCTGGTATGTTTATGCTTATGGTATTGGCAGCAGTTACATCAACTGTTACCAACTTTTTTAAACGGCTGTGTAAAAGGCTTTGCTCATTAAACTCAAAACCGGTAATAAACGGCAGGTTGGTTTGTGGTGTGTTATTGTTTATAGCACTGGTGCGCAGCCATTGCACAATAGCCTGTTCAAAACGGCGCATCATGTTTCTGTCTGTCGCAACGGGTAACACTGGTTTAAGCAGGTTGCGCAGTACAGCGCCGGCGTGGGATGCAACACCAAATAATTTACTCTGCGCTATGCTTGCCGCGGTTTGTTTAACGGTTGTTGGCTTGGTACGTACGGCGTAAACATCTTTCCACTTATAATATATCAGGTTATTAACGGTACCAATATATTTCATGTTGCCCTGCTTTCCCATACGCGTTTAGGTTTACGGCAATAAATATACAAAGTAACATTGGGTTAGGCGGGCTGTAAACGCTACGCACCTGCTAAGCACCTTATAGGTACCGGCTTCGTATCAACTCCGTTAGTTAACGGACTTGATACGAACAAATAACTATAATTAATGTGGAGATGATACAAAAAGAGGTAGATGTAAATAGAAACGTTTTGGCAGTTAAACATATTATATAACTGGAAATAATTAAACGCTGACGTAAAGAACAAAATATGAGATTAAACCTTACTTGCTTAAGTTTAATTAGAGATTCGTTTATTAGAATTTCTGCTTATTTTGAGCAGCTATAATCAAACATTAAACATGAACCAACCAATCACTGCAACAGGCAAACATCCGCGTGGCTTATATGTTTTATTTTTTACAGAAATGTGGGAACGCTTTGGTTATTATTTAATGATAGGAATTTTTTATTTGTATTTGCATGATACGGTTGGCCACGGCGGAAGAGGTTTGGATACAGCAGCAGCGGTAAGCATTGTAGGTACTTATGTTGCCTTAATTTATTTAACGCCGTTTATTGGTGGCCTTGTTGCTGACAGAATTTTAGGTTATACAAAATCAATATTTCTGGGTGGAGCACTATTGGCACTTGGCTATTTTTTAATCGCGTTGAATGGAAGTAATACAGTGATGTACCTGGGTTTGTTTTCTGCTATTATAGGTAATGGTTTTTTTAAGCCAAACATCAGTACTTTATTAGGCAATATTTATAACCGTCCTGACCTTAAACCAAAAAAAGACATTGCATACAACATCTTTTACATGGGTATAAATATTGGTGCGTTTATATGCAATTTTGTGGCGGCTTACCTGCATAATAAATACCAGGATAATAATGGCTGGGGCATTGCTTTTTCAGCTGCAGGTTTTGGAATGGTGCTTGGATTAATCTGGTTTGCATTTGGATTAAAATATGTGAAGTATGCAGATGTTATAAAACCTGTTCAGGAAGGCGATATGCCTCTTTCAAAAATATTTGTAAGCGTATTTTTACCTGCTATTGTTGCAGGGTTAATCGGGTGGTTTATTCCCGGCAATCTTCTGGGTTCAGATTCAAACGACGCATTCATTTTTGCATGCGTTCCTATCATTATATTTTATTTTAGTTTGTGGCATAAAGCAAAAGGTTTTGAAAAGAAACGCATCAGTACATTATTAATCTTGTTCGGTGTATCTATTATCTTCTGGAATATCTATAATCAAAACTCAACAGCATTAACTATCTGGGCAGAAACATATACTGACCGTGAAGCGCCAAAAGCCATTCAGCCTGCATTAAAACCTTTTGGTTTTTTAGAAACGGTTAATACAAAACCAACTGAAGTTCCTGTAGTTGATAACCAGTTTCATGCACAGGCAGATGCCAAAGGAAATGTGATGACAAAGCAAGGCACTAACCTGTATTTTCAGAATTTACAGAAAGATAAATATCCGCCAACAGGTGGAGAATTAAAGCTTATATCAACAGAAATATATCAATCTATAAATCCATTCTGGATAATAGTATTAACGCCAATTGTCGTTGCATTTTTTACGTGGATGAAAAGACGAAACAAAGAACTTTCCACACCAAGCAAGTTTGCATGGGGAACGTTGATTGCAGGATTATCATCTGTCGTAATGGTGCTTGCATGTATATCAACAGATATATACTTTAATAAAGTTTCAAGCTGGTGGATATTCAGCAGTTATGGTGTGTTTACCATCAGTGAATTATTTGTAAGCCCGGTTGGGTTATCACTTACATCAAAAGTTGCGCCCCGAAGGTTAACTGCATTAATGATGGGCGGCTGGTTTATCACTACTTCTTTAGGTGGAAAAATTTCAGGCATACTTGCCGGCTTTTGGGACAAGTTTGATAACAAAGCTGTGTTTTTTGCTATCAGCGCGGTTGCTGCAATTGTTGCCTGTTTCTTATTGTTACCGTTAACCAAACGTTTGAATACAGTTGTTGTTGAAGCAGCAGCAAGTGATGAATAAAAAGTTTCATTTTATATTTAAAGCGATGTAATCACATCGCTTTTTTATTTTTTATTTTGACTTATAACTTAATCGCATGAACGAACCAACATCATTCAAACCATTTGTTGCACCAGAAACACACATGAAGGAGTTTACGCTCAAAGCAATCGTAATGGGTTGCATAATGGGTTGTTTGTTTGGTGCGGCAAATGTTTACCTCGCACTAAAAGCAGGCTTAACGGTTAGTGCATCCATACCGATTGCGGTGATAGCAATTACCATCGGCAGAAAATTATTAAAGACAACTATACTAGAAAATAACATCATTCAAACAACAGGTTCTGCCAGTGAAAGTATTGCCAGCGGTGTGGCATTTACATTGCCTGGGTTTTTGTTTTTATCAATGGTGAACGGGCAAAGTGTTGGTGCTAATTTTTTTAATTATATAACGATATTAATACTTGCAATCTTCGGCGGTTTGTTAGGAACATTAATGATGATTCCGTTGCGCCGTTCATTAATTGTAAAAGAACATGGCGTGTTACCATATCCTGAAGGCACTGCCTGTGCATCTGTTTTAAAAGCAGGGGAGAAGGGTGGCGATATTGCAAAGACTGCATTTATTGGCGTTGCTGTTTCTGTAATTTATGCTTCATTGCAAAAGCTGTTTCATGTTATTTCAGAAACGCCATCATACACAACAAAACTCACTAATAAATATTTTCCCGCTGCGCAGATAAGTGGTGAAATAACACCTGAATATTTAGGTGTTGGTTATATAATTGGTCCGCGCATTGCGGGCACACTTGTGGCAGGTGGTGTATTAAGCTGGCTTGTGTTTAATCCTTTATTAGCAACACTGATTCATGATCAATCCATCATTGCAACGCAGTTAATAAAACTTGGTTATTTAAAAGATTTAAGCACTGCCGGTGGTCCCGGTTCATGGAACCCAATAACACATTTATTTGATGATACTTCAGAAGCAATTTACCGTGCCTATATAAGACAGATTGGTGCAGGCGCAGTGGCAGCCGGTGGCTTTATTACATTGATGAAAACCATACCTACTATCATCACATCATTTAAAGAAAGTATTGGTTCAATAAAGACAAGCAAGGAAACAACTACAACCTTACGAACAGAAAAAGATATAAACATAAAAGTGGTTTTATTCGGTAGCATTGCATTAATAATCCTGATGGCTTTTATTCCAATGATACCCGGCGATTCTTTTTTCAGCAAGCTGATACTTGGATTTCTGGTAGTGTTGTTTGGTGCATTTTTCGTAACAGTTTCATCGCGTATTGTTGGCATCATCGGCGCAACAAATAATCCAATCAGCGGCATGACGATTGCTACAATCATGAGTACATGCCTTGTATTTATTGGTATTGGATGGAGCGGGAAAACTTATGAGCCCATGGTGCTTGTTGTTGGCGGCATGATTTGCATTGCGGCTGCCAATGCCGGCGCTACATCCCAGGATTTAAAAACAGGTTATATAGTTGGTGCCACGCCAAAATATCAGCAGATAGCTTTATTTATTGGAGCAATTGTATCATCATTAGTGATTGGTATCACAATAAAAATTCTGGATAAACCTACTGCTGATATAATTGCACAAGGCTATCATCATGCTATTGGTACAGATAAATTTCCCGGTCCACAGGCGACATTAATGGCGACACTTATAAAAGGTATTTTATCGTTTAATCTTGACTGGCAGTTTGTTTTTGTTGGTGTTGCGTTAGCCGTTGTAATGGAATTATGTGGCGTAAATTCTTTAAGCTTTGCAGTTGGTGCTTACCTGCCTTTAAGCACTACGCTACCCATTTTCTGTGGTGGTGCGGTACGTGGTTTAGTGGACTGGCGCAGAAAACGCAAAGGAGAGATTATTGCAGAAGACGATTTGGGTAAAGGCAATTTATTTGCCACCGGTTTGGTTGCTGGTGGTGCCTTAGCCGGTGTTATTGTTGCGTTGTTAACTGCAGGTAGTGAAAGCATTGCGGCAAAGCTTGAAAAGATAAATCTTGAAACATCGCTTGAAAAAAGTTTAGGTGTTGATGTGTATGCATTGCTTGGTGTTACTTGTTTTGTGTTGCTTGGTGTGATGTTATATAGAATGGGAATGAAGAAGAATGAGGAGATGACAGTTTAAAGCAAATTAAGTATGAATATTTATAAGGCGATTAACAAACTAATTAGTATTATTTTTTTACGTTGCTATCTGTTTTATTTACATGGTTAATTAATAAGAGAAGCAAATTATCAAGAAAGAACAAAATAAAAATTATAGCAATCACAGTTTTGGCAACTTGTATTACTCTCTTTTTTTTGCCAATATTTAATATTAGTCAAGGCTTAATTATACTCTGGTATGCATGCTTTACTTTTTTAATGTGCTATATAGTTTCATACATAGTCAATAAATACTCTACTAATAAATCAAGAACTGATTGAAGGATATATTAAAGAGGCATGTAATTAAGTAAATCAATGCTATGTTGAACAGCGATAAAGGAGAAGAAGAGTTTAATTATTATGCATATTCATATATTCCAAATGATATTTTTTTCCTAACACCAACACAGGTTTATAGCTCTTGTGCAGTATAACACCAACTAAATAAACAGCCGCAGCAATACTTAATGGTGCAATGTTTTTCTTTACAAATGGCGGATCATTTTCAGTTAGATGATTAAATAAATTAAGCGCTAAATAACCGCCACCAAGCAGCTTAAATATCAAACCATTTTTTACATAAATAAATTTCTGGTTGCCATAAGTAAGATGAATATCATTACCTGAATAATTGTAACTGAAATTTTGCCTTGGCACCGCATGTATATCTTTCAAAGCAAGTTTATAACCGCTGTAATATTGCGTGTCTGTACCCATAGCATAGTAATGAATAATCTCCTGCTTGAAATAAAATGAATCGTTTTGAATTTTTGTAATGACTCCGGTTATCCAGTCACCATTATTAAACTGGAATGTTATGTGACTGTCTTCAAAAAAAGTTTCAATAGTTTGATTGTGTTTTTTCAGCACAAAAAAATCTTTCTGTGCTTTCAATGTATGTACAATCAATAATAATAATAACAGCGTAAAAATTTTATGCATCAGTTGCTAAACTAAATGGTACATCAATCAACACAATCCAACATATTGTTAAAGAGCCGCCACAATTTTTTTTCTCTTGTTTCAATCTTCCCTATATTGAGCCGGAGAGTTGCCGTTGAATAACATTGCAACTCTTTTTATTTACATCACTTTGGAAAAACTTCTGCAACAATATCAGCATGTGCCCGGAACGTGGGATGAAATGCGCAGCGAACAATCAATCCGCGACCAATACAACCATGTGTATAATACGTTGCAGCAATTACAGATAAATACATTGCATGAAAAAGATAAACTGGCCGGTGAGTTATTCATGAACCAGGGTATAACATTCACGGTGTATAATGATAATGCAGGCATCGAAAAAATTTTCCCTTATGATATTATCCCACGCATATTAACGGCTGCAGAATGGAACCACATTGAAGCTGGTATTAAACAAAGACTGAAGGCGCTGAATTTTTTTCTGAAAGATATTTATCATGACCAGAATATTTTAAAAGATAAAATCATTCCTTATGAACTGATTACTTCATGCCCGCATTACCTGCGTGAGGTGCAGGGCATACAGGTGCCGCATGATATATATGTGCATATTTCCGGTATTGATTTAATACGTGGAAGTGATGGTAAATTTTATATTCTTGAAGATAACCTGCGCACACCATCCGGCGTAAGTTATATGCTTAAGAACCGAGAAATAACCAAGCGCATTTTTCCGGATATGTTTTATGCAAACAAGGTGCGTATGGTAAATGATTACCCGTTACTACTGCATGAAATATTATCGTCGTTATCGCCGCACAGCATATCAAACCCAACTGTTGTATTACTTACGCCGGGCGTTTTTAATTCTGCTTATTATGAGCATACTTTTCTTGCAAGGCAAATGGGTGTTGCATTGGTTGAAGGCAGAGACCTTGTTGTTGATAACCATAAAGTGTATATGAAAACAACCAACGGCCTGGAGCAGGTGCATGTTATTTACCGCAGAATTGATGATGAGTTTTTAGACCCCTTAATGTTTCGTCATGATAGTTCGTTGGGTGTACCTGGCATTATGAGCGCTTACCGTAAAGGCAATGTGGCACTTGCAAATGCAGTGGGCAATGGTGTTGCTGATGACAAAGCTGTGTATGCTTATGTGCCGCGTATGATTAAATATTATTTGAATGAAGAACAGATTTTGCCAAACGTTCCAACATACCAGATGAGTGATGGTGATGCAAGAAATCACGTGTTTAAAAATATTCAGAAGATGGTTATAAAACGTACCAATCAATCCGGTGGTTATGGAATGATAATGGGTAATACAATTAATGAAGCTGATTGGGATGAAGCTAAAAAAGTAATTGAAAAAGATACACGCAATTTTATAGCACAACCAATTCTGCAGCTGTCAACTGTGCCTTGTTTTATTGATGGAAAATTCCAGGCAAGGCATGTTGATTTACGCCCTTATGCTTTGTGCGGGCCGGGCGGTGTAAAAATTGTACCAGGCGGTTTAACACGTGTTGCTTTGAAAGAAGGTTCACTGATTGTTAATTCATCGCAAGGCGGTGGCAGTAAAGATACATGGGTGATTGATTAATTATAAATGATGAATTTATCAACTCATTACCTACACATAACTTATAATTTGTAATGCTAAGCAGAATCGCAGACTCATTATTTTGGTTACATCGTTATATGGAACGTGCTGATGGTTTGTTACGTGTTATGCGAACAAATTATATTTTATCGCTTGATAAAGGCATCAACAGTAATCTTACCTGGCGGCCTGTACTTGAGATTTTTACAGGTTTAAATAGTGAGGCAGTTAAGCGTTTGGAAAATGATACCAGCGATACTTTACAGTTTTTACTTACTGATACTAAAAACGCAAATTCACTTAAAGCCATTCTTACAAAAGCACGCGAAAACGCAAGAGGCGTACAGGATCATATTACAAAAGAAGTTTGGGAACAGGTGAATCAAATGTACCATATGGTAAACAGCACAAATGTTTTGGTTAGTAATTCCGGTTCAGATGCCTTGGAAACAATTGAAAATTTTTCAAAAAACAGTTTGTTGTTTGCCGGCATAACTGATGTTACTATGCCACGTGGCCTGGGCTGGAGTTTTATGAATTTGGGTAGATATATTGAACGATGTACGCAAACGCTTGTGATAACAAACAGGCAGTATAAAAACATAGATTATAACCTGGAGAAGAATGTTGATTTGCTGCAATGGCAATATCTTTTGTTTTCGCTTTCAGGTTTTGAATTGTATTTGAAAATGTATCAGACATCGCATTACAATAAAAATGTTTTGCACCAGGTTATTCTGAATGAAGATTTTCCACGTTCAGTTTTGTATTCGCTCAATCATATATACCGTTACCTTGATGATGTAACCAGTGAAAATAAATCGTATAAAAACGATGATTTAAAAAGATATTTTGGAAAGTTTTATAGTGAAATTAAATATATGGATTTTGAAAAATTACAAGGAGAAATTCTGGAGCAGTGTTTGCAAAACCTAAAGCTTAACATGATGGGTTTCAGTAAATACTTAACCCAAAACTTTTTTTCTTATAATTAATAAATATAATGCCCGTTTTCAGAATACAACATATTACTAAGTATGAGTACGACAGGCCTGTTAGGGAAAGTGTAAATGAAATAAGAATTTATCCGTACAATTGTAAAGAACAGGAAACGCTGTCTCATGAATTAAACATAACATCTCATCCTTCTATCTTAAATTTTATTGATTACTGGCATAATAAAGTTGGTGTTTTTAATGTATTGCCATTGCATAAAGAGCTTGTAATAGAAAGCAGGCTTATGGTGCGCACAACAGCATCGCCGGACATAATGGTTAATTTTATTTCTGATTTTAACGACTTGCAAAATGAGATAGAAAGTAATTTAAATTTAATTGATTTAACAGAGGCCCCAAAAATTAAGAACCAGTTTGTTGTTGATGAAATTATAAAAATAATTACCCAAAGCACAACAAGCATTGCAGTGATTGCTCAGAATTGCAACAAGTATATCTATTCTAATTTTAAATACATAAAAGGCATTACAAATATTGAAACAACAGTTGATGAAATTTTAGAGCAGCGTGCCGGTGTTTGCCAGGATTTTGCACATGTAATGTTGCAGGTTTTGCGCACTTTAAAAATTCCATCAAGATATGTAAGCGGTTATATATGCCCGAATAAAAAAGGCACAAGGGGCGAAGGCGCAACACATGCATGGGTGGAAGTTTACATACCAAAATACGGTTGGGCCGGCCTTGACCCAACTAATAATATTTGGGTAACCAACAATCATGTTAAGCTTGCCATTGGCAGGCATTTTCATGATTGCAGCCCGGTGAAAGGAACATTTAAAGGTCCGGCGCATCAGAAGTTATCTATACTTGTTGCAGTAAGTTATGAGGACGGGAATATTTTTGAAGAGATGAATAACGTAAAAATGCATATCTATGATGCAGAACTTAAAGAAGAATTGGTTGATGAAAGTTTTGCAGCACAACAACAGTAACAACTGATTACCTGTACTTAATAGTTTATTAATTTCATTACACTTTCATCCAATCTTGCTTTTGCTAAAAAGTTCTTTTCTAATTCTGAATTAAAAGGAATGGGTGTGTCTAATGATGCACAACGAATAACAGGTGCATCAAGCAGTTCATAGCAATGCTCATTTATCCATGCAGAAATTTCGCCGCCAATACCGCCAATCAAAGTGTCTTCATGTAAAATCAAAACTTTACCTGTTCGCTCAACGCTTTCTTTTATTGCATTATAATCTAAAGGCAACAATGTTCTTAAATCAAGAATCTCAATTGAAATATCCGGATGTGCATTCGCATATTCAGTCGCCCAATGCACACCGCTTCCATAAGTTATTATGCTGATGTCTTCACCATATTGTACAATCCTCGCTTTACCAATTTCAATCTCATAATATTCATCCGGCACATTACCACTGATGCTTCTGTATAATGCTTTATGTTCAAAATATAAAACAGGATTTGGGTCATTAATGGCTGCAATCAATAAACCTTTTGCATCAATTGGTGAGGAAGGATATAACACTTTCAAACCTGGTGTATGTGTAAACCATGCTTCATTGCTTTGCGAATGAAACGGTCCGGCACCAACACCAGCACCAGTTGGCATTCGTATAACAACATCTGCATTCTCATTCCAACGGTAATGAATTTTCGCAAGGTTATTTATAATCTGATTAAAACCAACACTCGCAAAATCTGCAAACTGCATTTCCATCATCACTTTAAAACCTTCCATGCTTAAACCTAATGCTGCACCAACGATAGCACTTTCGCATATCGGTGTGTTGCGCACTCTTTCTTTGCCGAATATGTTTACAAATCCTTCTGTAATTTTAAATGCGCCTCCATACTCTGCAATATCCTGGCCCATTAAAATAAGATTAGGATGTTGCTGCATGCTTTGCTTTAAGGCGTCGCTGATGGCATTTATAAAACGTTTGTCAGTTGATTGTTGACCGTTAATCGTTAACGGCTCATAATTATCAATAGCTTTTATTGCTGATAGTTGATTGTTGACTGTTGGCTTATCAAAATAAATATCTTTCAATTCGTTTTCTGTATTTACTATAGTAAAAGAAGCAGCAAAACCAACTGCTAACTCTTCTTCAATATACTTTTTGATTGCTTCTTTGATTGATTCAACTTCTTCATTAGATAAGACTTCTTTATTCAACAAATAATTTTCAAAATTTATGACCGGGTCTTTTTCTTTCCATCTATCAAACAGTTCTGCAGGAATATATTTTGTGCCACTAGCTTCCTCATGTCCACGCATCCTGAACGTCATGCATTCAATCAAATATGGTTTTTGTTGTTTGATGCAATATTCACGAACACCTTTTATAGTATCATACACGGTTAAAATATTGTTGCCGTCAATCTGCACGCCTTCCATGCCATAGCCTATTGCACGGTCAACCAGATTTGCGCAACGATATTGCTCATGAACAGGCGTACTTAAACCATAACCATTATTTTCAATTAAAAAAATAACAGGTAAATCCCACACTGCAGCAACATTTAAAGCCTCATGAAAATCTCCTTCACTTGTTCCGCCTTCTCCTGTAAATGCTAATGCAACTTTATTTTCTCTTTTTAATTTATGTGCCAAAGCAACGCCGTCTGCAATTGCCATTTGCGGGCCAAGATGTGAAATCATCCCGCAGATATGATGCTCCCTGTTACCAAAATGGAAACTGCGTTCCCTGCCTTTGCTATAACCATCTGCACTACCCTGCCATTGCATGAATAATTTATACAACCGCATGTTGCGGGTTGTAAAAACACCAAGGTTTCTATGCAGCGGCATTATCCATTCATCATCATTTAAAGCTAATGTTGCACCAACAGCAATGGCTTCCTGCCCAATACCGCTAAACCATTTTGAAATTTTTCCCTGCCGCAGCAAGACAAGCATTTTCTCTTCTATCATGCGCGGCAACAGCAGTTTTTTATAGAAGCCGCCCAGCTGTTCGTTTGATAAATCTTTACGTTCAAAGTAAATCATGCGGCGAAGTTAAGCAGCTATAATATTTCAAATGATTTAAACGTTTTAGCCGATTGATTGTCCTTAGAAATATTTGTGCATTAATTAGGGCAGAATCATAATTTCATCGCAACAAAATTTAATTCTGTTACACTGGTATCAAAACGAAATAAACCAATGATTGTAAATCGTTACGCCTTCTGCTTAAGTTTAGTATTATTATTTTTTAATTCAAAAGCCCAGCTTTATAAAATTGATTTAGATAAGAAAATAAATAATGCTTCTGCAATAGTTGAAGGTAAAATTGTTGACAGGCATTCATTCTGGAACCCCGAACACACCATAATTTACACTGCAAACACAATACATATTTATAAGGTTTTTAAAGGTGATATTGGGGTTGATGAAATAGAGATTGTTACAGAAGGCGGCAGCGTTGACAATCACTGCCTGGTTGTAAGTGAAGTACTACAACTGAAAAAAAATGAAACGGGAATGTTTTTCTGTTTTAAAAATGCAAAGCATTTACATTCGCCCATAACAAACAATATTTTGTATGACGTATATAGCAGCAGTCAGGGGTTTTTTAAATATGATTTAAAAAAGAACAGGGCTTATGCACCATTCGCAGTGTATGATAACATCAAACAAAATCTTTATACAGCTATAGAAAACAAAACCGGCATAACTGAAAAAACGGTTGATGCTTCATTTGATGCAAACCCAGGTTTAATTACCAATGGCGTTACAGGCACAGCAACGATAACATCATTTTCACCTGATACAGTGCATGGTGGTACGCTTAATGATGCCGCGCATAATATCTTAACAATAAACGGTTCTGGCTTTGGTAATATACCTTCAGCTTCAGCAGCCATCTTATTTAAAAGTGGCGATAACGGTAATGCAGATCCTGATTATGCAGTTACATTTTATTCGCCTTATATAATTTCATGGGCTGATAACAGGATAACATTAAACGTTCCAGACCATGCTGCAACCGGTAAGATTGCCGTTGTTCTTAATGATGGCACTACAGTCACTTCTTCTAAAGACCTGCAGGTACTCTATTCTGTTTTAAATGCTGAGTTTGACTTATCTAACGGAGACACAGTTGCAAGCGAACCGAGACTGATGAATACAAATGGCTCCGGTGGTTATACATACCAGTTTAGTACAAATACAGCAGGAAGGGGTGTGGATATTACTGCCACATCTGCCAAAGCAACTTTTGAACGTGCAGTTACAACGTGGAAGGAAATTGCAGGTGCTAATTTTACTGAAGGCTCAAACACAACACAGCAGGTGGTTAAGGATGATGATATAAACTTAGTTGTATTTGATAATGATAATACAGGGCAGGATAGAATGGAAGATGGTGTTTTAGAAAAAACATTTAGTTGGTTTAAGGCTTGTACTTCCGGAAGCGGCGGCGTATTAACCGCGCAGAAAACCGGTTTCGATATTTTAATAAGAAACAACGGTGTTTCAGAAGGTGCTACACTCTCCTTGAATGATGGCCCATGTTTTCCGCAGCAAAAAAATTATGATCTTGAAATGATAATACTGCATGAGCTTGGCCATGCTTTAAATCTTGCCCATATAAATGATGATTATGAAGCAAGCACAAACAGCTATTCAACAGTTAATCCTTCAAAAGTAATGCACTATGCTATTCTTGATTATATTGATCGCAGGTCGCCTGACGCAGCGGCTTACCAGGGCGCTTTATATACCGTAACACCGCAGCATAACACGTATGGTAACTGTGATCTTTTTTCGCAGGAAATGCAACCGGTTACATCAACAATAACAGTAACTGATGAATGTCCTTCTACTTTTCCTGCATCACCAATACAAGGCAATACAAAAATATTTTTCGATCTTGTGCATGCAACCAGTAACAAGTTTAAAGACCCCTCTTTTACACAGGTAAATTGTAATAATACCGGCACATTTGTTACTAATAATGCATACTACGCTTTTATGAATGATACACTGTCAAATCTTAGCTTAACGGTTTCAGATTATACACTGGTTCCTTCAGGCTTATCTGCATGCGATGGTATTGGAATTAGGCTCGCATTGTATGATGTTTCATCTTGTCCGGCAGGCCAGAGTTTTCCGCAACCGGTTAATTGTACAACGTTTAACAGCAATGGTACTGTTAACATAAGCAGTTTACAAACCAGACATAAATATCTTTTATATTTTGATGGCATCAGAAATACCAAAGCTTCATTCAGTGTTACACTTAACAGTGATAGCACTTCAATACCAACAACTACCAACCCTACATTTACAGCATTTCCAAACCCGGCAATTAATGGTGTAACAACTATAGAAATTAATAATGCCAGCGGCTCATTTTATCAATACGCTTTGTTTGATATTACCGGCAGGCTTATTGAGCAGAATAAAATTTCTGTAGTTCAATCAACACAAACGTTTATGCTTTATCTTAATAATTTGCCAAACGGCGTCTATGTGTTGAGATTGGCAGATGATACAGGTAAAATCATTAAAAAAACCAAGATTCTTAAACTATAAGTATTGAAAATAGAAAAGCTCCGTCTTGCGGAGCTTTTCTATTTATGTTTCAGATTTATTCGCTTATAACTTCAAATTCAATTTCTGTATTGTTACCATTACCAAAATCAATGTTAGCTTTATACATTCCTAATTCTTTAACGTCATCAACAATTGAAATGCGTTTGCGGTCAATCTGGTAACCTTTCTGGTCGCGGATTGCGCGGGCAATTTGCAAAGATGTAACGCTGCCGAAAATTTTTCCGCTGGTACCTGTTTTAGCGCCAATTTTAACCGGGCCTTCTTTCAATACATTAATTACATTATTAATTTCCGCAAGCATACCAGCTTCTTTTTTCTGCTGCACTTTCATGCGTTCTTCAAGTTGCTTTTTATTTGAAGAATTAGCTTCAACAGCAAACTTTTGTGGGATAAGATAATTGCGTGCATAACCGTTTTTTACACTCACCAGTTCGTTAGTTGCACCAAGATGATCTACATCTTGTATTAATATTACCTGCATGGTTTTTTAATTATGTGTTATGAGATATAAGTTATTACTAAGAATTTGCATTCATCATTCATAACTTAATTAATCACTTCAAAAGGTCTGTTACAAAAGGCATTAACGCCATCTGACGAGCCTTCTTAATAGCATCACTTACTTTGCGTTGATATTTTAAAGAGTTGCCTGTAAGGCGACGTGGTAAAATTTTACCTTGCTCGTTTACAAACTTCTTCAAGAATTCCATGTCTTTATAGTCAACGTACTTAATGCCATATTTTTTAAAGCGGCAGAATTTCTTCTTTTGCTTATCCGGCTTAATCGCCGTCAGGTATTTTATATCGCTTGATTTTGCCATAACTACACTTCCGCTTTTTCGTTATTGGTGCGTACGCCACTTCTCTTTTTTGTATTGTACTCAACGGCGTATTTGTCGAGTGCAGTAACCAGGTGACGCATCACCTGTTCATCACGTAAAAGCTGGATTTTCAGCTTTTCATTGAAGGTGGATGGCGCACTATATTCCATAACCCAGTAAATACCTGTAGTCTTTTTCTGGATTGGGTACGCCAGTGATTTTAATCCCCAAGGATTACTGTGTGCTGCTTCTCCGCCATTTTCAGAAACGAAATCAGCGTATTTTTTCTGTAC
>CAHJWK010000079.1 GCA_903642275.1 Chitinophagaceae bacterium
TGCTAAAAAATTAAATTATGATTTCAGTGGTGTTCATCATCCTCAAAACGATAAAGACTTATATGCCTTAAGTTATAGTGATTTTGTTGTGCCACTGGTTAAAGCCGTGCAGGAATTATCAAAGCAAAATGATTCATTAAAGAAAAATGATGATATAAAATTTACAAGCCTGCAAAAACAAATTGATGATTTAAAAACAATGCTTACAGGTACAACAGTTAGCGGTGCAGTTACAGATAGTAAAGCAACAAACCAGCATGTTGATTTAGGCGTGCAGGCTTCTCTTAGTCAGAATAGTCCTAATCCTTTCAACGGACAAACTAAGATTAATTATTATTTACCGGTGAATAACGGTAATGCTTATATCAGCTTCATAACTGCAAATGGACAAACTTTAAAATCAGTTAAGCTGGCAGGTAATGGTAATGGCACTATTAGTGTAAGGGCAAGTGAACTTCCTTCCGGCACTTATCAATATGCTTTAATGGTTGATGGTAAAGTAATTGATACAAAGCAAATGATGCTGGCAAAATAATTTTTGTTTATTTTATTTTTCTAAAGGCACTTGCATAAGTGCCTTTTTTTATTTAGCATTTGCTTAAAAAGCATTAAACAATTTTAATGAGTATATTATGTACCCAAAGTTTACGTAATTTTTTTATCGCATTTTTTATTTCATCAGTACTAAGTTTTAGCCACGCTGATACCAGTTTTTCTAACTTGCTTCAGCAAATTTAAGATGTGCAATAAAGCTTATGGAGAAACCAATAAAGACTTAAGCAGGTACATGCTTAAAATTCTTTTATTTAGTTAATTATTGCTACCCGGTACATAAATCAACTAAATGCTTTTATCCTGCACATAATTACGAATATTATCGAATTCAGCTTCTGTTAAATTAAGCTCAGTAGCCCTCCTGCGGATAAAGTTTAATTGACTTCTGCGAAAAGCCAGCAATTCTTTCATTCGCGGCGTTTGCTTTTTAAATTTTATAGTGTTTAGTTCAAGCGTTGCATCTTTACCTGCAATTATCAGCTCTCTTAAAACAGTGTCATTGTATTCTTCCATACACTAAAGATACCTGCAATATGGCAACACGAATTAAATATGTTATTTAATAATTATGGCTGGTGTTTAATCCATAGTATAAAATTTATCTGTTTGCCAAGACATAGAGAAAATATAACCTCTTTAAAGGAATATTAAATACCTATTATAATTTTCGATATTCTAAAACAAACGGATTACATTAAAAAACTATTCTGCATTTATAATTGCAGACCATTTATCAAACCTGCATTATGCAATATGCAAGCTACTAGTCTAGATCTATTATACAAAGCATCATCAAACAGAGGCTTGGATACAGAAAAGCTGCTGCATGCTGATGTTGCTGATTCTTAATCTAATATTTATTGACTCTTGCCTGCTTCTTCTTCAGGTGTGCGATTGGTAAGATAAAGTAACATTGCTCCGGCAACCAGGCCAACAATAAGAGCCGCTAAAAATGCTTTTTTCATTGTAATAATTTAGAGCAAGCTAACGCTTTTAGAAAAAAGGGATTAACCTATGCAAAATTATCGTTCAGTGTTTTCAAAACCTTCAAACGCACCTGCGATACCAGGTGATTTTTCTTCATTCAATCCTTCTTCCTGCGCTGCTGCATTTATACTTTTCCCTTTGCCATCTTCAACTTCATTTTTTTTGCGGGTTACCTCTTCACCCATCGCTCCTGGTGAGCTGGCTGATTGAGTTTTTTGGTAGTCGTCTTTTTTATTCTTTTCTTCCATAACTTTTTACTTGTAAGAATAATTATAATGCCAAAATTTAGTCTAATGCTTTATATTATTATACGAACCTGCATTGGTAATATAAAATCTACTTGCGTAAGGTCTGGTGAAGTAACGAATCACAGGCACTTTGTTTAACTATTGACAGCGGTATAGCATTACGCATTTGCCCATCAATATAAGATGTGTTATTGGATCACTGCAACGGCTGCAAAGCCCTTCTATAATCTTCAGTAAGTGCATTTATTTGGTGAGCCAGTGCCAGCAAACAGGTTAGAGTGGGTGATCAATATGTTACCAGCATTGACGGATATGTTGGCTGGAGTAATATTTCAGATGGCAGGGTAAAGAAAAACATTAAGCAAATGTACCTGGCTTATCATTTATTAATAAACTGCAGCCCGTTACATACAACCTTGATTTAAATGCTGCGGATAAGATAATACAACGTACAGCAAGAAAAGATAAAGATAGCAATATTATTAAACCACCACAAACTAAAACAGATGCAAGAAAAGCAAAAGAACAGGTTGTTTATACGGGTTTTATTGCACAGGATGTAGAGAAAGCAGCAAAAGATATGAACTATGATTTTAGTGGCGTAGATGCTGCAAAAAATGATAACGATTTATACGGATTGCGTGATGCTGATTTTGTGGTACCATTAGTTAAAGGCGAACAGGTATTATCAAAAGAAAAAGATTCGCTTAAATCAATAGTAAATTCACTGCAAAACCAGATCAATGAATTAAAAGCAATGATTTCTTCAGCAAATGAACAGCAGTCAACAGTTGTTTCATCAGCTTCAATGGCACAGAATGTTCCTAATCCATTTACTAATTCAACCAACATTGGTTATGCTTTACCACAACAATATTCATCAGCCAGAATAATTATTACTGATAAAAAAGGCGTTGTATTAAAACAAATAAGTTTAAACACACAAGGCAAAGGCAATTTAAGTGTTGATGCTTCTACATTAGCTGCAGGTGCTTACCAATATTCGCTTTATGTAAATGAAAGATTGATTGATACAAAGCAGATGGTATTGTCAAGATAATATGTTTATTTTATAAGTTAAAGGCGCTTGAATAAAGTGCCTTTTTTTGTTTCTGCGCTCAAACAATAATTTTACTGCATTAAAGTTTAATTTAAAACTGATTGTTTGAGTGGTGTACGACTGATATTATTCTTCTTAATAACAACAATTTTTATCTTACCTGTTTCAGCGCAGCTTTCAAACCTTCGCTCAAAAAAAATTGCTGCTAATAATATAATTAAGATAGATTCTGTAAGCATTGTTCCCGGCACTTTTTTTATCAGCGGCATTGATACTTCTTATTATACTTTAGATTGGATTAACGCAACGCTTCAGTTTAAAAAACAATTACCGGCAGATAGTGTGCAGCTTACATACCGCATATTCAGTGAAAAACTAAATGCAGTTAAACAGCGATACCGTTATGATAGCATAAAAAACAATTTTATAGCAGTTGCACCTGTTGCAAAAAACAGAAATGATGAAAGCTTTATTAATTTTGGCAAGCTGAATTATAACGGCAGTTTTGGAAGAAGCATCAGCGTTGGCAATACGCAGGATGCCGTTTTTAATTCGCAATTAAACCTGCAGTTAAGTGGCTATATCGGTGACAGTATTCAACTGAATGCAGCTATCACAGATAACAATATTCCTATACAACCAGATGGCACAACACAAAATTTAAATGAGTTTGATAAAGTGTTACTGCAATTCAGCAAAAAGAACTGGGAACTGGATTTAGGTGATATTGATTTAAGGGAGGATGAAAATTATTTCCTGAAATTTTATAAGCGTTTGCAGGGTTTATCTTATCAGCAGCGATATAATATTTCATCGAACATAAAAGGCAACACTTTATTATCTGGCGCCATTGCAAAAGGCAAGTTTGCACGCAATGTTTTTGAAGGCGCAGAAGGCAACCAGGGTCCGTATAAATTACAAGGCAACAACAATGAATTATTTTTTATTGTGCTGGCCGGAACAGAAAAAGTTTTTCTTGATGGCGTTCAGTTGCAACGCGGCGAAGACCAGGATTACGTCATCAATTATAACACAGCGGAAGTTACGTTTACGCCAAAGCAAATGATTACAAAAGATTCGCGCATACAGATTGAGTTTGAATATGCAGACCGTAATTATTTAAACTCAATGTTATACATCAACAATGATTTTCAGTTTGGAAAAAAGCTGATTATAAACGTTGCTGCATACAGTAATGCTGATGCAAAAAATTCACCGATAGATATTACACTTGATAACCCGCAGAAACAATTTCTTGCAAACATTGGTGATAGTATTCAGAATGCTTTTTATCCTGTTTCAGGTATTGACACATTTTCAACAGGTAAAATTTTATATAAGAAAATTGATACGGTTTATAACAATGTGCACGATTTAATTTTTGTGTACTCAACCAATGCAGACAGCGCAAAATACAGCCTGAATTTTATTGATGTGGGCGCAAACAAAGGCAATTATCTGCCATTGTTTAACGCAGCCAATGGCAACGTTTATCAATGGGTGCAGCCTGTTAATGGTGTGCCGCAAGGCAATTTTGAAGCGGCTACTTTTTTAGTTACACCCAAAAAACAACAGGTTGTAAATACCGGTTTTACATGGCTGATTGATAACAATACAACATTAAAAGCTGCATTTGCTTTTAGTGATTATGATGCCAACACTTATTCATTAAAAGATAAGCAGAATGATAAAGGCTATGCATCAAAAATTGATTTTGCACACACATCAACTTTTAAAACAAAAGCAAAAACTTTACAGTTAAACACCATTGCAGACTATGAATGGGTTGATAAAAATTTTCAACCGGTTGAACGTTTGCGTGACCCTGAATTTACACGTGACTGGGGCTTGCCGATACTTACACAAGCTGCAACAGAACAGTTACCAACATTAAGCGTTGAATTAAAAGACGACAAACAAAATGATTTATTATATCGTTTTTCAAGTTATATAAGAAGTGATGGGTTTACCGGCATCCGCAATGAAATTCTGCATCATCAAACAATAAATAAATTTGAATTGACAGATGCATTTAGTTTAACCAACAGTAAAACGCCAACAGACAAAGGTTTTTTTCTGAGGCCAAATATTGATTTGCATAAAACATTTGCTGACCTTAATAATTATACACTTGGTGCATCTTATTATCTTGAACATAATGAACAAAAAAATGACCTTGCTGATACTGTTACACCTTTAAGTTATTCGTTTGAAACAGTAACAGCATATATAAAATCTAATGAACAAAAATTGAATCACTGGTCGTTTAATTTTTTTACAAGAAGCGATGAGTTGCCGTTGAATAAATCGCTGGTTAAAACAGACAGAAGTTATAATTATAATTTACAAGCTGAGTTGTTTCAAAACAAACATCACCAGTTTCGTATAAACGCAACCTACAGGCAATTGTATGTGTATAACACGCAGCTTACACAGCAAACACCTGATAATACTTTGTTGGGAAGAGCAGAATACATAGTGAATGAATGGAAAGGCTTTTTAACGGGCAATGCGCTCTATGAAATTGGCAGCGGGCAGGAACAAAAGCGCAACTTCTCCTATATTGAAGTACCCGCGGGTACCGGCCAATATGCATGGATTGATTATAACAATGATGGCGTTCAACAGTTAAATGAATTTGAGCTGGCTGCCTTTCCTGACCAGGCAAAATTCATCCGCATTTATACACCAACCAATGAATATATTAAAGCAAATTATACGCAGTTTAATTATGCGGTAACATTAAATCCTAAAGTGTTTTTAAAAACTACAGGCGCATCATCAATCAATAAATTTATCACACGCTTTGTATTACAATCATCATGGCAAACGTATAAGAAAGAACAATCAAACGGAGCACCGGCTTATATTCCGACCAAAGGCAACATCAACGATACAAGTCTTATCAATCTTAATCATACGTTCAGCAATACATTATCATTTAACCGTTACAGTACAGTATGGGGCGTTGATATAAGCAATATTTCACTTTATAATAAATCATTGCTTACGTATGGCTTTCAATCAACACAGCAAAGTACATGGTCATTAAAAACAAGAACAAATATTAACCGTAATTATTCTTTGCAGTTTGAAGAACGATACAACAAAAATAACTTAAGCACACCATCATTTGCCAACCAGAATTATACAATTCAAACTATATCATCAACGCCACAATTTATCTATACATCATCAACGGTATTTCGTATTGAAACGTATTACCAGTATCAATCAAAAAACAATGCAGTGACATTTGGCGGTGAAAAAGCTATATTCAATTCATTAAATATTAATGCAAAGTATAATGCCGTTTCAAATACCAGTTTAAGTGCAGGCTTTCAATTCAGTACTATCAATTTTAAAGGTATTGATAACACGACCGTAAGTTATATAATGCTTGAAGGTTTACTGCCTGGTAAAAATTTATTATGGAATATCAACTTTACAAAACGCCTTGTAAACAACCTTGAAATAAGCATTGAATATGAAGGCCGCAAACCGGCAGGCACACGCATTATAAATACAGGCACTGCAAGCATAAGAGCGTTACTATAGTTTGTGGTTTGTAGTTTATAGTTTGTATTTGTATCACTTCGTACATCGTTTCTCTCACTTCTTTTCATCATTAACAATGCATTTATAAACTAACAAGAGTTAACAACATCTCATGTATATATTCATTAAACATAAAACAAACGACATGAAAAAACTTTTTACACTTGCATTAACCCTCTTCATTCTAAATGCTGCATTTTCTCAAACAGTTATGTCTCGTTTATCCGTTCAAACTCCAAACTTTGGTGTCAGTTATGATCGCAATTATAATAACGGTTATTACAACAATAGTTATGGTGATGAAAGAAGTTACCGTATAGCACATGTAAATGATATTTATGAAAAGAAAGTACATGAAGTAATGTGCTTGCCTATTGCTCCTGGCAGAAAAGTAGAACTGATTCGTGAACTGGAATGGGAAAAAGCAGATAAAATCAGGCACATTAATGTAATAAGTTATAATAACGGTTACAACAAAAATGGTTATTATGACAATGACGAATACAGAAGATAATTGTGATGTGTATTGTATAAGCCTTTCCTTTATTGGAAGGGTTTTATTGTTTAAACTCTTCTGTAATAGGATCTGTTGTTAGTGGTAATTTTGCATGAGAAATAACAGCATATTTTTTTTGAATGCGGTTAAAAAATATAAGCCCGATTATTAGAATGCCTATCGGAATCAATGAAAAATAAAAAGCCGTTTGTCCGCCATAGGCATCAAACACATGGCCAGTAATAACTGAACCTAAAGAACCACCGAGCGCTGAAAAAATTATTATTAATCCAGACATTAATCCATGTTGTGGTTTAGGTAAAGAACTTAAGATTACTGAATTGATAGCAGGATACACAGGTGCAAGGAATAAACCAATCAGTGGAAATACAAATGCGATGGCGGGGATGTCTTTTAATTGAGTAATACCATCTCCATGATAAGTAGCAATAAAGTTTTTTATAGGCGGCATAATAAAATACACGATGGCGGCCGCACTAAACAAACAAATAACAAGTACATAAATCCATTTAACCTTTCTTAATAACAAACCTGCGAGAAATCTCCCCAATGCAATAGCTGCAGAAAGTATGCTTGCCATTCTTATGCTTAATACTTCATTCAGCTTTAAAACATCATTATTAAAAGTAGGCAGCCAGCTCATGATGCTTTGTTCAAGCAACACATATATAAAAGCACACAATAAAAATATAAGCACTAAAGGCACAGCAAACAGCTTAAACATTTTGCCAAAATCATTGGCAAGGTTTTGCCTTTCATTTGTTTTAGAAGCAGATTCATCAAGCGGTGAAGAAAGTAATAATAAAAATGCAATCAGCGATATGCATCCAAGTAAATAATAAACATTAAGCCAAGATGTAGATGTAGGATTATTTTTATTAATAAATAAAGGAAAAATAAAGTAGCTCACCACAATACCAACACCAAAAAAGCTTTCAATAAAATTCATCATGCTTATATGCTCTTTATTATTTTTTGTAACAAGGCCAATCGCCCCGTACACTGACATTTTTATTAAGGCAAAGCTGGAGCCTACAGCAGCAAATAAAAATCTAACCATAAAAAGACTGCTTGTAAACGGCATTATAAAACATACAACACTTACAAAGCCAAGTGCTATAAGCATGGCTTTTTTGTAGCCGATTTTTGTAATGAATGATGTTACCAGAAACGATATAATCGCAATACTTAAATCTTTAAATGGTTCTGTATAAGATGCCTGCGTTTTTGTTATACCAAAACTTTTTTGCATAAGCAGTATAACTGTTCCAACACTGTTTAACAGTATCGCAAAAACAAAATAATTTAAGAATAGTGATAACTTAATTCTCCAGTTAGCCATAGCAAGCATCTAGTTGAAAAATGAAAATACATATTTCATTTAATACAACATCAAACAGTTTTTCTTAACATGTTATACAACATTTATAATCACTGATCAGTTATTGTAAATAATTAATTAATTTCAGGTTCAAATAAATCCAATGAAGTCTTTATCAGAAACGTGGTTCGCAGATGGATATATTGATTTTGAATTAAAAAAATATACACTGCTTGCTTACCTGCAGGAAGTAAATAAATATTTTTATGAGCACAAGTTATACCCACAGTTAGCTGATGTAATTTTTCATTATAATAACCTTGTTGCCTTCAGGGAAAATAAAAAATTTTTACAGGAGCAGTTTCCAAAAAAGCTTACCGGTATTCAAATGGAGAGGCTGCAGGTATTGTATGAACAGATGATGAAAGATGATGAACTGATGCAGCAACTGGAAGAGATCATTCACTACGCATCAAAGCAAATGCGCACAACAATTAGTAGTGGAACAGAGCTATATGAAATGGTGGAAGGCAAATTAAAAATTTCACCGGTGGGTATAATTCCGCTTGAACAAAATGAAGGATATTTTTTCTTAAGCAATGGCATTGCTTTTACACGTGTGTATGAATACCGCTTAAGCATTTATGAAAAGCATGATGAAAAGTTCAGAAGCATGCGTACAGAGTTTGTTGATTCATGGCACAAAACTATTACGAATACGTATGAAAATATAAAATCCCAACTGGTTAAAAGCAGGGTGCATTTACCAAACCCCGCTGTATATCTTGTATATGCTGAAGTAAACCTGCCAATTGAAGAAACTTTATTACCTATAGCCAAGAGATCCCTCGTAAGATATATTTCTACGGGCGCTTAATTCAATAAATTTTTTAGGTACATATAAGTATATATATTTAACCCCTGTTCAATTAAATTAAAACATTCAACATGAGATCAAAAATTTACTCCGCATTATTTACAACCATTGCGCTGCTGGCTGTTTTTAAAATGAATGCACAGCAGCTGCAATCAAAAACGCTAACACAGATTCAGTATCTTGTTAATGAAAAAGCATCAAGAACTCCTGCCGAAAAAAAGATAAGCTCAGTTTTATTGCAGGCAGTTAGAGAAAAGCAAAATGTTCCTATGGCACAAGGTGTCACCACCTTAAGAGCAGCCAATGTAAACGCTGATAAAAGTGGCAGGCTGCCAGTAGATATTAAAGGAAATGTTACAGATGTGCTGTTAGCTAAAATTGAAGCGCTTGGCGGAAAAATTATTTATCCATCTTTTGCAAATCATATGGTAAGAGCAACGGTTAATCTTGCTGATGTAAAAACAATTGCTGCTTTTTCAGAGGTAAAATTTATACAGGCCGCTGTGCCAAGCAAACTGGTCGATAAACCTGTTACACCTGCAGGATTTGATGTGAAGGCTAAAAAGCGTGAAGCTGAAGTACGTCAAAAATTAATCAATTATCTCCGCAAAAATTATCCTGAACAATTTGCGGCCAACAGCCCGGTTACTTCTGAAGGCGACCGTGCACACAGGGCTGATGATGCACGCAATACTTATGGTTTTTCTGGTGCGGGTATTAAGATTGGTGTGTTGTCTGATAGCTATAATGCTACTGCCGGTGCAGCCACAGATGTTTTAAATGGTGACCTTCCGGGCAAGGGCAACCCGCTTGGTTATACAACGCCTGTTACTGTATTGCAGGATTATTCCGGCGGTGAAGATGAAGGCAGAGCTATGCTACATATCATTCATGACATCGTTCCAAAAGCGCAATTGTATTTTGCTACAGCAGATATAGGTGAAGCAGGTTTTGCAGATAACATAAAAGCTTTACGCTCATTATATGGATGCGATATTATTATTGACGATGTTGAGTATTTAGATGAGCCACCTTTCCAGGATGGCATGGTTGCACAGGCAGTTAATAGTGTTATAGCAGATGGCGCTATGTATTTTGCTTCTGCAGGTAATGCAGGTTCAGTTACAAAAAATACATCCGGCGTTTATGAAGGAGATTTTAACGATGAAGGTTCTCCGGCTTTTGTAGGAGATACAACCAAGCAAAGCGGTACTATAAATAACTTTGGTACAGTAGCAACACCTATTACAGGCGATGAAGCTTTTTATTCAGGATATTACTTTCTTGAATGGGCTGACCCGTTAGGCAAATCAGCAAATGATTATGATTTATTTCAAATAAGTAGTGCAGGTGATGTAGTAGCATCTTCAACAGATGTTCAGGATACTACCGGTGACCCAATTGAAGGTTTCTATGCAACTGTATCTACAGGTGATAGATTGGTAGTATTCAAAACTTCATCCGCAAAACGCAGGGCATTTCACCTGAATGCGGGTTTTGCCAGTGGAGGCTCACAAGGCCTTGCTATTTTCACCAACGGCCAGGTTTTCGGGCATAACTGCGCGGCTGAGGCATTTTCATGTGCTGCTACACCAGCGGCAGCAACTTTTACCGGACTACCTCCAGGACCATATCCAAACGCCTTTGATACAACAGACCAGGTAGAAGCTTTTTCATCAGATGGGCCGCGCCGCATTTTCTGGAATGCAGATAGCACACCAGTTACTTCAGGCAATTATTTATTTACAACCGGTGGTGGTTTAACAAGATTTAAACCAGATATAACAGCCGCAGACGGCGTTAATACCCAAACTACAAACACTACGCTCTTTGATCCTTTTTATGGTACTTCAGCCGCTGCACCGCACGCCGGCGCAATAGCCGGGTTGCTTAAATCTGCAAACCCGGATTTAACACCTGATCAGATTAGAAATTTGTTAAAATCAACCGCACTGGATATTGAAGCGCATGGTGTTGATGATGTAAGTGGCCATGGAATTATACAGGCATTCCAGGCAATGCAGAAATTAAACCCTAAAGCTTATGCGGTTCTTAATTTAGACACAAGCTATGTTCTTGAAGGTTCTGTGTCAAATGGTAATGGCTATGTTGAAGCCGGTGAAACGGGCAACATTGTTATAGGGTTAAAAAATACTTCTCTTGCAACAGCTACTAACGTAAGAGCTATTCTAACTACCACTACAACTGGTGTTACTATACTTCAGGATTCAGTTTTTTATAATAATATTGATTCAAACGGCGGCTTATCTATCAACACGGCAAATCCTTTTATATTTAAAGCTGATAGTTCCTTGAGTTGCGGTACTGTATTAAACTTTCTTGTAACAGTTAAATACAAGGGTGGACAGTTTGGAAATAAAATATTTGAATATTCAACTGTGTTGGGCAAACAACCGGGTAGGAATATTATCGCTACACTTGGTACACCCACCACAAGTGCGAATTATACTGTAAAAACAGGTATGCAAACAGGCAGAGTAAGCAGGAATGATACACTTGGTGTTTGCGATAGCACAAGCCCTAATCCAAGCTTAATTGCAACTACAGGTAATCGTGTTTATGATGCTTATACATTTACCAACACTAACAGCGCAAGCCAGTGTGTGCAAGTATCTTTTTCATCGCCTTCTGGAGTCAATCTTTATTGCCTGGCTTATAACAGTAAAGGTTTTATTGCAGATACGCCAAATGTAAATTTTCTTGGTGCACAAGGCTTTTCAGGAACTACTCAAATATTTAACTTTGATGCGCCTGCAGGTAAACAATTTACTGTAGTAGTACATGAAGTTAACAGCGGAACATTAACCGGTGCACCTTATACATTAAATGTATCTTTAGCTACATGTGCTCAAACTGTTTTGGCAGTCAACCTGTTTAATCTTTCTGCACAGGCAGACCAGGCAAAGCAACAAATACCATTACACTGGACCGTAGCAAATGATCAGCAAACACGCTTTTATGAAATTCAAAGAAGCACAGATGGCATTCATTTCAGCAGCTTACAGACAATGGCATCAGCTTTATCAGCAACACAAAAAACATATAATTATATTGATAAAGCGCCTGCTTACGGAGATAACTATTACAGGATTAAAAAGGTTGATCTTAACGGTGTTATATCATACAGTAACATAGCAAAAGCTGCTCTGCAAATTTCAAATGATATTGTATTGATGCCTAACCCGGCTTCTGCATACATCAACGTTATTTCAAAAACAAGCATGGGTCAGGTGCAATTATTTAATGCAAAAGGCCAGTTATTACAAACGATAAAGCCACAAAGCAGTTTCTATAAATTAGAAACAAGTAAGCTTGCAGCTGGTCAATATTTTATTCGTATTCAAACAAACAATGGTATTGTAAACGAAAAATTCATTAAACAATAATTTAACTTAAAAGCTAAACACTAAAAGCTGTTGTACAAATGCAACAGCTTTTTATTTAAACTACCTGAGATGATATTAATAATAAATTTTTTTTGATATTAAAAAATATATTTATTATTGATTGTAAATTGAAACTGTCTTACTGAGTTCACCTATCTTAATACATTCGGATTAATTAAACCTGAGAAATCAATGCTTTTTGATTCAATTTCTTTTATTATTTTTTTTATAATTGTAACCCCACTTTATTTTTTACTTCCTCATAAATTTCGTTGGTTTTTATTATTAGCTGCCAGTTGTGTTTTTTACATGGCTTTTGTACCTGTTTACATTTTTATCCTCGGTTTTACTATTGTAGTAGATTATATTGCGGGTATTTTGATTGAAAAAGAAAATGGTGTTAAACGAAAACTCTTCTTATCATTAAGCCTGGTTGCCAATATTGGTATTCTCATTGTTTTTAAATACTACAATTTTATATCAGGTAATATAAATTCTTTTTTCTTTTTTTTACACATCCATGCAGCAACACCGTATCTAAATATCCTTCTGCCGATTGGACTGTCGTTCCATACATTTCAGGCAATGAGTTATACAATTGAAGTATATAGAGGCCGTCAAAAAGCAGTAAGAAATTTTGGAATTTATTCTTTGTATGTAATGTTTTATCCTCAATTAGTTGCTGGCCCTATTGAAAGACCTCAAAACCTTATACACCAGTTTTATGAAAAACATGATTTTGATTATGACCGCCTCGTAAAAGGTTTAAGACGAATTCTCTGGGGTTTCTTTAAAAAGATTGTTATTGCAGACAGACTGGCTTTATATGTTAATGCAACATATAGCTATGTTGATCAACATACATCTCCTACACTTCTGCTCGCAACGATATTTTTCTCATTACAGATTTACTGTGATTTTTCAGGTTATGTTGATATTGCCCTTGGTGCTGCTGAAATTATGGGCTTTAATCTTATGGAAAATTTCAGGCGTCCGTATTTTTCAAAAAGCATCAGCGAATTCTGGTCGCGGTGGCACATATCTTTATCAACATGGTTCAAAGATTACTTATACATACCACTTGGTGGCAATAAGGTTTCTATACCTCGCTGGTATTTTAATCTTACAATTGTTTTTTTAATAAGCGGTATATGGCATGGTGCTAACTGGACTTATGTAGTTTGGGGATTACTCAACGGCTTTTATCTGGTGTTTGCAATTGTTTTTTCTAAATTAAAAACACGGCTTAATCGTATAACCGGTGTCTCTGCAGTTAAACCATTATATAGTTTTATACAGATAATAACTACTTTCTTTCTTATTTCATTTGCCTTCATTTTTTTCAGGGCAAACACAATTACAGATGCATTTAAGATAGTAAAAAAAATATTTAGTTTTAAGGGTAAATTATTTATGCATGAAGACATTATTTATGGTGTTATTGGTTTGGCAATATTATTTGTCTCAGAAATAATAGCCGAATACTTTCCAAACAAAAGATTATTTTTCAAAAGTAAAAATTCTTTCGTACGTTTTTTTTCATACGTTTTTATAATAATATTAATGCTTACAATCGGTGTATTTGATGGCGGTCAGTTTATTTATTTTAAATTCTAAATGTTTATAAGTAAATAAATGTTGAAATTTTAAAGAATAAGACATGTACAAACCAACTAAAAAACATCCGGCCAAAACACTGCTTAAAGTTTTAATTTTTTTTATACTGATTTATGTAATGGATTTGGCTACCGGTACAGGTTTAAGGCATCTTTATTTTTCAGGAAGAGTAGGCAGGTATTTTGATCTTACTTATGCAATTGATTCAACAAAAGCTGATATTATTGTCATTGGTTCTTCAAGGGCAAAAAATGATTATGTAGCACAAAATATTGAAGATAGTCTTCACTTAAGCTGCTACAATGCAGGTTATGAAGGGTCGCTTTTTCTGCATCAGTATGCAGTACTTAAATGCATATTAAGGCGATACCATCCTAAAATAATAATTTGGGATTATTGGCGGGGGTTAGAAAAAAATCCTGAGGATTATTTAGAGTTAAGCACCTTACTTCCGTATTATAAAAGTCATGAAGATGTACGACCAATAATTAATCTACGTGGTCCTTATGAACGTTATAAACTGATTTCTAAAATATATCCTTACAACTCAACAGTTATTTATACTCTTAATAAAAAAATTAATTTTTATAAGAACACTGATAAAGATGATTCACATAAAGGTTTTACTCCGCTTTATGGCGTTTGGAAGGATACAGTAGAATTGCTAGATAAGATTGTAACGCCGATAGATTCTGTAACACAGGCAGCCTATCTTTCAGTAATAAATTTTTGCAATTATAACCACATAAAATTGTTCGTTGTAATTGCGCCGCACTATGCTTTATATAAAAGCACTCCAAATTACGACAGTATTGCAAGAGCTTTAGCAATAAGAAATAAAGTGCAATTTTTAGATTTTTCAAAGGATACAACATTTATTAAACCTTATAATCCGTATTTTAGTAATCGTATTCATTTAAATAAAAAAGGTGCTGAAGTGTTTACTAAAAAACTGATATCGAATATAAAAGATACATCATCTTAACAATAACTGAAATTTTCATAAAACTTATTTTTAACCTTATCTATTCTTTAAGATTATGTTTCTGTTAAGCGCAATAATTTTATAATTACATCACAATTTGTTAATTCGTTTTTGGGTAGGTTAACTATTTTGTATCCTGAAGTATTTGCTGCAAACAACTTTACAAAATGCAAGCTGCAGATGATGCGACTTGTTGCACAGGAAAATAATTTCGTATCGGTCCTTCAATATGCAGAATATTATCGTTGATACATTATAAAGCATTTGAAGTTGCATCCTCATTATCAAAGTTGAGAAGTTTTATAATTAAACAATGCCGGATTATTTGAAGTGGGGCATTCATGTTATGGTGCAAATTAAACAGGTGAATTAACTATTGGTGACAGCCATGAATATAATTTGGTGTTTGGCCCTTTTGACAAGCAATTTATCAACCAGCTTATCACAGATTATCTTAAACAATTTGCCTCCTTTAAAACTGGCAACTGTTACAAAGCTGGCATGACATCTATCCAAAAAAACTGATAATACAACAAAATTTATAATCATCCGCAATAGGGAATAACTGTTTAGTAAATGGTATTGGCAGCGCACGAATGACGTCAAGTTTTAGCCTTGCTGAAGAAGTAATAAATGGTTTATGAAACACGTTTAATAATTTCAATACAAGCTCTTGAATTGTGATAAGGGCATTTCCATATGCCAACTTTATCTTCATCTTTCATAATGCTGTAATCTTCCTTAACGCCCCAAAACCATTCTCCTTTTTCGTTGTCAATAATATGTTGTTTGATAAATTGCCAGTTGTTTATGGAGTATTCCAAATATTTTTCTTCGCCACTGATTTGCCAGGCATTATAAAAACCAATCATCGCTTCAGCCTGCACCCACCAGTGTTTTTCTTTTATTAATTTTTGTTGAACAGAATCATATTCATACCACATTCCGCCATCTCTATCAACACCTTTAAACGCAGCACCTGCAATGGTTACAGCGTTTTGCTTATAAACATCTATCCATTTTTTATGATTGATTATTTCAGCGCATTGTAATAACAACCAGGCAGCTTCAACATCATGTCCATAAGAAATCACATTAATTTTTTCATTCCAGCAATCATCAAAAAATAAACGTGATTGAAAAGTTTTTTTGTTAATGAAATATTTATCAAATAATTCAAGCAGTTGAATTATTTTACTACGCAAAATTTCATTTTTGCTTACTTTATAAAGATTTGCGTACGCTTCAATTATATGCAAATGCGTATTCATCGTTTTTTTTACGTTCACATCTTTTTCACTTAACCGAACGTCTTCCGCCGCAAACCAATCTCTTTTAAATGCTTCGATGTAACCATGGTTGGCAACATCATAACTGTACTGTTCTATCGCATTGTATAATTGTAACGCAAGTTGAAGTGCATTTTCATTTTTTGTAGCAGCATAATATTCACTAAACCCATAAATACAAAAAGCTAAAGCGTAAACCTGTTTCTTTCCATCAAGCATGTTTGCTTTTGAATCAACAGACCAAAAAACGCCGGTGTATTTTTGGTCAATAAAATAATTGCTTACGTATTCAAAAGCTCTTGTTGCAATATTTAAATAATCGTGATTTTTGTATTGATTAAATGCAGCAGAGAAAGCCCATAAAATTCTTGCATTCAAAACGCAACCTTTAGGAGCAGCTATGTCAACTTTATTATCATTATTTATTCTTCCATAAAAACCGCCGTTAATATTATCTATAGTATGTTGCTGCCAGTAATCAAGAATTGAAAACAATTCTTTTTCAATTTCTTTTTTAAATACCTGCAGGTGGTTCATCATTGTTAATTTCAAACAACACTTTTTTTTTGTTCGCCTGCAAGCGCTTTGTTTTTTTCTATAAGATTAATTAACCTTTGAACTGACGTTGCAGAACGTAAACCATCTTCAGGCGTATTTATAACATAATCAAGCAGGCGCTCTACGCTTGAAACAGCAACATGCATTCTTGTATCAGAGGAGGCATAATAGATATATACAGTTCCATCTTCATCCGATATCCATCCATTACTAAACACAACATTTGAAACATCACCAATACGCTCCTCACCTTCAGGCGCTAAAAAATATCCGGCAGGTTTATAAATAATTTTTGAAAGATCATAAAGGTCGGCAACAAACATGTACAATACATAACGCATGCCTGCAGCCGTGTTACGCACACCATGTGCAAGATGCAACCATCCATGTTTTGTTTTGATGGGTGCTGGGCCCCAACCATTTTTTAACTCATTAACCGTATGATATGTTTTAGGATCAACAATTACTTCATTATCCACTTCAGCACCATCAATTTTTCCAGATAAACCAAAACCGATACCACCGCCTTTACCCGCTTCAATAAAACTATCCTGCGGCCTTGTGTAAAAAGCGTATTTGCCATCAACAAACTCAGGATGTAATACAACATTTCTTTGCTGAGCTGACTTTGTTTTTAAATCAGGCAAACGCTGCCATGTTTTTAAATCTTTTGTGCGTACAATTCCGCATTGGGCAATAGCCGCAGTCTGGTCACCGTCCGGCGCAGATGTATCTTTTCTCTCAGTGCAAAACAAACCATAAATCCATCCATCTTCATGTTGCACCAAGCGCATGTCATACACATTTGTATCGGGTTCATTGGTTTCAGGAATTACAACCGGGTAATCCCAAAATTCAAAACGGTCAACTCCATTATCGCTTTCAGCAATGGCAAAAAAAGATTTGCGGTCTGTACATTCAACACGTGCTATCAATAAATATTTATCATTCCATTTTATAGCACCTGCATTAAGCACTGCATTCACACCAAAGCGCTGCATTAAAAAAGGATTGGCCGTGTAATCAAAATCATACAGCCAAAAAACAGGTATATGCTGTGCTGTTAAAACAGGATTTATATATCTTTTATAAATACCATTATTGTCTTCGACGGGTTTGTTCTTAAGCTTAACCAGTTTTTCATAATTACTTTCAAGCTGTTGAAGCCTCTGCTGAAATTTTTTGCTCATAACATTTTGGTTTAGTCTTCAAGTTTATTCCACCATGTTTTTTTAAGAATAAGTATGATAATTAAAAGTATAATGACAGTTATTAGTAAAGGCAGTTGCATCCATAACACAATATACATAGGCAAAATAGTAAGGCATAATTGTGCGATGATACCCAGCACTACATTAAACATATCAATCTTAAATCTTTTATTCGCAATGAATGCAGGATTATCTGCTATAACCAGCTCATGAACAGGTTTCCAAAAACCCCATGGCCTAACCGTGCTGTAAAACTTTTTTAAGGTTGATATTTCTGTTGCAGGTGCTGTATATGTTCCTATCAAACATGCGGCTATCGATATAAAAAATAATAAAGGGAAATAATATAAAAACTGGATGCCTGAAAAGAAGTGCGAGAAAATTAAAGCGCCTGCTGTGCCTGCAAGCATGCCCCAAAAGAAGCCGTGTGCATTAAACCGCCACCAATACCATTTTAAAATATTGGCAGCAATATAACCGCCAAACAACCCGGACACAATCCATTGCAAAATGCTGTTTACATCTTTTGTAAAGAAGCCAAGCGTAACGCCAATAGCAACTACAATAATTCCTGATAAATAACTTACCGCAATTGTTTTTTTAGTTGATGCATTTGGGTTGATGTATTTAAGATAGATGTCATTAACAATATAAGCCTGTGCTGCATTTAATGTTCCTGAAAATGTGCCCATGAATGCCCCAAGCAAACCCGTTAACACAATACCCAATATGCCTGCAGGTAAATAGCTGTTTATAACACCGGGTAAAATGCGTTCAAAATCAACACCGCCGCTGCCGTTATTTAAATTGAGTGAATTGAAATAAAGCAAGCCTAACACTGTTAGGCCAATTACCATTGCATAACGAATAGGCAATAAAATGATAGATACAAAGCCCGTCATTTTTGAAGCTTCCTTTGGCGAGCGTGAGGAAAGAATTTTCTGCATGTCATAATTTGGTGCAGGCCCGGCAAGCGCAGCGAATACACCTTTGAACAGCATCATCATAAAAAATATTCCGAACAAATCATAACCATCATCAGCAATTTTTTTATTGGCAGCAGGTACAAACTTTGACCAATCTAAATTCAAATGCCATCCGAAAAAAGGATTGCTCCAGCCATGCGGTACATTTAGCTGATAATTGTTTTCGCGTAAATGATGTATTGCAATAACAGCAACAGCAATACAGCCAACCGTCATAATAATATACTTTATCATATCACCTAAAACAATGCTATGCATACCGCCAAGCACAGAATAAAAAACTGCAAATAAGGTAAAGATCATACCATAAAAATGCGCAACATACTGCGGCGCCACATGAAAAGGAATGTGCGGCTGCACCATGTTCCAGGGAACAAAAATTTCAATAAATTTTCCAAGGCCAATAAAACCATACGCCATAAAACCAAGACAGCTTATGAGTGCAAATGCAACTATAATTGTATGAGAACCTTTAACACCTTTATCAATCAATCCAAACCGTGTGCTCAGCCATTCTGCACCGGTGTTAGCATTGGAACGCCGCAGCCATTTTGCAAGAAACATCATATTAAAAACCTGGTTAAACACAGGCCATAACCAGGGAATCCAGATACTCTTCATACCATAAACAAAACATAAAGAAACCATCCACATAGTTCCGCTTATATCAAACATGTCAGAGGCATCACTTAATCCTAATAAATACCAGGGTAATTTT
>CAHJWK010000080.1 GCA_903642275.1 Chitinophagaceae bacterium
TAAAAAATCCGAAATAATTATTCCGGATTATAATTATAAAGCAGTAATAATTATTTTTTTTCAACTTCAACACTTGCTGCTTTGTTAAGCTGTTGGGTCCACTCCATACTTATGGCAGATTTTTCAAGCTTTAAATAACTTCCCGGATTTGTTTCAAGCTGAATGGTATTATCTTCATTAACCCTGTTGATTGAACCATGGATACCTGCAATAGTCACAATCCTATCTCCCTTCTGAAGGTTCTCTATAAACTTTTTTTGATCTTTTGCTTTTTTTGCCTGCGGGCGAATCATAAAAAGCCAGAACACTAATATTATTGCGCCCATCATTATAAGTGAAAAACTTGAATTAGGCTGTCCGTTAGGTGAGCCCATTAATAAAACTGAAAACATATTTATCATTTCTATTTTGTTTGAATTATTATTTTAATGTTGAGTCTGCAGGTATAATGGTGCCTGAAAAGCGTAAGTAAGGTATATGTGTATTTAATGAATTTGAATTTACATAAACGGTTTTATGTACATTACCTGAGTGGCTTTTCTTTGTATCAAATTTAGCTTCTATTAATCCTTGTTTGCCTGGTTCAATTGGCGTTTTGGTATAATCAACCAGCGTGCAGCCGCAGCCAGGCCTTACATCAAAAAGATATAACGGCTTGCTACCAGTATTTGTGCAATTAAAAGTGATGTTAACTACCTCACCCATTTTTTTTGTACCAAAATCAATTGCAGAATCCTGCCATTTTATAGTGGTATATTTTGATGAGTCCTGCATAATTGATTTAACATCATCATCAGTATTTTTTCCTTGCTGATTACAGGCAGCAAAAAATAAAATCAAACATGTCAATATCAAAATATACTTCTTCATTTTGCGCAAATGTACATGTTCTCAATTTGCATTTTTGCGTTTAAAATCAGTTTTATGAATTTTATCTTCTTTCAGTAAATCTTTATGAATGCCATCGAGAATTCCATTAACAAACTGGCCGCTTTGGGTTGTACTATAATCTTTTGCCAAGTCAATATATTCATTAATAGTAACCTTTGTTGGTATAGTGGGGAAATATAAAAATTCACACACACCCATTTGCATTACAACCATATCCAATACTGCAATACGTTCAAGATCCCAGTTCTTTAAGCGTGCTTTAATTAAATCTGAGGCATATTCCTTTTTATCTATAACTGACTGCAACAGGTTTTTAGCAAAATCAATTTTTTCTCTGTCAGGCATTTGCTGCAGGTTTACACCTGCTGGTTTTTGAAAAAATGAAACCATTAATAAATTAAGCATTTCGGCGTCATCATCCCAGTTAGTAAAATATTCTTCTATATGTGCAACAAAGTTTTCGTTTGCCAACATAAGATCAGTAAAAATATAATACAGGATTTCTTTTTCTGTTTGTGGCTCCCGCACAGATGTATTAATATATGATTGATACAATTCAGAAGCTGTCAGCTCATTATATATAGTACGTACAAGATTACTAATTTGCTCATAGCTGAATTTAAAATCAGCCAATGCTTTTTTGTAGGAATTGTTCTCTAAAATTTTCCACAAAAGAAGGTTACCAGCAAGTTTTACATTAATATTTTTATCAGCTGATGTTACAAGGTGTTTTGATGCACGCAGGCTTGCATCTTTCTCAGCATATTGCGCAACTGAAACTAAAATATAAATCAGGTACGTAAATAATTTTGGTGTTTGCTGCAGGTTATGTTGTAGGATTTTTTGTGGATTGTTTAAGGATTGCTCGTTGGCATCTAACTGGTATAGAACCTGCATTACTTTAATCCTGATGTTTCTGCGCGTAATCATTACTTATAAGAGCTGTTGGCGCGAAGATAAGTGCAGCCTTATATTTTCAAAATGATAAATTGTAAATATTATCAAAAGGAGTAAGGAGAGCTATTCGTTAACCTGGTTGCGACTTCTTTTCAAAGCTTCGTTAGCAAATTTTAAAAGATCATCAGCTTGCATGTAACCTGCAGTTACCAAAACAGGTTTGCCTGTTGCATCAGTTATAATTAACGAAGGGTAACCTACAATAGAATATTGTTGAGCAAGCTGCGGTCCAATGCCTTTTTCGCCATCAACTGAAACATTTATGAAATTAGTATTAAAAAAATTGCCCACAGAAGTATTAGTAAAAGTATATTGCCTAAGCATTTTGCAAGGTCCACACCAGGTTGCATAAATATCAAGAAATACAAGTTTGTTATTTGACTTTGCGTTTTGTAAAGCCTGGTTCCAGTCATCTTCTATAAAATTAATACCTTGTGTTTGGGCTTCCGCTTTTTTTGAAGTTGAAGTTGGTTTGCAAGCAATACTAAAAAATAAAAGAAAAACAGGCAGCCATTTAATTAGATACATACTTATAAACTATAAAGTTTATTTGAACGAAAATACATCTGCAATGGTGTTATGAAATATATAGTAATGTTATATGCATACTAAAATAAAAAAGCTGTTTCATTGAAACAGCTTTTTTATTTTAAATTAATTCTAATAATTAGGATTCACAACAGCTGCGCTACCATCTGAAGGTTCATTTTTGGTAAGCTCGTCCGCCGGAACATCCCAGTAGTCCATAAAATTATAATCAATGGTAGCATTGGTATATACTTTTGTATCGTAAATTAATGTACAGCCATACCTGCCGCCACCATTAGCAATGGCGTATGTCCATCCCCATCTGCGTACATCGTAGAAAGATAATCCCCGCAAAGCCAGCGCCGCTATTCTCTCCATCGTCAATTCATTCAACGCACCAGTTAAAGTTAAACCGGTGCCTGAGACGGCTGCTACACCAGCCCCCTGGTAACTTCTTACTGCATCTATATAGCCTAATCCGGTTTCAATATTGCCTGTTCTTATATTGGCTTCTGCAAGCATCAATTCATTTTCTTCATAAGTAGGCCCGATATGTATTTCAACGCCTCCTGGCTCCCTTGAACCAAGTATTGGAACGCCTGTTAAACCAGCGTCAACACCATCAATCAAACTATATCTTGTACTGTTAGTATTGGCATCACCATAAAAGGTTCCGTTAGCAGTAGAAAAGTTTGCACGTCTTTTATCATCTTGTTTAAACATCTGCACCAGGCGTTCACTTAATTTATAAGTGGTGGTCTGATTGCTTGCAGCAAGTAATGATGCTACAGAACCTCCTATAGGTGTAAAGTAAGAAGTTCCAGATGTTGCTGATCTTCCTGTAAAAATATAATCGCCTTTTTGTATTCCGCTTTTGCAATAACTCAAAACAGATTGCCATTCTGCACTTGTCATTACCGGTATTGATGCTTTGGAAATTGTTGCACTTGCATTGCTTTTTACAAATGGGGAAAGATGGTTTAGTAAAATATTTCTTGCCAGCATAGTGTTAATGGTTCTCATCCATTGTGCAGACGATAGCGGCATGCCAAGGCCAACTTGATTTTGCTGAGGAATTAGTTCAGCTATAACTGCTCCATAATCACCCTGGTTTGAAATGGCATTTAATGTTGTAAGCGCAAGGTTCAGATTGCGGTTTGATTCTGCAATTATTGAATCCTGGTTTTTGTAATTATTTACAATAGTATTCGACTGGTCTACTATTAAACCTGCATAATATAAAGTACCAATCTGGGCATAAGCATAACCTTTCCACCAATAGCACCAGGCCATAATAGTGCTTGCTTTGTCCTTACTTAATGAAATTCCAGCCAAATGTTCAAGAGTAAGGTTGCAGGCGTTTATCATACCATACATATTAATCCACTCATAATAAGTAGCATTATTGCCACTGTTGGTAGCGCCAACATCATTAAAACCTCTGATGATAGCCAGTGCTTCAGGAGCAGGATTTGTAAATGTTGTTGATGGATTTGTTGAATCAGCCTGAAACTTGTCCGGAACACCAATTGTTGTTGTTTGGTTATTAGAGCCTTGACCGCCACCAATAGCATCTCCCATTAATTCGTGATAACCCCATGGCAACGAAAAATAACTATCTCCAAGCCAACCGTCACCATAGTTAAACCCATTCCAAAAAACACTGCCCTGCGCATAACTTGTAATGCCAGTTTCATCAGTAACATTCACATCAAATGTTGGGTCATTAGGATCCTTTACATCAAGTTGCTTTTTACATGCCGGTAAAATTATTATGCAGAAAATTGTGAGAAAATATACCGTCTTTCTTACGTATTTCAACTGACATATGTTTAAATAATTATTCTTCATGTTGTAAAATTTAGAGATACTAAAATGTTAAGTTTAAAGTAACCTGGTAAGATTTAAGATTTGGAATAGTGTTATGATCAATGCCACGGTCAAAGGAAGAATTAGATGAACCTGAACTGATCTCAGGATCAAATCCCGGGTATTTTGTAACTGTCCATAGGTTTCTGCCGCTAAATACAAGCTGGCATTTTTTCAACCATTCTTGTTTTGCAAAAGTGGAAAAGTCAACGCCTAAAGAAACATTCCTTAATCTTAAGAAAGAAGCATTATCGTAAAAGAAGTCTTTGGTTGCATCGTTTCCTACTCCTTTTGCCGTATTGCCAAGTGCATAGTACGCACTTGCATAATATGCTGTCCATGCACCGGTTTGTCCGTTAATTGTAACCGGCTTGTCAAAATCTTTACTTATTCCATCCCTGTACATCCATTCGTCTGTTTGGTCATAAAGATGTGAGCCATAAATCCAGTCAAACTGAAATCCCAAAGAGATTGTCTTTTTAAACGTCATAGTGCTTATAAAAGATGATGTCAATTTTGGATTTGGATCACCAAAAGAAACAGCCTCATCAGAGAAAAAGATTGCTTTGGTAATTTTATTTACTACCCTGCCATTTACAATTTCATAATTGCCTTGCGTAGAAGGATCAATAAAAGGTGTTTTTCCATCAGCCCTTACCTGATCAATGCTTGTTAATGCTTTATAACCATAAATTTCACCAATTTTTCTATGTGAAGCAATGGCGAGGCCAGCATCTCCGGCACCGCTTAACAATGGTATATCACCACCGGTTACACTATCAACAATTGATTCCTGGTGGCCAAGATTAACTGTAAAATCCCATGTGAAATTTTTAGTAGATGCAATTGGTATATTCACTGCAACCTGCCAGCCATGCGAATGTAGTTTTATCGCATTGGTAAGTAGCTGAGTAGCTCCTGTTGAAGGCGGTACATTTTGTTGAAAAATTGCATTATCAGTGTGTCGTTTCCAATAGGTAGCAGAAATGTTAAGAAATCTAAACCAATTACCCTGGCTTAATTTAAAAGATAGGTCAGTACCAAATTCCGTTTCTGAAGAAACCTCTACATTAAGGTCCGGATTTTTTGCCAATACTCTGTTGGTATAAGTAAGTGTATTACCTGTTGGCTGTGGAATAAGTGTTGGGTATCTGTCAAATGGGCTTGGCTGAATACCTGCTTTACCATAGGCAGCTCTTAATTTAAAAGATGGTATTGTATTACTTAAGTTATTCCAGAAGTTAAAAGAATTAAGATTCAAATAGCCATTAAAATGTGGAAAAGTAAATGGTTTATGGCCTTCACCAAAAGCAGAAGAATAATCAGTTCTAAAGCCACCTGTTACACCGCCGTAATTACCAATGTCAAATTTTTGATCTAACAAATAACCATAGGTTACAAATGGTTCTATAAAATCTAAAGATGTATGCTGGCTTTGTGTTGTAGACAAAGAAAACGGTGGGTTCAATGGTAATGCCTGGCCCCATGTATCTAATTCTTTATACTTGTTGTTTCGGTAGTCAAAGCCCAATAAAGTATTGGTTTGTAAAGGAATATTAATATTAAAATCCTTTTGAAAATCTGTTTTTATATTGGCAGTTCCTAAAAAATTTTGTTTTGTATTATTGTATTGCCAGTTATCTATTTCACCCTTTTCATCAGTTGTATACCATGATGAATATGAATCCTGGTCTTCAGTGTTAGCATTTTGTGTCTGGTTATAAATGGTCCATACATCATTTTCATTTTTATAAGAAACACCATATTTCGCATTCAGGGTAACAAATTTGTTCACATTATAATTAGCTTCAAAATCCTGTATCAAATCATATCTTTTGCTATCTGCTTTTGTATATTCTAACCTGTAATAAGGGTTAAACGAGTTTACACTTGCAAAACTTGCCGGTAAAAAAGATGCGTAATAACCACCTGTAATAGTATCTTCTAAATTAAAAAAGGGTGAGGTATTAAGAAACCCATAAACACCACCAACATCTGCGTTAGCATCACCGTTTCCAAAACTTTCTTCACCGGGTGCGCCAAGCCTTGGGTGCATGGTATTTCTTGAATAAGCAAGGTTTGTAATTGCACGAAAAGTAAAGTTTTTGAATACTTCAAAACCAAGGTTTAATGTAACGTTTGTTCTGTCAAGGTAACCATTGTTCTTTAACAGCGGGGAATTGGTGTGGTTGTTTGACATAGTTACACTAAAATCAGACTTTTCACCGCCTCCGTTTAAATTAATAGAATTGTTTCTTGAGTATGCCGTTCTGAACACCTCATCAATCTGGTTGTTATATTTTAAGCTACCAGCATACGGCTCGTTGTATTGGTTCCTGGGGTCTAATATTCCATATCTTGTGTAATTATCAGTTAATCCCGGAATTATACTTGGATCTGGTAAATCTGCGTTTACTACATTAGCACCATATTTATAGGAAAGAGAGTTTGAGCCTAAAACGTATCCAAGTGTTGGATCAACTTTTAGGGGATCACCTGCTGAATAACCCAGGTTAGTGTTAGTGCCTTGGGCAACTATATTGCCTTTGGCATCTGTCAGGTAAGAATGCATATTGGCTTTGCCGAAATTATCTGAATTTATAAAGGAATTTCTTGATATACTTGAAGAAACATTGATCGTCATTTTACCTTTTGTACCTTTCTTGGTAAATATTTGTATTACTCCATTGGCACCTTGCGCTCCATAAATTGTAGCAGAAGCGGCACCTTGCACAACCTCTACCCGTTCTACTTGTGTAAGGTCAATTGTATTTAAATCTTCAAACGGTATTTCAACACCATCTAATAATATCAATGGCCTTGTACCACCTTGTACTGTGTTAATACCTCTTAATACAATATTTACTTTATCGCCTGGGTTACCTGAAATAGTGGAGATCTGCGCACCAGGAATTTTTCCAACTAATGCTTGGTCAAGCGATGCAGCTGGTATTGGCGGCAATTTATCAGCGGTAACAGCCTCAACTGAAATCCCAAGTCTTTTTTTACTGGTTGCTACGCCTGTACCGGTAACAACAACATCAGTTAATGAAGAAGTAGATGTTTGAAGTACGACTGTTACATTATCTGCAGCATCAGCTTCAGCCTGCGTATAACCAACAGCTGTAACTACAAGTTTTGAATTGGCAGGCGCGGCAATTTTAAAGGAACCATTTGCATCTGCCACTGTAGTAATTCGTGCTCCCTTTACTTTAATTGTTGCAAAAGGAACGGAACTTCCGCTTTGATCCTTTACAAAGCCCATGATGCTGCTTTGAGACCAAACGGCTGAGCCAAATAAAAGGAATAGCGTAACAAGGTGTAACGTTTTTCTCATAATTCAATTTTTTGATTTTAAGTAATAGTAGTGAAAGATTGTATAATAATTATTACTACTTTAACAAATAAAACTGATTTATTCCTTACATCCAAAATATTTACCTTTTATAATTCAAATTTTTTTAAATTTTATATATAACTAGATATTCTTTTAAACGTGTTTTAAATCACTTAAAACTCAGCAAATGCTAATTACTACCTTTGCAGGATGCAACTATTAGGCAAAGAGGTATCTGAAAAAATAAAGCATCAGTTATCAGTTAAGGTGCAGACCTTAAAAAATAAAAAATACCGTTCTCCGCATCTTTCTGCTATTTTAATTGGAAATAATGGCGCAAGTGAAACTTATGTTGCCAGTAAAATAAAAAATTGTGAAGAGATAGGTATTAAATCAAGTCTTATAAGATATGATAATAATGTTTCAGAAAATGAATTATTATCTAAGATTGAAGAGCTGAATAAAGATGAAACTGTAGATGGTATTTTGGTGCAGCTTCCTTTACCCAAACACATCAGTGAGCAGAAAGTAATAGAAGCGATACATCCTTTAAAAGATGTAGATGGCTTTCATCCCGAGAATATTGGTAAACTTACACAAGGCAATCCCACGTTTATTTCAGCAACGCCATACGGAATAATTCTTCTATTGGAGCACTATAAAATAGACATCAAAGGCAAACATGTAGTTGTTATCGGCCGCAGTAATATTGTAGGCAGACCAATTAGTATATTATTAAGTAGTAATGCGACCTATGGAAACGCTACCGTTACACTTTGCCATTCTCAAACAAAAAATCTGAAAGAAATTTGTTTACAGGCAGATATTCTTGTTGCAGCAATCGGTATTCCCGGTTTTATAAAAGCAAATATGGTAAAAGATGGCGCTGTTATTATTGATGTAGGAATTACAAGAGTTGAAGATGCTTCTGCAAAAAGTGGCTTTCGTTTAAAAGGCGATGTTGATTTTGATGATGTATCGCCCAAAGCATCTTATATAACACCGGTACCGGGCGGTGTTGGTTTAATGACGATTGCCGCGCTTCTTACCAATACCATGAAAGCATATTTATTGCGCAATAATCTAACGGAAGATATTTTTGCAGAATAATGGAAGAATTAATACTCAGTACTCAATCATCTGTAATTAATAGTCAACCTTCAAAAGGACCCCAACAAATGTCAACACTTCCTGTAATGGAAGCTTTTTACACCTTGCAGGGCGAAGGTTTTTACCAGGGGAAAGCTGCATATTTTATAAGGCTCGGTGGCTGCAACGTTGAATGTTTTTGGTGCGATGTAAAAGAAAGCTGGGATGCATCCATTCATCCGCAAAAAACAATAGATGAGATTATTACAGAAATGAAATCAGCCATCAGCATTCAGCTACCAGCCAACATTCTCCCGATAACGGTAATTACCGGCGGCGAACCTTTAATGCATAACCTTGATAAGCTAACCACGCAACTTCAATCAAATAATTTCAAAACGCATGTCGAAACATCCGGCTCATCACCATTATCCGGCAAATGGAACTGGATTTGTCTTTCACCTAAAAAATTCAAACAACCACTGCCTGAAGTTTTTGCTGCTGCAGATGAGTTAAAGGTCATCATATATAATAAGTCAGATTTTAAATGGGCCGAAGAAAACGCTTCTCAGGTTTCAGCCAACTGTAAACTATACCTGCAACCGGAATGGAGTAAAGCCAACCAGATAACTCCGCTTATTATTGATTACATAAAAGCCAATCCTGAATGGCAGCTAAGCCTGCAGGTTCATAAATATCTTAACATCCGTTAAACTTTGCTCCGGGCAGTGCACTTTGCAGGTTCAAATACACTCCCTGAGTCTCCACTAACGCATTTTGCAGGTACAAATGCCTTGGTGGAGTCCCCACCTGGTCTTTTTCATTCAAATATGCCTTCCCGGAGTCTCCACTAACGCACTTTGCAGGTACAAATGCCCTGGTGGAGCCCCCACCTGGTCATTTGCATTCAAATATGCTTTCCCGGAGTCTCCACCAATGCACTTTGCAGGTACAAATACTTTCGCAGGGTTTCCGGCAAAACAATCCGTGTATATTTGCCGCCATCATATATTATATGTACAGAACACACACTTGTGGTGAACTAAGGTTAAGCAATAAAGATGCGCAGGTTACGCTGGCAGGATGGGTGCAAACCGTTAGAAAATTTGGCGCGATTACATTTATTGACATGCGTGACCGTTACGGTATTACACAGTTGTTGTTTGGTGAAGATTTGAATGCGCAACTTGAATTAAACCCTTTGGGCCGCGAGTTTGTGTTGCAGATAAAAGGCAAAGTTTCTGAACGCAGCAATAAGAATAAAAATTTACCCACCGGCGATATAGAAATTTTGGTTGATGAATTTAAAGTGTTGAATAAATCCGCCGTTCCGCCTTTTACTATAACAGATGAAACAGATGGCGGTGATGATTTACGAATGAAGTATCGTTATCTGGATTTAAGACGCAATATCATTAAAAAAAATCTTGAACTGCGTTATGCCGTTAACCGCAGCGCAAGGAATTATTTGCATGAAAATGGTTTTTATGATATTGAAACACCTTTTTTAATTAAGTCAACGCCGGAAGGTGCCAGAGATTTTGTTGTGCCAAGCAGGATGAATGCCGGCGAGTTTTATGCGTTACCTCAAAGCCCGCAAACCTTCAAGCAATTATTAATGGTAAGCGGCTACGACCGTTATTATCAAATCGTAAAATGTTTTCGGGATGAAGATTTGCGTGCCGACCGCCAGCCGGAGTTTACGCAGATAGATTGCGAGATGGCATTTGTGGAACAAGAAGACATTATTAATATGTTTGAGGGTTTGGCAAAGCGTATATTTAAAGATGTAAAAGGCATTGATTATACCGATGCCATTGAGCGCATGAGCTGGGAGGATGCGATGTGGAATTACGGCAATGATAAGCCTGACATAAGGTTTGAAATGAAGATTCAGAATCTTAAGGTTCAAAATGAAAATTATTTTGAAGCACTTGCCACAACTGAGTTTGCTGTGTTTAAAAATGCGGAAACTGTTTTGGCGATATCAATTCCCAATGCTGCTGAATATACCCGCAAGCAAACAGATGAATTAACCGAATGGGTAAAGCGGCCGCAGATTGGTATGCAGGGTTTAGCATTTGTAAAAGTGAATGCTGATGAAACTTATAAAAGCAGCTTTGATAAGTTTTTTAATGAAGCGCAGTTAAAAGAACTCGCATCATTTTGTAAGGCCGGGAAAGGTGATTTAATATTAGTTCTTGCCGGTCGTGAAGAGCGCACACGAAAAGCCATAAGTGAATTAAGGCTTGAGATGGCAAAGCGTTTTGGCTTGCGTAAAGACAATGAATTTAAATTATTATGGGTACTTGATTTTCCATTGTTTGAATACGATGAAGAGTTTAACCGTTGGGTAGCAAGGCATCATCCGTTTACATCACCAAAGCCCGGCGATATTGATGCGATGATTAATAATAATCATGCAATTGAAGTAGCTGAAAAATACCTTGACCACCCTTATTCAAAAATCAAAGCCAATGCTTATGATATTGTGTTGAATGGAAATGAAATAGGTGGCGGCTCTATAAGAATTTATCAAAGAGAATTACAGGAAAAAATGTTTGCCGCATTAGGTATGAGCAAAGAAGAAGCGCAGCATAAGTTTGGATTTTTATTAGGTGCATTTGAATATGGTGCACCGCCGCATGGTGGTATTGCATTTGGTTTTGACAGATTATGCGCTATACTTGGCGGCAGCGAAAGCATTCGTGATTTTATAGCATTTCCTAAAAACAATTCCGGGCGTGATGTGATGCTTGATGCACCATCAACTATTGACGATAAACAGTTGGAGGAATTGAGTATCAAGCTTAAAAAAGTATAACGGTAGTTATAAGTTGTATTAGTACGTTACTTATACAGTAATTATCTTTTAAAATTTACTCTTTCAATTCAGGATTAATTACAGCAGCACCGTAATTATCATCTACTTTTTTATACAAAGGTGTTGGCTCAACAGTAACAAATAATTCCAGGGTTGGCCCAACAATCATTTCAAGCAAATGGCCGCCATGCACAATGCCATCAGTGGTGGCAACACTTACATGTGTATGCGCAACAGGTTTACCATTGAATACAGCAATATCACCAATAAATGAAGTTACTTCTGCAGTATCAATGGGTATAACTTTAAACATCTTTTTATTATAATCAAACCAGCCAACCTTGGTTGTTGCTGCATCGCCAATAGCTGTATAATGTGCGTTAATAACATTATACTTTTGTGCAAACTCTGTTAATCCTGATACAACTTCATCGCCTGGTGAAAATATTAATATATAGTTTTTTGTTGATCCGTTAGTGCTTATCAATTTAGTTTTTACTCCAGGTGATTTACCAGTTTCAGCGGGCTTGGTTGGTGATACATAATCTTGCGCTTTAGTATTAATACTATTACATAATAAAAACACTGTTAACATATTCATGCTTAAAACAATCCGGGTTTTCATAAATTAAGTTTATAATCTTCAAGTACTATCATGCCAATATTTAATAAAGAGTATTATACAGTTTTGTTGGCGTTGTTGCATTTCTAAAATTTTAATTTGTATTAAATGTTATTGCATTTACATTTGCATTAGTTCTTTATTATACTTATCAAGAAAGGCAGAGGGATTGGCCCGATGAAGCCTTGGCAACCTTCCAACATGGAAAAGGTGCCAACTCCAACCCAACAATAGTTGGCGAGAGATAAGTCAGATTAAAAGCGTATTAAAACTTTTTATATAGCCTTTCTGATTTATTGGGAAGGCTTTTTTATTTGCCTGACAGGTAAGCATCGTAATACTTAACAATCAATTAAAAAACTTTTACACGATGCATTTAAATCTCAGCTACATTTGTAAAACATCTTATAAAGCAGTGTTACAAACACAACAAAATATTCAACTTACTATCAATCACACAAGGTGTGCTTGTTGTTGCATTTGTTGTATGGCGCAAGCCATAAATATATAATCCCCTCACCGGGCTTCGCCTGTTTTTATTTATAATTTCTCACTACAAAACAAACGTCTTAAGTGCGTAAACAATTCATCTATCACACAAAAAAATTAATGTATGAGTCATCATTTTGAAACATTACAGTTACATGCCGGTCAGCAAATTGACCCCACAACAAAATCACGTGCCGTTCCTATTTATCAAACAACATCTTATGGCTTTGATAACACAGAACATGCGGCAAATCTCTTTGGCTTAAAACAATTTGGTAATATTTATTCGCGCATCATGAACCCGACAACAGATGTGCTGGAACAACGTATTGCAGCTTTGGAAGGAGGTGTTGCGGCGTTGGCAACAGGTTCAGGACAGGCGGCGCAGTTTCTTGCATTAAATAACATTTTACAGGCAGGAGATAATTTTGTTGCCACTACTTATTTATATGGCGGAACATATAATCAATTCAAGGTCGCATTTAAAAGATTAGGAATTGAAGCGCGCTTTGCAGATGGCGATGATGTGGAGAGTTTCGTAAAGCATATTGATAAGAACACAAAAGCAATTTATCTTGAAACGATTGGCAATCCGCGTTTGAATATTCCTGACTTTGAAAAGTTTGTTGCACTTGCAAAAGAATATGATTTACCGTTAGTGGTTGATAATACATTTGGTGCAGGTGGATATTTATTCAGGCCGCTTGAATGGGGCGCAAACATTGTGGTTGAGTCTGCAACCAAATGGATTGGTGGCCATGGAACAAGTATTGGCGGTCTTATAGTTGATGGTGGTAATTACAATTGGGGCAACGGTAAATTTCCGCAATTTACTGAACCAAGTGAAGGCTATCATGGCTTAAAATTCTGGGATATTTTTGGTGAAGGCAACCCGCTTGGCTTACCAAACATTGCATTTGCTATTCGTGCAAGGGTAGAAGGTTTGCGTGATTTCGGTCCATCATTAAGTCCATTTAATTCTTTCTTATTCTTACAAGGTCTTGAAACATTAAGCTTGCGCGTACAGCGTGCAGTTGAAAATGCTTTAGAGCTTGCTGAATGGTTAGAACAACATTCGCAGGTTGAGTTTGTTTGGTATCCTGGTTTAAAGAGTAGTCCGTATAACAAACTTGCAAAAAAATATTTACCAAATGGCAGTGGTGGTGTGTTACAATTTGGTATTAAAGGTGGCATTGAAAATGGCCGCAAGTTTATTGATTCATTAAAGCTTATCAGTCATCTTGCTAATGTAGGCGATGCAAAAACACTTGCTATACATCCTGCCTCAACTACGCATGAGCAATTGAGTGACGATGAAAGAGAAGCAGCAGGCGTATTACCAAACCTTGTACGGATTAGTGCAGGTATTGAACATATTGAAGATATAAAAGCAGACTTTGAACAGGCGTTCGAAGCTGTATTTGCAAAATCGTTTGTTTAGTGATTTGTAATTTTTGTGATGATGAACGGAGGCACAGCAATGTGCTTCCGTTTTCTTCACTAAAAAATTTTAATCAGGAATTTGCTTTGCGAAGTCTATAAACTTCGCAGCATTATACATGAAGTCTTTGACTTCTTATTTTATGTTGAAAGATTAAATACAATGTCTAAAATATTTACACATAACAAACCATTTAAACTTGAAAGTGGCGCTGTGTTAAAAGGCTTTCATCTTGCTTATACAACACATGGAAAATTAAACGCTGCAAAAGATAATGTGGTTTGGGTGTATCATGCGCTAACAGCAAACAGCGACCCTGCAGAATGGTGGGGCGGTCTTGTTGGTAATGACAAATTTTTCGACCCAAAAAAATATTTTATTGTTTGTGCGAACATGCCCGGCAGTTGTTATGGCAGCATTAATGCATTTGATATCAACTTAAAAACAAACAATGTATGGTATCACAATTTTCCATGGTTTACAACAAGGGATATGATACATGCTTATCAACACTTAAAAAATTATTTAGGTATTGATAAGATTCACATTGGCATCGGCGGCAGCATGGGCGGGCAGCAATTATTGGAATGGGCAATTGAAGAACCTCAATTATTTGAATACATATTTCCGATAGCAACTAATGCATTTCACTCAGCCTGGGGCGTGGCATTTAATGCAACGCAACGTTTTGCCATTGAAAATGATATTACCTGGAAAGAACAGCATGTTGATGCCGGTTTGGATGGTATGAAGACGGCACGTTCAATCGCTTTACTTTCTTACAGAAGTTATAATACATACAAGCTTACACAAAAAATTATATCTGATGATTTAAATAATAATGAGCGTGGTGCAGAATCATATCAACATTACCAGGGAGAAAAATTAGCGAAGCGTTTTAATGCATTTAGCTATTATTTTTTAAGTAAAGGAATGGACTCGCACAATGTTGGCAGAAACAGGAAAAGTGTTGAGTTTGCTTTAGAACAAATCAAAGCAAAAGCATTGGTAATAGGCATTTCAAGTGATTTACTTTTTCCTTTGGTTGAACAGGAGTTTTTAGCAGCGCATATTCCACATGCAGAATATCGGGCAATACATTCACCTTATGGTCATGATGGTTTTTTGTTGGAATATGAACAAATCGAAGAAGCCATCAGAATTTTTTTGCATGATAATGTTGATGAGCAATCATTCGCATCATTACAAACAAATTAATACAATCATTTCAATATATTATTATAAATGGGCAAAGCAATCAATAATCAATATCATAAAAAATTAGTAATAGGTTTATTTGGTTTTGGTGTGGTGGGCGAAGGTTTGTATAAAGCTTTGCAGCAAACGTCATCCTTAAATGCAACGATAAAAAAGGTGTGTATAAAGCATGCCAGTAAAAAAAGAAATGCGCCTGAAGAATTATTTACTACTGATAAAAATGTTTTATTAAATGATTATGAAATAAATGTAATTGTTGAAGTTATCAATGAAAGCGAGCCTGCATTTGAAATTGTTTCCAAAGCATTATTAAATGGCAAACATGTGGTAAGTGCGAGTAAGAAAATGATTGCAGAACACCTGCCTCAATTATTAAAATTGCAGAAACAAACAGGCAAATCATTTTTATGTGAAGCAGCGGCTTGTGCATCTATTCCTGTTATTAGAAACCTCGAAGAATATTATGACAACGATTTATTGCAATCAATAAAGGCAATCGTTAACGGTTCAACCAATTTTATTCTTACAAAGATGTTTGAAGACAAGCTTAATTTTAATGATGCATTATTGCTTGCACAGCAATTGGGTTTTGCTGAAAGTAATCCTTCATTAGATGTGGAAGGTTACGATGCTGTGAATAAATGGACCGTCTTACTTGCTCATGCGTACGGCATTGTAGAACATCCTGATAACATTGTTTTCAATGGCATTCAAAATATACAACTAAGTGATGCAGTTGTTGCACAGGAAAAGCATTTTGAAATAAAGCTTATAGCGCAAGCGAAAAAATTATTGAACGGTAAAATTGCAGCCTTTGTTTTACCGCAATTTATAAAGCAGGATGAGCCTTTATCGTTTGTAAAAAATGAATACAATGGTGTTGTTATTGAAAGCTCATTCGCAGATAAGCAATTTTTTTATGGCAAAGGTGCAGGCAGCTTCCCGACAGCATCTGCTGTATTAAGTGATATAGGTGCACTGCGCTATAATTACCGTTATGAGTACAAGAAATTATATCATCATATTGTACCCGAATTAAACAATGATTTCTTTATAAAAACATACATCAGCTTTGATGACTGGAAATATATTCCGAAAGAAAAATTTGAATGGATTGAAGAATGGCATGCTGATGAAGAACGTAAATATTTAATTGGCGTGCTGCCATTTAATGAAATAAAAAATAAGATCTGGTGGAAAGAAAATAATACTTCACTTATATTATCACCAGAACCAATTATTGAAGATGTTGAAATACGAAGACTCAAGAAAAAAAGTTTAGAGCTTGCGGGAATTTGATATCGCTGATTGCTGAAAAATCATCACAAAATATTTAATTTCTTTCAAACATAAGCTGGTAAAGCATTTCAGAATTATAAACTTTTTCATCCTTGTAAAAATTAAAATTGCTAGTCAAATTTTTTGAAAAAACAAAGGAAAAAATTTTTTTTCGTCATAAAAAAATTTCATTCAACTGATGTGCTTCATTTATAAACGCTTGCATAAAAAAATTTGTTTTTTGCTTATCATCAATAGAAAAAACTGCTTGTAAAAAAATTTTTTTTTCGATTTATTGTTTTGATATTCGTCGTCCGTCCCCAAAAAGAATTTCAATAAAAACAATGAAATTCTTTTTGGGATTTTTTTCGGAATTAGAATCTACTAACGCATATACATATTGAAAATTGCTATGACAAAAAATGCTGAAGCGGTATGGAACGATTGCCTGAAGATAATTAAAGACATTGTAGAGTGGCAGCATTTTAAAACGTGGTTTGAACCCATTAAGGCACTTGAATTAAAGGATAGCGTTTTGCTTATCCAGGTTCCAAGCCAGTTCTTTTTTGAGTTTCTTGAAGAACATTATATAACGCTGCTTGCCAAGACTTTAAAACGTGAGCTTGGTAAAACGGCTCGGCTTGAATACCGTATAATGGTTGACAGTGGTGGTAAAGGCAAGAACGGCAGTGTTGATATGCCGGCAGGTAACATAAAAGTTTATAATAACAACGAAATGAATTTCCCCCTTGTGATTAACGATGAAGTTAAAAACCCTTTTGTAATTCCGGGTTTAAAGAAAATACAGATAGATTCACAACTTAACCAATCATATATTTTTGAATCGTTTATAGAAGGTGATTGTAACCGTGTTGCACGCCGTGCAGGCAAAACAGTTGCGGAGAAACCTGGCGCCAGTTCATTTAACCCGCTTGTGGTTTATGGCGGCGTTGGTTTGGGCAAAACACATTTAGGCCAGGCTATAGGTAATGAAGTTAAAAGAACACATCCACATAAGATTGTGTTGTATGTAAGCAGTGAAAAATTTATTAACCAGTTTCAGGATCATAGTCGCAACAATGCCATCAATGATTTCATACATTTTTATCAATTGATTGATGTGTTGATTATTGATGATGTGCAGTTTTTTGCAAAGGCAGAAAAATCACAGGATGCATTGTTTGCTATCTTCAATCATCTTCATCAAAGTGGTAAACAATTAGTGTTGACATCTGATAAATCACCCAAAGATTTAGATGGTATGCAGGAACGTTTGCTAAGCCGTTTCCGTTGGGGCTTAAGTGCTGATTTGCAAACGCCGGATTATGAAACACGCATTGAAATTCTTGAACGCAAAATGAAGAATGATGGCCTGGAAATGTCAAAAGAAGTTGTAAAATATGTGGCTTATAACATAAGTACTAACATTCGTGAATTAGAAGGTGCAATGATTTCGTTGCTGGCGCAATCATCTTTAAATAAAAGAGATATTGATCTTGAACTTGCCAAAAAAGTATTGCGCAATTTTATACGCACCAGCAGTAAAGAAATTACTATTGATGCTATACAAAAATTAGTATGCGAGTTCTTTGATGTGCCGTATGACAGGTTGTTGCATAAAACCCGTAAGCGTGAAATTGTGCAGGCAAGGCAGATAACAATGTACCTCGCAAAATCATTTACAAAAAATTCATTAAAAACAATTGGTGAGCATTTTGGTGGAAGAGATCACACTACTGTTATACATAGTTGCCAGACTGTAAAAGATTTAATGGATACCGATAGTTTGTTTAAAGAAAATGTCGCAGAACTTATGCAGAAAGTGCAACTGGCTGCTATGTGATAAGATAAAAATTTATGAGTGCAGGAGTGATGTGGGAACCGTTACTCCTGTTTTATTTTCTCCCATTCTTTTGAAGCAAGTACCATTCTTATATCACCGTAACTTACGCTGTTACCAATTTTTTGTTTGATTGATGTTATTGAAGTGTCTTCGTTGTTTTCAAGCTCGGGTTCAATCAAAATAAGCTTCTCTGTTTTTACCAGTTCGTTTACAGAAATTAATCCTCGTTGTATGTAATAGGCAAGATGTGATTCGATAGTTGACTCCGTAAAATTGCGCTGCTTTGCAATATCTGCAATTGAATTTCCTTCTTTATATAATTTGTAACTGATGGCTTTTGTATCTTCTTTTTCTGGTAATGCAGATTTTTCTTTACGTTCTTTTTTTGGTTCTTTTGTATGAATAGATGATGAAAGATGATGCTCATCACAATACTCCGTAATCAGCTTTAAAAAACTATGGCCATATTGTTTTGCTTTTGCGCTGCCAAAGCCGTTTATCTTAACCAATTCATCTAAGT
>CAHJWK010000081.1 GCA_903642275.1 Chitinophagaceae bacterium
GTTTTTGTTTGCTTCTACCGGCTTTGCAAGCCAGGCAAGAAACTATGAAAGCTTTGGCGGCTTCGCTGTTGCAGGCAAAAGCGGCCCGGATACAGCACTGGATGTTTTAATGCAGGAGATAGAGCGGGTAAAACAGTTTGGTTTTACACAGGCTGAACTTGATCGAGCAAAGAAAAGTCAGTTAGCATTTATTCAGCAAACATATAATAACAGAACAAAAGAAGAATCATCTGAATATGCTGAAGAATATATTAGAAATTTTAGCACACAGGAAAGTATTCCAGGCATTGCTGCAGAATATAATTATTATAATCAATTATTGCCAGGCATAACATTAAGTGAAGTAAATGCTTTAAGCGACCCTTTAAAAAAAGACCAGCATATCTATGTTGGCTTAACCGGCCCGTCAGGCAGCAGTTATACGTTACCTGACAGCACGCAGTTATTGCAAATGGCATATACAGCCATGAAACTACCCGTAACAGCTTACACAGAAAAAGCCGTCGCATCAGACCTGTTAAAAAATAAACCCAAAGCAGGAACCATTACGAATGAAACAAAAAATACAACGCTTGGTACCACTGAACTTACCTTTTCAAACGGGGCTAAAGCTGTTATAAAGCCAACTGATTTTAAGAATGATGAAATACTGCTTACATCATTTCATAAAGGTGGTATTTCACGTTATAATGCTATTGATAAATATAATGCAACGTATGCTTCAAACATTGTTCAGCAAATGGGTATTGGCAACTTCTCTCCTACTGATCTTTCAAAATACCTTGCCGGTAAAAATGTAAATGTAGCGCCACGTTTATCCGCTTTGTCAGCCGGTATCAGCGGCAGCAGCAGCATAAAAGATTTTGAAACTATGTTACAGTTGCTGTATTTATATCTTACCGCACCAAAAAAAGATGAGGCTATGTTTAATGCGTGGAAAGACAAGCAAAAATCTGCGGTACAATACGCCATGCAGGATCCGCAAACTGCTTTTGTTGATACATTTTATCAAACCTTATTTCAGCATAATGCATTAGAGCCGGTTATTATTCCTAAGCCGCAATATTTTGATAGTATCAATCTTAACCGTTCGCTTGAAATTTATAACAGCCAGTTCAGTGATGCCAATGATTTCACTTTCATTTTTACAGGTAATGTAAATATTGATTCAGTAAAAGATTTGCTGGCAACGTACATCGGTGGCTTGCCGCATACAAACAATAAAGCTTTGTTCGCTGATAATGGTGTGCGGCCTGTGCAAGGTGATATTAATTTAAATATTTATAAAGGTTCAGAAGATAAAAGCCTCATCATAAAATATTATTCCGGCATTGTTGCTTATGATGAAGACCTTGCGTTAAAAGCATCAGCGCTTACTGAAATTTTAAACATAAAAATTATTGAAGACCTGCGTGAAAAATTAGGTGCCATGTATAGCGGCGGTATTTATGGTGGCCTGGAAAAGTTGCCTTATAACAGGTTTTCGTTTGTGCTTGAATTGCCTTGTGGCCCAAAGAATGTGGACACGTTACTTGAAAGTGCAAAAGCTGAAATTGATTCTATTAAAAACTTCGGGCCTAATCAAACGGATCTTAATAAAGTAAAGAAAACATGGCTTGAACAGTATAAAGTGCAGCTAAAGGAAAACGGTTTCTGGAGCGGTAAACTGCAGGATATTTATTTTCAGAATGATGACCCGCAACGCATATTTGAGTATGAACAGAATATAAATGCACTTACGGTTGATGATATAAAACTTGCTGCTAATAAACTGCTGAAAGATGATAATGTGCTTTCGGCAATTTTATATCCGGCAAAAAAGTAGTTAATTTAATTTTTGGCAATAATTCAGCACAAAAAAAGAGAATATCCACAAACAGAAAAAATAATATGCAGGTATTCAATACATGCATATCTTCATTTTCTACAACGATAATATGAATTCTCAAATTTTATCTAAAGAAGAATTGCTTAACTGCTTACAACAGGTCTCAAAAAAATATAAAGAAGCAATATTTAGCAATGCTGAATTTGATTACCTGAAGAAAACTTATGTTGAACTTAGAGAATTAAAATGGAAGCTTTTAGAGTTTGGTTATAAAGATAAGCTTGCTGAATATTAAGTAACCTCCCGGTTTTTTTACTTATAAATAAAGTATTTTATTTCCGCTTTCGCGGGAACAACCATTGTTAATATATTTTTAGATAAGCAGGAATAGATGCATGATGTTTGAAATATAATATTTATGGCTTATCATAATAACCTGCAAAGATTTATTGATGCACAAAGAACAGATTATGCAATTGCATTGAATGAGATTGAACATGGCAGAAAACAAAGCCATTGGATGTGGTATGTCTTTCCTCAGATGCAGGGTTTAGGTTTTAGCGCAACTTCAAAATATTTTGCGATTAAAAATGTTAACGAAGCAGCGGCTTATTTAAACCATGATGTTTTAGGCAGCAGGTTGATTGAAATTTGTAATGCATTGCTTGGGCTCAAAATAAATAATGCGCACAGTATTTTTGGTAGTCCTGATGATATGAAACTAAAATCAAGTATGACTTTGTTTAGTGAAGTGCCTGATTCAAATCCTGTATTTAAATCAGTTCTTAATAAATTTTTCAACGGAAAAAAAGATGAAAAAACATTGGCGATACTTGATTCTATAAAGTAGCTATGCTTATAAATTTTATATCGCTTATTTTTATTAAGATATATTTTATAAAGCAATTGTTATAAATATATCAATTATAATTGAGAGTGTAGTTTAGTAAGTTACGCCTCATAATTTTTAGCAGCTTTTTTGATGCCTTCACCACAATCCATACTGCAACAATACTGGAATCATCAATCGTTCAGACCGCAACAGGAAGAAATTATTCAATCTGTATTGAATGGAAAAGATGCTGTTGCTTTATTGCCTACAGGCGGCGGAAAATCTGTTTGTTATCAAATTCCTGCATTAATAAAGGATGGATTATGCCTTGTTATCAGTCCGCTGATTGCTTTGATGAAAGACCAGGTTTTTTATCTTACTAAAAAAAATATTGCTGCCGTTTCCCTGCATACTAGTCAAACTTTTTATGATGTAAAACAAATTTTAAAACAGGCGGTAAATGGAAGTTACAAGTTTTTATATGTTTCCCCGGAACGTTTACAGAGTAACATTTTTAATGAATACCTGCATGCATTGAATATAAACCTGGTTGCGGTTGATGAAGCGCATTGCATTTCACAATGGGGTTATGATTTCAGGCCTTCTTATTTAAAGATTGCTGACTTAATGGATAAGGTTGATGCTCCAATGCTTGCACTTACAGCTTCTGCAACATCCATTGTATTAGATGATATAGTTAGCAAACTGAAGTTAAAAAATGCTGTTGTTTTTCGTAAGTCATTTCAAAAACAAAATTTTTCTTATTCTGTATTCAAAGTGGATAGTAAAATAAATAAAGCGATAGAAGTTTTAAAAAATGTACCTGGCAGCAGCATTATTTATTGCAAAAGCAGGAAGCTGTGCAAAGAGGTTGCGGACCTGCTTAATCTTCAACATATAAATGCAGACTATTATCATGCAGGATTGTCACAAGATGTGCGCAATAAAAAACAACAAGCATGGCTGAATAACTCTATAAGAATAATGGTTTGTACAAATGCTTTTGGAATGGGTATTGACAAAGCGGATGTGCGCAGCGTGGTTCATTATAATTTGCCGGATTGTTTGGAAAGTTATTACCAGGAAGCAGGACGTGCCGGGCGTGATGAAAAAAAATCTTATGCTGTTTTATTATATAATTCGGAAGATGAAAAAGCCCTGAAAGGATTGCCGGAACAGCGTTTCCCTCAGATTAAAGAAATCAAAAACATTTACCAATGCCTGGTTGATTACCTCCAAATACCTGTTGGCATAGGTGAAGGAAATTATTATGATTTTAACCTGAAAGAATTTATAAAAAATTTTAAGATTGATGTGTTTGCTGCTATCAATACATTAAAAATGTTGGCGCAGGAAGGTTACATCAGCTTTAATGAAAATGTTTTTTTGCCATCGAAAATTAGCTTTACTGCATCTAAAGAATTATTGAATGATTTTGAAAAATCACATCCGCTACTTGAGCCGGTTGTTAAATGTTTACTTCGTACTTATGAAGGTATTTATGATAACAAAATTTCTATAAGTGAAAGGCTAATAAGCAGGCTTATTAAAACTTCGGTTGAAGAAGTAAAACAAAAGTTGCTTCAACTTCAATCGCTTAATATTATTGAATATGATGTTCAAAAAGAAACGCCGCAAATTTATTGTATAACCAACCGTGCATCTGCACAATATCTTACTATAAATTATGACCAATATAAACAACGTAAGCAGGAATACTCTCAGCGCGTTGAAACAATGCGTACATATATACAAACTATAACGACTTGCCGTAGCCGCTTTATAGGAAATTATTTTGGAGACAAAGACATTAGTGATTGTGGCATCTGCGATAATTGCTTAAAGAAAAAATCAATTGAGCTTTCTGATGAAGAGTTCTTACTGATTAAAGAATATATTTATAGCATGCTTAATAGTGAATCAATAGTTGTTCAAACAATTCTACAATCATCTAAAAGATTTAAAAAAGAAAAACTCTGGAAGGTTTTACATTATTTACAAAGTGAAAAACTAATAAAGATTGAAAGCGATGGAACTATATTATCGGTTAAATAATTATATTAGCAAGCATAAATGAATTGATACATTATGAAAACTAAAACTGTAAAACTCTGTAATGCTGCGGTTATCTTTTCCATCCTTGTTTTATTATATGGATGTGCAGCAAAACCGCCGCGTGAAGAAGGCAACTTCAGGCAAAATGATTTAGTTGAATTGATAAAACTTGATACCAGCATTCATCTTGATATACATTATGCAAGAAGCGACAATTTTGTAGGGCGTCCATTGTATAAAGAAGCAAAAGCTTTTTTGCAAAGGCCGGCTGCAGAAGCTGTGGTTAAAGCAAACGCATCACTTAAACCCTTAGGTTATGGCATTGTTGTATTTGATGGTTATCGCCCGTGGAGCATAACAAAATTATTCTGGAAAGTTACGCCACCAGACAAGCACAATTTTGTTGCTGACCCTGCAAAAGGTTCAAAACACAATCGTGGTTGCGCGGTTGATTTAAGTATCTATGATTTGGCAACAGGAAAAGAAATTGATATGACCGGCAACTATGATGAGATGACGGAACGCTCATATCCAACTTACACAGGCGGTACTGAGCAACAAAGAAAAATGAGAGATTTATTACGTGCAAAAATGGAAGCGCAAGGCTTTAGTGTTTATGAATATGAATGGTGGCACTTTGATTACAAAGACTGGAAAGATTATCGCATCACCAACGTTCCATTTGAGAAAATAAAATAATGCAAATCAACCATAGTTATCTAATTATTCATTCTTAATTGTTCATTAATATCATTCCCACCTGAAAACTTTTATAGCAACAGCATAAATAATAACGCCCCAAATAAGTAAGGCACCAACGTCTCGCCAGCAACTGATAAAGCTTGCACCTTCAAAAGATATATTGCGCATGGCATTATTAAAATGGGTTAAAGGCAAAAGATTGCATAGAAACTGTAACCATTTAGGAAAATAACTTATAGGAAAAAATGTGCCGGCCAGTAAAAATTGCGGCAATGTAAAAAGGTTTGCAAAAGGTGGAATTGTACTTTCATTTTTTGCAACGCTGCTCACAAAAAATCCAAAGCCCATAAACACTACAAGCGCAATAAAACTTAATAACATAATCTCTAGAAAAGTTATAAAACCATGCACCAGCGTAAACTTAAAAGCAAAAGCACCAAATACAATTATAATAAGCGCCGTCATCATCTGAAATAATACACGGCTTATTGCTTCACCCAAAACAATGTATGTTCTGCGAATAGGTGTTGCAAAAAATCTTTTTAAAACAAGTTGCTGACGCAGGTTAAAAAAAGTAAACGCCACACCAAACACTCCGGCACTTAATAAAGAAAAACCTAGCTGACCGGGCAGAATAAAATCAATGCGCCTGTAAATACGGCCGGGTATTTTTTCAATCTTATTATTGATTGCTGCAACAGTTGGTGTTTGCGGAAAAAATTTTGCATTAATAGTGCTGATTACATCTTTTAAAATAGATTCAAGTATGCTTAAATTTTGCGGGTTAACCGCTTCGGAACTTTTTAATTCAACAATATAAGCCGGGTTACCGTTTGGATTTTTCTTAATATTGATAACAGCAGTGATGTTACCTTTTTCTAAATCTTCTTTTAATAAACTGTCTGGCTCTTTTATAAAATGAAGACCTGAAATATTTTTTAATGATTGATAAACTGCATTACTTGTATCCGCATTTTTATTTAATGCAACATCAAGAGAGATAGCACCATCTCCGCCAATAAAACCAAACACTAAAATAAAAACCATCGGAAATACAATGCTGAAAACCACGGCAGAAGGGCTTCTGAAAATAGAACGCAGGCTGCCTTTGGTTATGGCAAACATTGCTTTAAGCTGATTGTATTGTTGTTGCTGCATAAAATTGATTGGCTCAAAAATATTTATCAAACCTTAGCAAAAAAATTAATAATCAGAATAAGAAGCAGCATGCATTAAAATAATATCTGCCTTGCTAACATTGTTCTTGTAATCATCCATAGCAAATATTTTTTTAATGTCAGCATCATCAGAAAAACTTTTCCAGTGTGCGTCGCGGTCAGCCATGTTTTCAAAAGAAGTTAAATACATCAGGTTTGGCATGTGGCTGCCGGCAATTACATCACCATAAAAAATGGCGTTGGCATTTATTTTTGAAAAGATGTTTATTTCACCACCGGTATTAAACATTTTTACTTTATTAATGTGATAGCTTTCAGTTGGACTTTCGTAACTGCGCAATTCATACACATGCTCTTTTTTATTTGAAGTTAAATGCGGCAGTTGCATTTGTGGTGATGATTCAAACGCAGTTAAAATAATTTTTTCGACTCTTGAATAAGGCGGCGTTTGATAAGATGCAGTTATATAATCTTTGCCTGCATTAATGTAAGTTGAATCTTTCATTAATAATTTATCCTGCGCCTGCATTTCACTTAAAGATTTATAAGGCACAATCACATAAATTATTTTATCGGCTGAAGTATCGTTTTCAATTGGTTTAAACACGCCAATGTATTTTTGTTTTGGCGATGCAACGCCGGCAGGTAAGCAGTTTGAAGATATGTATCAAGCATAATTTCCTGTTGTGCATCTTTAAAATGATAAACAGTTATTTCATAAACATCATTTGCAAAACTGCTTTTTGTAAATAAAAGAAAAATAACGATTGTTATTGATGAATAATAACGCTTCATAAATAGATATTTTAATTAATTGCCTTAATTATTTATGTAATTAAGAATTATGTAAAGGGACAAAGTTCTAATGCAATCTTAACCGATTAGCTATTTTTGCAATCTTAATTTTTATGATGGATAAAGTTATTGTAGCTGGAATACAAATGAGTTGTAAGGCTGATAAAGAAGCAAACTTTAATAAAGCTGTTGAACGCATAAAAGCAGCAGCGCATAAAGGAGCTCAAATAATTTGCACACAAGAATTATTTACTTCTTTGTATTTCTGTGATGAAGAGCACTACGACAACTTTAAATTAGCTGAAAAAATTCCCGGCGAATTAACAGATAAATTAGGCAGCCTTGCAAAAGAATTAAACGTTGTTATTATTGCTTCATTGTTTGAAAAAAGAACGCAAGGCATTTATCATAACACAACAGCTGTAATTGATGCTGATGGAACGTATCTTGGCAAGTATCGCAAGATGCATATACCTGATGACCCAAATTATTACGAGAAATTTTATTTTACACCAGGCGATTTAGGTTATAAAGTTTTCAAAACAAAATATGCAATAGTTGGTGTGTTAATTTGCTGGGACCAATGGTATCCTGAAGCTGCTCGCATAACATCTTTAATGGGTGCGGAAATTTTATTTTATCCAACAGCGATTGGTTGGTCAACTGACCAGGATGAAGCAACAAATGATGAACAATATAATGCCTGGCAAACTATTCAGCGCAGTCATGCCGTTGCCAATGGCGTGCATGTAGTAAGTATTAATCGTGTTGGGCTTGAGCAGAATGGTAAAATGAAATTTTGGGGCGGTTCATTTATTGCCAATCCATTCGGTAATTTAATTTATAAAGCTTCACATGAAAATGAAGAAGTGTTTACAGCAGAAATTGATACTAAATTAACAGATAAATACAGAACACATTGGCCATTTCTGCGCGACAGAAGAATAGATTCTTATCAGCCAATAACAAAAAGGTTTATTGATGAAAGTTAGATGTTGAGAGACAGAAGTCAGAAGATAAGAGCGCAAATGATAAATTGATAATCCATCTATTATGCCTTTTAAATTTGAAAAATTAATTGTTTGGCAAATGGCTGTTACTTTGAGTAGTACAGTTAATGATGTTTCAAAAAAATTTCCTAAAGAAGAATTATATGTATAACATCTCAAATAAAAAGAGCCGCAGATTCTGTAGCCTTAAATATTGCCGAAGGTTCAACAGGTCAATCAACTGCGGAATTCAAAAGATTTCTTTCAATTGCTTTACGTTCAAATATTGAAGTAGTAAGTTGTATTTTTCTTGCTCAAAAAAGAATTATAATCAGTGACGGAGATTTCAATACAATTTATAAAATGTGCGAAGAACTTTTAATAAAAATCACAGCACTCAGAAACTCACTTAAATAAGTTTAATTGAAACATAACCAGTCAAAATTTACTTCCGACTCCGGTCATCGGACTCCGGACTTAAAACAAACTCCTCTCCAACTCGGTTACCACTTTCCCGCAGAGTTTGAACCGCATGAGGCAACATGGTTAAGCTGGCCACATAAAGAAGCATCGTGGCCAGGGAAAATCGAAACCGTTTATAAACCATATTGTCAATTTATAAAAGCAGTAAGTGAAGGCGAAAAAGTTCGTATAAATGTAAACGATGAGGTAATGAAAGCGTTTGCCACAAAGTATTTGACAGATATTGAAGTTGATTTAAATAAAATAGAATTCTTTATTAATCCAACCAATGATGCATGGTGCAGGGATCATGGCCCGGCGTTTCTTATTAATCAAAATACAAAGCAAAAAGCAATCGTTGACTGGAAATATAATGCATGGGGAAATAAATATCCGCCTTTTGATTTGGATGATATTGTTCCTACATTAATTGCAAAAGAGTTTAATCTTCCGGTGTTCCATCCAAACATAATTATGGAAGGTGGTTCTGTTGAATTTAACGGAAAAGGAACATTACTTACTTCTACCGCATGCTTATTAAATCCAAACCGCAATCCGCAACTCAATCAACAGCAAATAGAAAATTATTTATGTGAATATTATGGAGTTGAACAAATACTTTGGATTGATGAAGGCATTGTTGGTGATGATACCGATGGACATATTGATGATACGGTTCGCTTTGTAAATGAAGACACGGTTTTAGCAGTTGTTGAGGAAAATAAAACGGATGAAAATCATGAACTGCTTCAGCATAATTTAAAACAATTAAAGACAATGCGGTTGTTTAACGGCAAGCAACTAAATATAATTGAGTTGCCCATGCCGGATGAATTGATTTATGAAAACCAACGTTTGCCAGCATCTTATGCAAATTTTTATATCGCAAATAATGTCGTAGTCGTTCCCATATTTCAATATAAAAAAGATGATGTGGCGCTTAATATTATTCAGCAATGTTTCCCTTCGAGAAAAGTTATTGGTATTAATTCAGTTGATATAATCTGGGGCCTTGGCAGCTTTCATTGTTTAAGCCAGCAGGAACCTTTAATTTAATTGTTATGACTAAATTAAGCGTAAACATAAATAAGCTCGCCACATTACGTAATAGTCGTGGCGGCAACAATCCTGATATAATCAAAGCTGCGATTGACGCGCAAAATTTTGGTGCTGATGGAATAACTGTTCATCCTAGGCCTGACGAACGCCACATTCGTTATGAAGATGTTCGACAACTAAAAAAAATTATTACTACTGAATTTAATATTGAAGGAAATCCGCAGGAACAAAAATTTATTGACCTTGTTTTAGAAGTAAAGCCAGAACAGGTAACACTTGTACCTGATGCATTAAACCAGGTTACCAGCAATCATGGATGGGATACAATTTTAAATAAAAACTATCTTATTAAAACGGTTTCAATTTTCAAAGAAGCAGGTATAAGAACATCTGTTTTTGTTGATCCTGTTGAAGAAATGATTAAAAGCGCTGCTGAAACCGGAACAGACCGTATTGAATTATATACGGAAGCTTACGCAACTAATTATCATCAAAATAAAGAATCAGCTATTCAATCATACATTAAAGCTGCAACCGTTGCAAAACAATTAAATCTTGGTATAAATGCAGGCCATGATCTTGACCTTACAAATCTCAATTATCTAATAAAAAATATTTCCTGGATTGATGAAGTGAGTATTGGTCATGCATTAATCTGTGATGCAATATATCTTGGATTTCAAAATGCAATTCAATTGTACAAAAGACAAATAACTTTTAATCAGTAACTCTGTAAATAAAAAACGCACACTTAGTAAGTATGCGTCTATAAATTTACAATCTTTAATTTAATTCGATCCTAAAACTTCAACAGTTGCTTTATCAACAGTACTTTTCACAACCTGCTTGTATGAAAAATCTACTTCTTTAATAATGTGCTTATTCCCTTGCAAGGTTATATCCCGGCTTTCTATTCCCGGTTTAAAATCATAACGCACAGGTATAACTTCAGGTGCGCCATCCTGGTAAACAACTGATAAACTTTCGATATGCACAGGTGCATCAGTTCTAATGCGTAATGCTTTATAAGCAGCGTTGCCGGCCAGTGTAACTACCCCTTTTTGTGTTTTAAAATCAATAGTAGTTTCACCAATCTTATTAAAATTGGCTGTGGCTTTTTGTGCCTGCAAAAAAGAAGCTGATATTATCATTAAAGAAAAAACTAAAAAAAACTTTTTCATATTATTTTATGTGCGATGAACAAATGATTAATGAAACCTACGCAAAATTATAGTTACCGGTTTATTTCAATTGTTAAAACCCATGCATCTGTTATTACTTTTATAAAGCTAAAAATAATTGCTGCAACAAAAAAGTACGTTCCATATTTGTCAGCATAAATAAAAAAAACTCCGTTAAATATATAAGGTGTCACAGATAATTGATCAAACATGCAGTTTAAAAGTATTTCCTTTTTATATTTTGGATCAGTGCCTTTATAAATAGAGTAATCAATTTTTAAAGTGATTACCCATGTTAATATTGCAACTATTAAAATTTCAATTCCCAGACGGTGTAATGGCTGCTGAGGAATTAAAAAAATAATCGACAAAATTATTATTACCAGTAAGAGTATTAAAGGTATTAAAGCCCTTTCCGGAAGTTTGGCAAATTCTAAAATTTTTTGAAGATTGATAGAGATACCTACAAAAATTAAACCTGCCAGCGCTGCGGCTGCACCCGCTGTTGCTACAAAAAGATCATGCCATTCATTCATTCAAAACATTAATATATAAATATATTAAACCATTTTTATTTTTAACTGTTTTAAAATTATGTCAGCAATAAATGTAATGTGGTTCCGCCGTGATTTAAGACTAAATGATAACGCGGCTTTATACCATGCGTTAAAAAGTGAGCATCCTGTAATGCCGGTTTTTATTTTCGATAAAAATATTCTTGACGATCTTGAAGAAAAAAAAGACAGGCGCATAGAATTTATTCGTGATGCTTTGGAAGATATGCAGGCAGAATTGAAAAAGCATAAATCAAGCATGGTGATTTTTTATGATACACCGGAAGCTACTTTTAATAAACTATTTAAAGAATATACTCTACAAACTGTTTTTACAAATGAAGATTATGAGCAGTATGCAATAGACCGCGATAAAGCGATTGCTGCACTTTTACAAAAGCATAATGCTGAATTAAAACTGTATAAAGACCAGGTTATATTTTCTAAAGACGAGATATTAAAAGATGACGGTAAACCTTACACTGTATTTACACCATACAGCAGGCGATGGCTTGACAAGCTTAATAATTTTTATTTAAAGTCATATCCGACAGAAAAATACTTTAAAAATTTTTACAAGCAGGAAGCACATAAAATTCCTTCATTAGAAAGTTTGGGGTTTGAGAAAACAGACAGGCTTTTTCCATCTGAAGAATTAAATACTGATCTTGTAAAACATTATAAAGAACATCGTGATTTTCCAGGTGAAGAAGCTACCACGCGCATGAGTGTGCATTTGCGTTTTGGTACGATAAGTATTCGTGAGTTGGCAACCAAAGCGCAACAATTAAGCAGTACGTATTTAAATGAATTGATATGGAGAGATTTTTATCATACGATTCTCTGGCAATTTTCACATGTGCGAAAAGAGAAAGCATTTCATCCTGAAATGGATAATATAAATTGGCGCAATAATGAGAAAGAATTCAAAGCCTGGTGTGATGGAATGACAGGTTACCCGATTGTTGATGCAGGCATGCGGCAACTGAATTCGATTGGCTTTATGCATAACCGTGTGCGCATGATTACTGCATCATTTCTTTCAAAACATTTGTTGATTGACTGGCGCTGGGGTGAAGCATACTTTGCAAAAAAATTGCTTGATTTTGATTTTGCTTCTAATAATGGAGGCTGGCAATGGAGTGCAAGTACAGGCAATGATGCGATGCCTTATTTTAGAATATTTAACCCGACGGAACAGGCTAAGAAGTTTGATAAAGATTTAAAATACATAAGAAAATGGGTGCCTGAATTAGACTCATTAAATTATCCGCAGCCCATTGTTGAACATAGTTTTGCAAGAAAAAGAGCATTGGAAGAATACACCAAAGCTGCAAAAACAAAATGATTCAAATAAAATAATCAGGTTTAATGGATGATGTACCAGGATGCAAATTTTTATAAACATCAATCAACTTTGATACAGCATTTTTTCCATCATTACCTAAATCAACAGAAAAATTATTTACGTACAAATCAATATGTTTGCGCATAACCTGTTCACTCATTTCCTGTGCATGCTGTTTTACATAATCACTTAGCTGTTCATAATCATTTTTTAAAGCATATTGAACACTTTGCTTAATCAATGCATCAATTTTTTTTATGGTTGATTTGTCAATGCTTTTATTTGCAACAATACCACCTAAAGGAATCGGTAATTTGGTTTGTGTTTTCCAATAATCACCAAGATCAATTAGCTTAATTAAACCTTTATCCTGGTATGTGAACCTGTTCTCATGAATAATAACACCTGCATCAACATCACCAGTTAAAACGGCATCTTCAATCTCATTAAATACTTTAAACACTTTGTTTTGAGCAGAAGGAAAAGCAAGTGAGAACAACATATGTGCAGTTGTATTTTCTCCGGGAATGGCAATTGTTTGTTTATCTATATCTTTTAAATCAATCTTATCTTTTGCAATTAATAAAGGGCCAACACCTTTACCTAAAGCACCGCCGCTGTTTAATAAATAGTAATTGCTGATTAATAAAGGCAATACACCATAACTTATTTTAGTAACATCTATCTTATCCTGTAATGCAAGCTGGTTAAGAGTTTGCACATCATCAAGTATCACGTCAAACTCAAAATTATCAGTAGCAATTTTTTTATTTACCAGCGCATCAAAAATAAAAGTATCATTCGGGCAAGGCGAAAATGCAAGTGAAAATTTCATATAACACACTTCTTGTAAAGTTTATCAATATACTGCAACAGCGCTTTATTAAGATTTTGTATAGCATCACCCAGCATCCATTTTGTTTTGTCTCTTTCACCAATGTAATTACTTATTACACGCATTTGCAGGAAAGGAATTTTCATGCTTCGGCAAACGTAATGCAGGGCAGCACCTTCCATAGATTCAGTTAGCGGATTATATTTCTTCTGCAACTGTTTAATACGTTCTTTACGAGTGGTAATTTCATTCACTGTAATACCACGAGCTGTTTCCATCTTTAATAAATTCAAATCTTCAATGTTTGGATTAGGTAACATCTTTTTTTTGAATGGCGGATAATTAGAGCGTTCGAGTTTAAGGTTAAACAGGTCTTTCCACTTACCATTTTCTTCAACACCAATATCTGCGGCTATATCAGTATCAATTAATAAAACTTTTCCTAATGCAACATCTTCATCAAAACATCCCGCAAGGCCGGCTTGTATTATCAGGTCAGGCTTATCTTCAAACACCAATTTTGTAAGTGAAAAAGTAGTGGCCAGCATACCCACACCAGACTGATGAAAATGAACTTTAAATTTATCATTGCATTCTGTAAATCGCTTGTCAATATCAGAAAAACAAGGCATCCACTCTCCTGTTGTTGCTGCTGTTATTACCACATGCATAGCGGGCAAAAATCGTAATAATTGTTTATATTAACTTTGCACAGCACATGATATATCTTACAAGACTTGAACATTTTAACGCAGCGCATAAACTTTACAATCCTGTATGGAGCAAAGAAAAAAATGAAGTAGTGTTTGGCGCCTGTGCAAATGAAAACTGGCATGGACATAATTTTGAACTGTATGTTACAGTTAAGGGTGAAATAAATAAAGACACTGGGTTTTTAATGGATGCCAAAAAATTAAGTGAGTTAATTAGTGAAAACGTCACAGAAAAATTAGACCATAAAAACCTAAATCTGGATGTTGATTTTTTAAAAGATAAAATGTGTACAACAGAAAATCTTTCCATCGAAATATGGAAACAGCTTGCAGGGTATTTGCCAACAGATGTACAACTGCATTGCATTAAATTGTATGAAACACCAAGAATTTATGTTGAATATTTTGGAGAATAAATTATGCCTGGAAAAGTAGCAGTATATCGCAAAGAGCATTTCAACGCAGCACATCGTTTGAATAATTCACAGTTCAGCGAAGAAAAAAATAAAACAGTGTTTGGTAAATGCAATTATCCAAACTATCATGGGCATAATTATGAGTTAATAGTAAAAATAACAGGAGAAGTAGATGCTGAAACAGGTTACATTATTGACCTGAAAGTTTTAAGCGATTTAATAAAAGAGAAAGTGCTTAAAAGATTCGACCATAAAAATTTTAACCTTGATATTGCAGAATTTAAAAGCTTAAATCCAACAGCAGAAAACATTGCCATTATTATTTATAATATTTTGAAACCGGAAATTGATTCAGCATTGGAATTACAAATTCGTTTATATGAAACAGAACGGAACTTTGTTGAATATCCAGCATAAAAATTAAATGATGCTATACAATAAAACAGAAGAATACAACGAAGAAATTCTTAAGCATGTACAGGAAAACTATAAAAATATTATAGGTTGTTTGGGAGAAGATGCCGAACGCGAAGGACTTATAAAAACACCGGAACGCATTGCAAAAGCAATGATGTTTCATACGCAGGGTTATAATGAAGATGCTGTAGCTATTTTAAATTCTGCAAAATTTCATGAAGACATCAGCGAAATGATTGTGGTAAAAGATATTGAATTGTACAGCATGTGCGAACATCACATGTTACCTTTCTTTGGCAAAGCACATATTGCTTATATACCTAACGGTTACATTACAGGTTTAAGCAAACTGGCAAGAGTAGTTGATGTTTTTGCAAGGCGTTTACAGGTGCAGGAAAGATTAACCACGCAAATTTTAAATGCCATCACAGAAGCGCTTAACCCCATTGGTGCAGCAGTAATCATTGAGGCAAAACATTTATGCATGATGATGCGCGGCGTGCAAAAACAAAATTCATCAACAACTACATCAGCGTTTTTTGGTGAGTTTGAAAAAATACCAACACGCAGCGAATTTTTAAAATTGGTAAGCGCTAATTTAAGTTGATTATTATAGTCGTTTATAATTGCCAAGTTTGTGTACTTCAACAATAGTGGTGGTATCATCTTCATTTTCATAAAACATCTTTTCAAACTTTGCATTGTAAATAATTTCATCAAACCGGTAAGATGTTCTTTGCAGTACAGTGTTTGAAAACACATCATCAAAACCTCTAACCAATACATACACTTCAGCTTGTGTTGCACGCAGGTCATCCTGTGTTAAACCATGCAACGGGCTGTCGTCATTTACAGGATGTACCACCGTCCAGTTCATGGGTAAGCTATCAATGCGTTCCCGTTCAAGCGGCAACCTGTAAAACCTGAATTGCTTCGTATCAGGTTCCGTTAAACCAAGCGTAACAGTCACTTCAACATTGGTTAGATTATGATTTTCTTTGTAAGAAACAAAGCGAAACATAAGCCCTGTAATATCATGAAACGGAGCAATCAAAGCATGCTTGCTAAAACGTAAATAAGCACGTGGCCTGGAGAACCTGCCATACAATATACCTGTTATTAATGCAAAAGAAGATAAGCCCGTAAGTGCTTCAACAGATGCCAGTGCACCGGCAATATAACCGTCTGGATTTATGCGCCCGTAGCCAACTGTAGTAAATGTTTGCACGCTGAAAAAATACAATTCAAAAAAATGATGCAAAAACCCACCCGGCAATACGCCCGTAAATTCTTTAATATCCAGCACAACATAGATTGCCGCAAAAACAAAATTGATAGATAAAAAAAATAAAGCCAGCAACATTAAAAATTTAAGCGCAGGCATGGTAAGCATCTTATAAAAAAAGCTCACCCGGTCAAACAGCGGAATGCCCCGCTTAATAACATTATAACTGCCGTCTTTATTAATAAAACGGCCGCCTTGTGTATCAGCGCTGGTGCCAAAACCCGTATCTGCGTTGCTTTTTAAAGCCTCTTTAATTGCTTTGTGTGTTGCCATTAATTTTTAAAGTAACCAATTTAAGAACAACGGCAAAATACAAAAAAGCAGCAATGCAATAAAAGATTAATAACAGGTATTGTAGTTAACCGTTTTTATTACTTATAACTTATCACATATACTTATAATTTAGTTTGAGGCTCTCATCGTTCATCTATCTATTAACAGTAGTTCTGCTAACAAATGCCTTTTAAAAGCATCGCTTAAGCTTTCCACTTAAAAAAATTAATATATTTAGCACATTAAATAATAACCAAATGAATGCTTACTGGTTTCTGCAGGTTACCGCTGCCCCCGCATTACCTACAATACCTTATTTTACGCATCTTGTTATACTAAGTTTAATAATGATTGCAACCGGTTTGCTGGGTGGTTATAGTGGTTATTTAATTGAAAAAGTGCGGGTAATTGCACCTGACATTCCGCCCGGTGCAGAAGAAACAGACCCTATAGCAAATGCTGAAAAAAAAGCAGCAGAATTGAGGGTGAAAAGAGAGAAAACTTATTTTTTAATCACTGGTTTATGCGCTGCGTTACTTATACCGCTGTTTCTTTCTACCATATCAAGCCACCTGATGGCAGATGCGCAAAAAGATCCGGTTAATTATTTTGTGTTCGGTGGCTTTTGTTTGCTGGTTGCCATCTTTTCAAAACAATTTCTTACCTCATTATCAGATAAAATAATTCAGAAAGCAACTGAAAAAGCAGCCCAGAAAGCAGAAGAAGTATCAAACAAAAATTTTGATACCAATAAGGTTCAATTCTTAGATAAAATAGAAACAACAGATAAAAAAATTACGCAAAGCAATACCACGAATGATGTAATTAATGATTTAACAACTTTAGAGAAGCAGGCTAATAACGATCAAAATCCTAAGCAACTGCGTTTATCGGATGCTACCGGTTTATTAGACAGGGCTCTACAAACAAACGATGAAAAATTTACAGCACAAATATTTGACAGGTTAACAATATTATTTTTTAATAAAAGGCTTTATGATGAGATGGAGGCAATGAAAGATAAATATAAAGACCTTATAAAATTTTTACCTGGCACATGGGCAAACCTTGCTATTGCTAACATGAATAATTATAACACTACAAAAGATGGTAAATATAAACTTACGGCGGAAAATGAAATTAATGAATCGCTTAAGTTACTTCCTGATTACGGTGTACCCTATGCTTTAAGAATTTACCTGCTTCTTATAGACTATCATTTTTCTGCGCAGGACAGCGATGCGGCCAAACAACTGCAGATTAAAAATGTATTAGACATAATTTTAAGATCGCCCAAAATAACGCTTACAGAAGCTTACAATTATTTTATGTTGAATGAAAGTAATGAGTTTACGGTATATAATAATTTGCTTAGATCATTGTTTAATGATCAATGGAATGTTTTAGAAGAAACGGGAAAGCAAATGGCTACAAGTGATATAAAACAATCATAAATTGAATTACAAATCGGCAGCAACAGTTTTAAGTAATTATTGAAAAGTATTTAGAATAATGATAATACTGAAGGTAATTGTTGATTAAGAACATCAACAAAGTCAGAATTCATACTTTATTATTATAATTATTTTGGGGCTCTCGTTAACTCCTTATATCATAAATTTATGCGTTGCAGGCAGTTTTAAAAGCATTTTACTAATGAAAAATATTATTTATGTTTTAAGCCTTTTGTTATCACTTACTCTTATCAGTTGCGGGCAATCAACCGGCTCATCCGGGTCATTAAAAGAATCTATTAATAAGAACAACACAACCAACGTTACTAAATATCTTAATCAAGCCAAATGGAATGAATTATTTCCGAAGAGATACGGTATTGGCCTTAAGGATTCAATTAATAATAATCCCGATTTTTATTCTTTCAATACATTTAT
>CAHJWK010000082.1 GCA_903642275.1 Chitinophagaceae bacterium
TTCTATAACTTCTTTATTATTTTCCATAAAATTAATTTAATTTATATATCTAAAATTTCATGCCAGCAATTAAGAATAAACACAAAATTATTTTAAGAATTGGTTACATTACAAAATGATAACAATGCACAGCCAGGTTGCTTCTTTATTAATACTGGCAATTCCTATAGCCTGTATAGTCTGGACTTTTACGCACGAAGAAATTTTTTCTGAAGTACATAATTATTGTTCCGATTGCAGTAAAAAAGCAAAAACATTTGCTCAAAAAAAATTCTTCTACTTATTTACCTGTGAATACTGCTTCAGTCATTATGTAACTGTTGTAATGCTTATCATTACAAAATTTCATTTATTGTATGATGACTGGAAAGGTTATATGGTAGCAGGATTTTCTTTAGTGTGGATTGCCAATATTTATATGAGTTTATACAACAGGGTGCGTGTAACTTTAAAAAAAGAAAAGATAGAAGCTGATATTATTGAAGAAGAAAAAAAGAAATTATAAGAAGTTGTTTGGAAATTCTAAGCTTTCAATAATTTAAATGCATGTGTCCAGTCGTTCTTTAAAAACCCGTCAATACACCAGAGAATAGCTAAAGGCTCAATAGCTCTTGCGGCTTCTGCCTTTCCCATATCAGCCACTCCCCAACCAAATTTTATAAGCAAGTCCTTAACTGATTTCCGGGCATCGTCATCATTACCACAAATAAACATTGTTGGCGTGTCATTTAATTGCGGCTTATACATTAATAGACTTCCAACGCTGTTAAACGCCTTTACAAATTTTGCTATCGGAACTTTATTTTGCAAAATTTCCAACAATGAATTTTGAAAAGTGGTAAACATATTTAAAACACCGTTCACAGGCGGTTCTTCCGAAATAGGGTTTGTAGTATCAATAATAATTTTGTTTGAAAGATTTTCCGCGCCAGCCAATTGAATTGCTTCTTCTGCAGCACTGCCTTTAACACATAGCACAATCAATTCACCAAATTTTGCTGCTTCATCAAATGTGCCTATATCAATTTTTGTTTCTGTATTAAAATCAACAACCTCTTTCTTTGATGTATTTCTGGTACCAAGCATTACTTCATAACCTTCACTTTTAAAAGCCTTGGCAAGTGTTTGGCCAACTTTCCCTGAACCAATAATCCCTGCTTTCATACTATTAATTTATTTTCAAAGATGGTTAAAAGCATTTAAAGCAATTATTAAATTTATTGAATGATAAATAGAATAATGCTAATGATTAATTCATGTTTTATCAAGAATGTTTTATTGTAAATTATTTTCTAGCAAGATCAGTCGAACATCTTACATTCATCTTTTAATTGCTTGCCATTATGTCTCAATATATTTTATCATTTGACCAGGGCACTACCAGTTCACGTGCTATAATCTTTAATAAAGAAGGTGCTATAGTATCAACAGCGCAAAAAGAATTCACTCAGCTGTTTCCTCAACCGGGTTGGGTTGAACATGATCCTAATGAAATCTGGAGCACACAACTGGGCGTAGCGGCTGAAGCTGTTACAAAAGCAGGATTAACTATAAAAGATATTGCTGCAATAGGCATCACAAATCAGCGTGAAACAACAGTTGTCTGGAACAGGAGAACAGGACAGCCGGTTTATAATGCAATCGTATGGCAGGATAGAAGAACGGCAGCGTATTGTGATGAACTGAAAGCAGGAGGCTATCATAACATCATCCAGCAAAAAACAGGATTGGTTATAGACGCTTATTTTTCTGCCACCAAGTTAAAATGGATATTAGATAATGTTGATGGTGCAAGAGAAAAAGCAAATAACGGAGAGTTATGTTTTGGAACAATTGATAGCTGGCTTTTATGGAAACTTACTGATGGCAATGTGCATGCAACAGACGTTACCAATGCAAGCCGCACTATGCTTTTTAATATATATACTTTAAGCTGGGATGATGAAATACTGCGATTGATAAATATTCCAAAAAGCATATTGCCACAAGTAAAAAGCAGCAGTGAAATATATGGTTATATGGAGCACATTCTTACTGCGCACAGCATTCCGGTTGCAGGTATTGCAGGCGATCAGCATGCAGCTTTGTTCGGGCAAATGTGCATGCATAAAGGCATGGTAAAAAATACGTATGGCACAGGTTGTTTTATGCTGATGAACACCGGCGACAAACCAGTATCATCAAACAATAATTTACTTACAACTATTGCCTGGCAGGTGAATGGTATAACACAATATGCTTTGGAAGGCAGTGTATTTATTGCAGGAGCTGTAGTACAGTGGCTGCGCGATGGATTGCAGCTTATACGTTCCTCGGCAGAGGTGGAGACTTTGTCTCAACAGGTATCTTCAAGTGAAGGTGTGTATATGGTTCCGGCATTTGCCGGATTAGGTGCGCCTTACTGGAATCAATATGCAAGAGGCACAATCGTTGGCATTACACGTGGTACAACTGCTGCACATATTGCAAGAGCATGTGTTGAAAGCATTGCTTTTCAAACGATGGATATATTAAATGCTATGCAGGCTGATGCGGGTTTTGCTATAAAAGAATTACGTGTTGATGGTGGCGCTACTGTAAATAATATGCTGATGCAGTTCCAGGCAGATTTATTAAATACACCTGTTATAAAACCGATGGTTACAGAAACAACTGCGTTAGGCGCCGCTTATCTTGCAGGGCTTGCAGTCGGTTACTGGAATAACATTGAAGAGATACAACAGCAATGGCAAAAAGATAAAGAATATCATGCTACGATTGATGATACACAACGTAAACATTTATCAAAAGAGTGGCATAAAGCTATACGTGCAACCCAGGCATGGAGTGATGATAAAGAATGATACTTGGAATACATCAAAAAAGAGTTGGACATGTTCACTTTATTATTATACCTTATACTACCGTAGATAATTTTGTTTTTGTTTAATCCATGAATTATAAACAGTATAAAAAACAGCGAGTATAATTGCACCTTTAAACATGCCTGTAAAGCCCCATGCAGCAAGCCCACCAATAACGCCAAGAAACAATACAAGAAAAGGCAGTTTGCCACCGCTTTTGCCGATAAGCACAGGCTTTACAATAGCATCAATTACTGTTATTACAACACCCCAGATAATTAAAAAAATCATCTTGCCGGGGTGGTCCTGCGTTGACATCCATATTATTAAAGGCACCCATAAAGGCAGAGGCCCAATCTGTATTACAACCAGGAAAAAAATGATCGCAGATAATCCTACTGCAAAGTGAATACCTGCAATCTGAAGACCTATGAATGAAAGTATTGCCGCAATGAGCGCAGTGCCCATAACGCCGATGGCAACACCACGGATTGCCATTGTAATAGCATGCAATAAAGAAACACCGGAACCTCTACCTAAAAGGCGCTCTAATGGTATGCGTATAGCTACAATAATGCTCTTTTTTTTAACAAGTAATAAAGCAGAAATTATAATCCCTATGATCACTTGCAGTAATGTTTCTAAAATATTTAATCCCCCAGTCATTGCCTTTTGTGAAAGTTGTTGCACCCGTTGCTGGTGATCGTTGATGATCTGTTTTGGATCATCATGATACTGGCCCCATAACTTAGCAATCTGTTTACCTGCTAACGGTATTTTGGCAATTGATTCGGGCAGTGGCGGAAGGCCGTTTTCCTTTACATTATTTATCCACTCAATTACAGGTCTTGCATTATGCGAAAGTGAAGTAAACAGAAAACTTAAAGGCACTGTTATCACAATTATCAAAAATAATGTGTAAAGAATAGCAGCAAACTTGCGTTTGTACTTCAGGCGCTTTACAATCCATTCATACAAACCTTCAAAGGACATGGCAAATACAAGCGCAAACATCAACACACCAAAAAATAATTCCAGTACTTTATATAATGCAACCAGCAATGCAATTAACAGAAATACTACCAATACAGTTTCAATAATATTTCTTGGTTTTATACTCGGTGTTTCACTCATCAGTTAATAAAATTATGTTTTAAAGTTAATCTCATCTTTCAACGAAACAAAATCCTTATCCGTATCATCAATAACATAGCGCAACATCTCAGATAGTCTTATTACTACAGCTGAAGTGTCGGTTGATTTCTCTGTTATGGATTGTGAATAAATTGTATTTAAGCTATTGATAAAAAATTTGGGTTATCTGTGCTTTGAGGTATCGTAATTCTGTATCCAGCTTATCCTTCTTCGCCAGCTTTAAGCGGTTGTTTACTTGCAGGATTAATGAGAAGAAAACAAGTGCAAGAAATAAATAAATAACCAATGACAGTGAATATATAGTTGTTTGTAAGTTTTGGAAAAGCATGATGGTTATTATTCATTGAAAATGGTGGCGTTAGTTTGTTGCCTGGTGGTGGGCGATGTTGAGAGTTTTGCGGAGGTGAAACATGCACGGATTTAACATCTGAATTGCTTCATTAAAATTGTTGTTCAGATAAGATAAGGCGTGGTACTATATAAACAACCAGGAAGGATAGTAAATAATGCCAAAGAATAACACATACTTTCCTTTAAATAAAAATTTTGGGAATGAGTAAGTAGAAGAAAAAAATCATTAACAGATAATCCAGCAAATCTCTTTGCATAGGTCCAATATTTAAAATTGAAACAGACTGGGGGAAATCAGGCGAAGTAAATATTGGAAGTGCTAAAAAGATTAAGCACCCGATAACATGCAATAGTATTCATGAAAATTTATGTTTACTCAATATTTAAAATACATATTTAACGCGTGGTTAAAAAGATTGAGGTGAATAGCAAAATTATGAGGTGTTTGTTATTAAGTAACCGTTTGTAATAGTAATTACTCTAAAATTTTTTCTTCAATCTTACCTGTTTTTTTGTTTTTAAGAATAACTTTTTTTGCGCCGTAATGCGTAACTTCTTCTTTCACTAAATAATTATCTGCATCATATTCTGTAAGGTTATTTTCTTTTAATAATCCTTCTTTACCACGCCAAACTTCAAGTTGCACCGGTTCCCACAGCTTTGTTTTTGCTGACTTATATGCTGCATCAATTATTGCGTTTACAACATAACCATCATAAAAAGTTTCTCTTGGCTCTTTTCCTTCTTCCATGCATTCAAACATTTCTGTAAACATGTGATTGTAACCAAGGTCATTTACCTCATCACCAACAGGAAATAGCCAGCCGGTATTACTTTCGGCTTTTTCAGCTACATAATCTGCGCCTTTACCTGTGGTAAACATTTCTAAGCCGGTGCGCAAAAAATTATTTATCCAAATGGTGCCTTCAGTGCCCATCACCTCATCCCGCAAATCCATACCGCCGCGAAACGTCCAGCTTACTTCAAATTGTGCAATAGCGCCGGTTTCATATTTAATTAAACCAATCGCATGGTCTTCGGCATCAATCGGCTTAACCTGTGTATCCGCCCAGCACATCACTTCAAGGGGTTTTATGTCTTTTCCAATAAAACTCCTTGTAATTTCAATGCAATGGCAACCCAAATCCAAAATGCATCCACCACCGGCAAGTTCAATATTCCAGAACCAGTCACTGTGCGGCCCAGGATGCGTTTCCCTGGATTTTGCCCAAAGAATTCTTCCCAGCGCTCCGTTCTTTACACTGTCATACGCCTTCAAAAATTTTGGTGAGTAAACAAGGTCTTCAAGGTAACCATTAAAGATGCCGGCTTCTTCTACTGCTTTCAACATACGCAAAGCTTCTTCACCATTGCGACCCAACGGTTTTGTTGTAACAACCGGTTTTTTATGTTTACAGCAAAGCATTACCGCATCTTCATGCACATTATTTGGCAATGCAATGCAAACAACATCCACATTAGGATGTGCAATTGCTTCTTCAATATTTGAAGTGTAATGCTCACATTTATATTCATTGGCAAACTTTTGTGCGTTTGCTTCTTTACGGGCGTAAATGCTTACAATTTTATCTTTGCTTCTCTGGCCCTGGATAGAATCTGCATAAAAACGCCCAATAAAGCCAGAACCAAGCATAGCGATTTTACTCATATAATTTTTTTTAATGATGCAGGAAGCAATTTATTTGATAATGTTTATATCCTTTCAAAATATGTTCACAACTCAGAATTATTCTGCATGCAGATGTATTAAACGAGTGTATAAAAGAACAATAAAAAATTTTGAACCCGCTTATCTATAATAGTAAATTTATAGGGCAAGATGAGTTTAATGCAGCTGATTGTAATGACCAGTACCTCGGTGGTGGTTGCAGCAAGACAGAAGCACAAAGTAAAAATCTTCAATGATCAAAGACGCAAGTCTGAAGATCGAAATAAACGAAAGGGCTTCGGTCTGGAAGTTTATCGAAGGCAACAGGGTTAGTAAGTAATTTCTGTTGCTTTCTTTTTTATATATCCTAAGTTTTGTTACTCTGATGCTATTTGCTTTCGCTTTCACTTAAAATTCTTCTGCGTATATATAAGAACGGTTTTTCTATTACTTCATTAAAGAGTAATGAAGTAACAGAAACGACTGCAACACAAACCAAGAACATGCTGTTGCTGTTGTCATCAATCTTAAATTTTACAAACTGACTTTGCGTTACATGGATGACAATCTTATGAATCAAGTAAATGCCGTACGATAAGGCTGCAATTTTTGAAGTAATTTTTGATTGATAGGTATATAAAAAACACCTGGGACTTAACGCTGCTAAAACTATGCATCCATATCCCAAGTCAACTAAAGGAAAGCCAAATACTGATGCATTGAAACTTTCCGGCTCTGCACATAAAAAATAATCTACTGCAAATATTATAATGCTAACTACTAAAAGCGCATTGCCATATTTTAAAATCTTATTGCTGAATCGTGGTTTGAAGCGAAGCAACGCTGCAATACTTACACCAACAAGCAAACCGTCAAGCCTGCACCAGGTTGGATAATAAATCCACTTATACCACGAAATTCCGCTGTCATCATTAAGTGATTTAACATGTTCAAAGGAATAGAATCGTGCAGCAAAGCCAAAAACGAATAATATTATTAATAACCAAAATGCATTTTTTATTTGTTTGAAATAAATTAATGCGGCAAGTATTAAAGGCAACAACAGATAAAACTGTTCTTCAATACACAAGCTCCAGGCATGTGAAAATGTGCCTTGATGTTGTACATCTAAACCAATGTTTTGTGTAAAGGTCAAAAACTTCCAGAGCGGCGCAAGCGATTCTCTTTCTCTTACAACCGGTAACAAAAAGTATAAGGCAACAACACCAATATAAGCCGGTATGATTCTAAAAAATCGCTTAATGAAAAATTCTTTGAGTGAATTTTTTTTACCTGTATCAATCTTTAAAAAAAGTTGCGATGCAATTAAATATCCGCTTAACACAAAAAAAAGGTCAACGCCACTCCAGCCGAATTCGCTGATTGAATTTGTCCACTGTGGATGTGCAAACAATCTTCCATAATGAAACAGGAAAACAAATGTTATAGCAAATGCACGCAGGTGATCTAAGCCGTAAAGTTTGTGGTTGACTTTTGTTGAGCCGGACATTGACTGATATACTTATCTTATATCACCAAAGCATTCATAATGTTGAACGGTTGGCTCAAACTCTAATAAATATTTTTTGTCTTCATCATAATACTTTGCGTTCTCATAATCTTCACCTGTAAACGCTCTTATGCTTTGAATATTGACCCACCAGGAAACCGTCCAGATGTGTGTGATGTCATCTTCTTCTTTTTGCCAAACCTGTGCATTTAGATTTCCGGGTGTTGCGCGATAATCTTTAACGCCGGTCTGCAATACATAATTCATATATTCTTCCGCATTTAATGAAGTTGTTTTTCCATGCCACAAGCGAACTATCATAAGAAATAAATTAAAATAAAAATTAAGAAAGATATGTTTTTAAGTTAAACCATTGCAGCAGCTTCTGCATGAACAGCACTGCGCTTATTGTCTTTAAAAAATAAAGTGAACAAAATTAGCACGGCAAATGCAATGCCTGCAGGCACCAGCCAAATGCTTCTCCATTCAACAATATTATTAATGGTGTATTTATCTTTTATATAACCGGACAGCAATGTGCCAATCCACATACCAATTCCATACGTTGCCATCGTTATCATTCCCTGTGCCTGGCTTTGAATATTTAAACCAGCTTTGCTATCTGTATAAATCTGGCCGGTAACAAAAAAGAAATCAAAGCAAACACCATGTAAGATAATACCTGCAAACAACATCCATAAATTAGCGCCGGCATCGCCATAACCAAAGCAAAGAAACCGCAACGTCCATGCAATCATACCTAATGCAATCATCCATTTTACACCAAGCTTTCTAAAAAAGAATGGTATCAATAAGATAAAAAATGCTTCAGAAAATTGACCGAACGTCATATTACTGGTAACGTTTTTCATGCCTGCATCTGTAAGAAATAAATTGGTAAGGCTATAATAAAATGAAAGGGGGATGCAGATTAAAACTGAAGCAATAAAGAATACTACAAACGAACTGTCTTTAAATAATACAAATGCATCGGCACCTAAAATTTGCCTGAAGGTTGCGGTGGTACCTTTTGCTTTTGGTGGTGTGTCCGGCAAAGCGAAACTTATTAAACCCAATACAGCAGATGCAATTGCGGCCATTTTAAAAGTGAAACCTAAATCTGCAATGCCTACTTTAAAAACTTTATCAATCAACCAGCCGGTTACAATCCATCCAATTGTTCCCAATACACGTATGGATGCAAACTCTTTTCCCGGGTCTTTCATTTGTCTGAATGCGACTGAGTTTGCCAATGCCAATGTTGGCGCATACATCAATGAATACAATAACAATATCCAGTAAAAAGAAGAAGCCGATTTTATTGTTGTGATATAAAGTAATAAAGCCGCACCAACTATATGCAGTATGCCTAAAAGTTTTTGGGCTGAAAAATAACGGTCTGCAATCATGCCTACAAAAAATGGTGAAATGATTGTGGCGATTGCCATAGCACTGTAAGCCGCGCCAATTTCCACACCAGTTGCACCCAACACTTTATCAAGATAAGTACCCATGGTTACATACCAGGCACCCCAGATAAAAAACTCAAGGAACATAAGCAATGACAATCGTATGCGAACAGATGTGTTCATATAATTTTTGCTGATAAAATTAATAGAGTTAAGCCAACTCTTTTTCTGCATGCAGAAATAAATGAAATAAAAAAGGCTGTCGAAAAAAACAGCCTTTATAAACCCTGTTGAAACTAAAATCTAATTTAAACTGCGGAAATCAACCGGCACTAATTTGCTTACGCCGGGTTCCTGCATAGTAACTCCATAAATCACATCCACGCTGCTCATCGTCATTTTATTATGTGTTACAATGATGAATTGGGAATTGTCACTAAACTTCTGAATCATCTGTGTGAATTTACCAACGTTTGCATCATCAAGCGGTGCATCTACTTCATCTAAAATGCAGAATGGTGCAGGCTTTATAAGATAAATAGCAAACAACAATGCTGTTGCCGTTAATGTTTTTTCACCACCACTTAACTGAGTTATAGATGATGGCTTTTTACCTTTAGGTTTTGCCACCACATCAATGCCTGTTTCAGCAAGGTTATCAGGATTATCCAGCACAAGGTCAGCCGTATCTTCTTCTGTAAATAATGCTTTAAATACTTTCTGAAAATTTTCGCGTACTTTATTAAATGTTTCTAAGAACTGCTGGTTGGCAGTTACTTCTGTTTCTTCAATTGTTTGTAATAAACTTTCTTTAGCGTTAACTAAATCTGCTTTCTGTTCAAGTATAAATTCATAACGCTTTTTAATTTCAACAAATGCTTCAATCGCTGTTGGGTTTACTTCACCAATATTATCAAGCCGCTTACGCATTTTATCTGCGCTTGTCTGTAATTCTTCAATCACAGCTTCTGTTTTGCGTGGCTCATCAATTATATCATCAAGCTCAATTTTGAACTCCACATGCAGGCGTTCACGCATGCCAGCAAGATTTAATTTTAAGTCATTCAGCTTATCTTTTATTTCAGCAAGTAGCTGGTCAGCCAGTTCTTTATTTTTTATTTTTTGCTTCAGCTTATTTTCTTTTTCCTGCAAAGCATTGCGCTGATTATAATATGCTGCATCTGTTTCATTTAATGCTTTTTCGTCTGCTTCTTTTGTTTGTAATAAAATGCACAACTCGTCTTCAATCGTCTTTAAAGCTTGCACATTTGTTTCAATTTGTTCAACCGCTTCTTTTAACTGCGTTGTGTTTTGCTCAACCTGGTTATGCAAATCTTTTAACTGCGTTTGCTTATAAATTAACTCCTGTTGTAACGCTGTAACCTTGCTTTGCAATTTTGTAAATGCAATATTATACTCATTGTAAAGATTAGAAGCTGAGCTGTAATCTTTTTCAGCAATTTTATAAGCTTCTTCAGCTTCTTTTATTTGCGCTGATGTTGCATTCAGTTCTTCATTTATGGTAACAAAATTTGAACGCATTGAAGTGATAGCTTCCTGCTCCCGTTGCAAACGCGTTTGCATTTCTGCTGATTGTTTTTCAGCATTTGATTTAAAGGTTTGCAGGTTTTCAATTTTATGTTTTAATGTAAAAATTGTGTTGTTAAGTTGATTGATTGCCGTCTCGGTTTCACGGATTACATTTTCTTTTAACTGTTGATTAAAACTAATTACTTCATTATGTTTTTGCTGAATGTTGCTCTTTAATGATTGCACTATTTTTTCCTGTGCCGTAATTTCTTTATTCAACTTTTCCAAGTTCTTTGCGCGACCAATTCTTTTACCTTCAAACAAGCCAACACTTCCGCCTGTTAAACTGTATTTTCCTTTCACATACTTACCAGATTTTTCCAGCACAATTGCGCCATTGCTGTTAGTCAGCGCTTCATCATTTTCAGCAATAAAAACATTGCCCAATAAATATTCAGAAAGCTTTTTATAAGTTTCATCCACTTCAATTACATCCAATGCTTTTATTGTATTTAAAGGTTGATGCGGCTCGTTATCAACGCCTGCAATTTTATCAAGCAATAAAAAATTTGCCTTGCCTTTTTTATTGGCATCCAATAAATGAACTGCCTGCAAGCCTTCTTCAAGATTATTTACAATGTAATAATTTAAATAAGGCGCCAGTACATTTTCAACTGCTGTTCGATATGCTTCCTGCACATAAATTATATCTGAAAGAATCGGGGCATGAAAATTCCATTGGGTATTTTTATGTAAGAATTTTACGCTTTCAGGATAACCTTCCATTGAATCAACAAGACTTTTCAGCAAATCATGTTCATTGCGCTTTGCATCAAACTTCCTATTCTCATCTGTAAGCTGGCTACGCAACACTTCAAGCGCAGCCTGAGATTCCAGTATTTGTTGCTTTGTTATTTCGTGCTGCTCTTTTAATTGCTGCAGCGTTTGCTGCTTCTCTTCCAATGTTTTTGTCTTTGTTAAAAGTTCAGCGTCAAGTTGCTGCAGTTGCGTTTGCCTGCTGTTCTGTTCCTGTTCAATCTGTAATAAACTGCGGTTCAGATTTTGAACAGATGTATCAGCTACAGCAATATTTTTTTCAGCATCAAATTGTTTGCGCTGAACCTGCAAATGCGTGCTTCTTATTTTATCTGTTGCAGCACGTTTTTCATCAAGCAATAAACGCTTTGCATCTGTGTCTTTTCTTAATGCTGAAAGCTTTTCAGTTAACTCAGATAAATTGCCTTCTTCTTTTTGTTTTTGTAATTGTGTGTACTGAATTGAATCATCAATATTTTTTGACTGGTCATTCGCCTTTTGCAAAAAGTTTTTAAGTGAGCTTTCTTTTTCTTTTAAATACTGAAGCTTTTGTGAAGTAAGGTTTTTTTCATTCTCTTTACTGCGCAATGTTTGAACCAGTTCATTAAATTTATGCTGAAGGTTTTGCAATGCTTTCTCCTGTTCAACAAAAACAATTTTTTCTTTTTCTATTGATGCATCATCAGAAGCTATCGTTGCTTCCAGCGCATGCTTTTTATCTGTTTCTTCCTGTTGTTGCTGGTTAAGATTTTTATAAGTGAGGTTGAATCCTTCCAATGCAGCTTTAGCAAGCTCAATTGAAATTTCTTTGAATTCTTTTTTTATTTCGTGATATTTCTCCGCCTTCTTTGCCTGGCTTTCAACAACCTTTAACTGGTTCGCAATTTCAAACAACAAATCTTCGATGCGGCTTAAATCATTCTCGGTTGCATCAAGCTTAAGCTTTGCTTCTTTTTTTCTTGTTTTATAGATGGTGATGCCGGCAGCCTGTTCCAGCATTCTGCGACGGCTGTTTTCTTTATCTTTAATTATATCATCCACCATTCCAAGCTCGATGATGGCATAACTATCATTACTTACACCGGTATCTAAAAAAAGATTATGAATATCTTTCAAGCGACAAGACACATCATTCAAACGATATTCACTTTCACCATTTTTAAAAAACCGGCGTGTAACGGTTACCGTATTAAACTCTGTAGGCAATAAATTTTTTGTATTCTCGAATGTGAGACTCACTTCTGCAAGACCGCTTGAACTGCGGGTTTTAGAACCGTTAAACACCAGCGCTTCTAAATTTTCACTTCTTAACTGCGAGATTTTTTGTTCACCAATTACCCAGCGGATTGAATCTATAATATTGCTCTTGCCACAACCATTCGGACCAATAATACCGGTGATGCCTGCATCAAAATTTAAGATGGTTTTATCAGCAAAGCTTTTGAAACCTTTTATTTCGAGGTTTTTTAATTTCATATTGTAAAAAGTGAACTGGTTTTTCTAACGTTTATTATTGCAATGTTTGTATAAACACCATTGCGAACTTAAGTTAAATATCAACCAAAACTGAGCACTGCGTTTTTGCTGTGGAGAAGTAGTGGAAAGTAACAAATATCAATTCTTATCTGCTTGCATTAAATTTTTTACAGCATTACTTTACATTTGATGTTTATATTATATTAAAACGTACCCATGAAATTTATGTATAAACCAATTTTAATTGTTTTGTGTTTTGGAATTAATGCAACTGTTTTTGCTCAAACTGCCACGCCAGATGACCGCGCATTTGTTGCCAAGGTATCGCAGGGTGGAATGTTTGAAGTTGCTGCTGGGCGTTTAGCAATGGCCAAAGGTTCAACACAGGACATCCGCGATTTTGCTACCGCTGAAGTGCATGACCATACACTTGTAGGAGCCAAATTAAAAAAAATATCAGCGCAGTCAGGTATTTCGGTTGCAGCTACGCTTATTGAAGAATTTTCATCAAAGTTGAAGCACCTTTCTTTACTTTCCGGACATGCTTTTGATGAAGCATATCTAACTGAAATGGGAACGCTGCATGACAAGGATGGTGCTGCTTTTGCCGATGAAGCTACTAAAGGAGGTACAGTTGCTTTTCGGGATTTTGGTGCAGAAACTCATCGGATTGTTCAACGCCACATTGGTGCTCTACAGGCAGTACCTGCAATGTAATTTTTTACATTCCATAGTTTTCGTTTGATATATTAATTAAGGCACCACAATTTTATTATTAACCCTGTTCACATCTGCCATGCGCTGGCTTGGGTCTATTTCAATTGACTTAATATCTGTAACAGTTTTTGAAATTGTAAATGAATATTCAGGATTAACCCAAGGCCACTCGTTATGCATAATTCTTTTGATTTGGTCTTCTGCAGGTTTTGCGCCGTACATTAAATCCATAGGTATATAATGCATCTCTTTACTTCCATCTTTATATGTTATCAACACATCAACCGGCATTGGCATTAAACCCAAACGTTTAATGGTAATATTTGCATTGTTACCAACCATGTTTACATCACCAATGGCATAATCAATTGTTCTGGTTGTATTAATCCAGTACTCTTTAAACCACTGTAATTCTATGCCGCTAACTTTTTCTGCTACACGTATAAAGTCATTCGGATTCGGATGTTTAAAACGCCATTCGTTGTAGTATTCCAATAAAATTTTATCAAGATTATTTTCGCCAACTATATAACCAAGCTGCGATAAAAACATTGAACCTTTTGAATAGGACGCCACACCATAAGCATAGTTTGTATTGTAATGGTCCGCATGCGTGCTTAATGCTTCTTCTTTGCCACTTTTCACAATCCTGAAATATGAAGTATATGAATTGATGTATGCAAAACCGGTATCTCGTTTTAAGTGAGCGCTGGTTCTTAATTCTGCATACGTGGTAAAGCCTTCGTCCATCCACGGGTATAAACTTTCATTCGTGCCCATCATACCCTGGTACCAGCTATGCATAAATTCATGAATAGCTCCACCAACACTTGAGGATTTTATAAGCGTTGCCATTGGATATTCCATGCCGCCGTCACCGCCTTGTATGAACGAATAATTTTTATAAGGATATGCGCCAAATGTTTTTTGAATAAATGGGTAAGCATGTTGAATAGTGTCAGCCAAAGCCATCCATGAAGAATCATTTGCCGAAGACTTTTTATAGACAAAGTAGAAGAGCGGCCCATCCTTCATTTGCCTTTTAATCATTGTATAAGTGTTGTCCGCAGCCCAAACAAAATCATGCACATTCTGCGCTGCAAATTTCCATGTCAATGTGTTTCCATTTGACCGTTGGCGGTTGACCGTTGACTGAACATATCCATATCCAACTTCATCAGGATTTTGTATAGTTCCTGAACCGGCCAGCATATAACTTTTGTCTATCGTAATGTTTACATCATAATCACCCCAAACACCATAAAATTCTCTTGCGATGTACGGATTAGCGTTCCAGCCCTGGTAATCATACTCAACAAATTTTGGATACCACTGGCTCATGCTATATCGAACACCTTCAGCATTATCACGGCCGCTTCTTCTTACCTGCAATGGAACCTGGCAATTAAAAGCTATTTCAAAACTGTTTTTTGAATGTGGCTGTAACGGCGTTTTCAAATCAACTTCCAATATTGTTTCATGATAAATTAATTTCTGATTAACGCCATTCAACTTTACATAATTTACGCTATCATAACCAATTTCACCTGGCTGTAAATGCTGAATGCGGTCACGCACACGTTCATCCCAATCACGCACTTCATTACCATCTCTGTCCGTGCCCAAAACTATTTTGCCCAATTCACGGCTGCGCACATCCATCATGCTGTTTGGCTGAAATGCATTCCAGTATAAGTGAATAAAAATCCGGCTAAGTGTGTCAGGTGAATTATTCCAGTAATCAATTTTTTCTGTGCCTTTAAATTGATTATTTATAACACTCATATTTACATCTATGTTGTAAGCGATGCGTTGCTGCCAGCGGTCAGGTTGGGCAATAATTGAAAGAGAAAACAATAAAAAAACAATCGAAAGAATGATTTTGAATTTACGCATGATTGATTAATTAAACGCAAGTCCGATGCGATTATAAATTGATGATTTCTCTTAACAGCTTTCCATCAACATCAAAAATTAAATTCTTTTTTTGGATACCTGATTTTTGAACGTTGATACGATATTGAAGCGGCTTACCTAACTCCTGTATTTCATAAAAGCCATTGGTTTGCCAATCAGTGTATTTGCTTTTATCAAAGCCATCTTTTACCTCATCGGGCAAATCATCCTGCTCTATTTCACGTTCACTTTTTTGCCAGTCACCATTTGAAGAAAAATCTGCTGTTAAGTTTGATTCATTCAATTCGAAATTTGCTTCAAAATACTGTAGCTTGTCTTTCCACTCAACATGTGTTGCATGTGGATAACGGGTAGCAAAAGCATCGGTAACATCAGAAGGAATTTTTCTTATCTGGGCATTTGAAAATAAAACAGCAGCGGAAAATAAAACAGAACAAAATATTTTTTTCATTAGTGTATGATTAAATCCTGCCTCCAACCACAATTACAATTTCACCTTTTATAATTTTGTTTGAAAAGTGTGTGCAAACTTCGTACAAACTTCCCTGAATATTTTCTTCAAACATCTTTGTTAACTCCCTGCTAACACTGCATTTTCTTTCAGCACCAAAACATTCGATGAACTCTTTTAATGTTTTAATAAGACGAACAGGGCTTTCATAAAAAACCATTGTTCTTTCTTCATTACTTAATTGTGTAAGCAAAGTCTGACGGCCTTTTTTCAATGGAGGAAAGCCCTCAAACACAAAACGGTTGATGGGCAAGCCGCTGTTCACTAATGCAGGCACAAATGCAGTTGCGCCGGGTAAGCATTCAACTTTTATATTGTTCTTTAAACATTCACGCACCAGTAAAAATGCGGGATCTGAAATGCCCGGCGTGCCTGCATCTGTAATTAAAGCAATCATTTTGCCGGCTTGCAGTTGTTCAATTAAATGCGCAAGAATTTTATGTTCGTTATGCTGATGATATGCTGATAAAGGCTTTTGAATTTGATAATGCTGCAACAGCTTTGAAGAGGTTCTTGTGTCTTCACATAAAATCAAATCAACTGACTGCAACACTTCTATTGCACGAAGTGTTATATCTTTTAAATTACCAAGTGGAGTTGGAACGAGGTAAAGCATATTAGTTTGATGAATGTGAAAACAGTTTTTGTAACACTTTTGTTACTTCATCAAACTTTTTCTTCTTAATTGTACTGAAACGCTTAATAATTTTTGATTGCTCAATGGTAAAAAGCTTATGACATTTTATTACGGATGTTTCGGGCAATAAACCTGTTTCTAAATCTTCGTTTACTAAATCAATTGAAAACTTGTCTTTGAAAAGATTACTTGTAATAACACAAACAACAACATCAGAAAATTGGTTATTATAAGTATTGTTTGAAACAACAAGTGCCGGTCTTCTTTTTGAGGCGGATAAATCTGAGTAAGGGAAAGGAACTAAAATAATTTCGCCTTGTTTATACATCGTCCCACTTGCTTTTTTGTAATGTGTAGTTTTGCTGAATTGAAGATTCAGTTAAATCATTTGTATCATCTCCTAAATACAAACCATACTTTTCTTCGTATAACAATTCAACGAGCCTGTTTACTTTTTTAAGCAATGGCTGGTCTTTCAGCAAAGCAATTTCTTCCTTCATTGCATTGTACTCTTCAACAGGTATTTCAATTGTAGGCTTCATGTACTAAAATTACTTATTTATCATTTCAATTTCGTAAAATTCCATCACAGGATTAGCGAGTAATTTTTTAGAAGCATCGTCTGCCAATTGTTTTGCTTCTTCTTCAGAATCTGCATCAATCTGTAAAGTAATATGCTTACCAATACGCACATCATTAACGCCGTTTAATCCAAGATTTTTTAAACCTGCCTGCACAGCTTTTCCCTGTGGGTCAAGTAAGTCTTTTAACAACATAACTTTTATCTGAACATTATATGTCATTGTGATTTGATTGTTTATTAAGCAAAGATAAAATAACGTAAACAATGAAGCACAAAGGCACTGCAAGCCATTGAATAAAGATGGCTGATATAATTGCAACGGCCGCAATAATTATGAAAGGCGATAATTTTTTTATGCTGATGTTTGAAAACTTTAAAGCAAGCATTGGTTTTTTTGAAATCATCAGCCATGACAAAATAAAAATCATTGCATACCAAAACCATGGACTAATTAAAATTTGCGTAATGATTGCATGATTGTTTGTCCAGTAAATTAAAGGAAATGATGCAAACAACAAACCATTTGCAGGAATGGGTAAACCTTTAAAATAATTGCTTTTGGTTTCATCAATATTAAATCTTGCAAGCCTGTATGCGCCGGCACATGCAATAAAAAATGCTGGCAGTAAAAATATAAAATACACATTTAAACCATTATCCTGCTGCGCAAAACTTAAACGTAAAAATTCATATACAATTAAAGATGGCGCCACACCAAAACTTACAACATCTGCCAGCGAATCTAATTGCGCACCAAGAGCAGAAGTGGCGCTCATCCAACGCGCAATAAAGCCGTCAAAAAAATCAACTATAGCTGCTAATGCAATAAATAAAGAAGCCATGAACATTTGTTCAGGTATACTTACGTATTGTGTTCCCAAATCAGTTGTGTCAGCTGTTAATGCAACACCGTTGCCCGTATATAAAGGCACAAGACCCGGTTGTAAAATGTACACAATAGCAAGGCATCCAAACAAGAGATTAAGCAGTGTAAATAAGTTTGGAAGTTGTTTCATTATATCACCTTAAATGCAACGAAGTAAAAATTATTTGCCGCTGCAATTAACTCTAAGTTTTTGTAATAAGATTGAGTAAAATCAAGATAGGCCCGAAACTCATGTGTTGGTACCGCAAACTGGTCAAAGAAAATGATGTCGCCTTTTTTTAAAAACTCTGAAAGTGATGACAACACGTATAACGTTGCAGAATATAAATCTGCATCCATCATTAAAATATTTCGTTTGCTGTTATCAAAATTTTTAAGAAATGATGGCAATGTTTGTTGAAATAAGCCTGTAAAAAATTGTCCGCGTTGGTCATTTATTTCAGGTGATTTATTGCCTGTTGAAAATGCACCTTTTTTATAAGGACCATAATCTTCGGGCAAACCATCGAATGTATCAAACCCGAAAAAATTGCTGTTAAAATTTGTATTTTGTTGCAGAAACCATTTAAAGGATTCGCCGCTTGCCACACCAAATTCAAGATAGTTTATTGCTTCATTTTTTATTTCATCATCCAATACTTTTTTATACATCG
>CAHJWK010000083.1 GCA_903642275.1 Chitinophagaceae bacterium
ATGGGTTTGGCTATGAAACTTTATACGGGCACATGTATAAAACAAAAGTGCGTACCGGTGCAAAAGTTAAGCGTGGTGAATTGATTGGTTATGTTGGCAGTACAGGAAAGAGTACCGGTCCGCATTGCCATTATGAGGTGCACAGAAATGGGACACCTGTTGACCCGGTTTATTATTTTTATAACGATCTTTCGCCTGAACAATATGACCGTTTACTTAAACTTGCGCAGGCGGCAAATCAAAGTTTTGATTAAATAATTTGATGGAAAAGTTACTTCGTCCAATTCGTGTTTTGGTTGCCAAAGTTGGTTTGGATGGACATGATCGCGGTGCAAAAATTATTGCCGCTGCTTTGCGTGATGCTGGTATGGAAGTGATTTATACAGGATTGCGCCAAACCCCTGAAATGGTTGTAAATGCTGCGTTGCAGGAAGATGTGGATGCAATTGGTATAAGTATTTTAAGTGGTGCACATATGACTGTTTTTCCAAAAATTATGCAGCTGCTTAAAGAAAAAAAGATGAATGATGTGTTAGTAACTGGTGGTGGTATAATACCTGAAGATGACATGCAGGAATTGAATAAAATAGGCGTTGGTGAATTATTTTCACCAGGTGCAAATACAAGTGCTATTGCTGGTTATATTAAAGAATGGGTAAAAAAGAACAGAAATTTTTAGGGCAATTCAATAATATTTGTAAAGTGATTTATTTACTCGTTTAGAAATGTTTTTGTAAAGCAATTGTTGTTCTATAACTCATCATCGCAAAAGTTTTTCTAAAATCATGCGGCAATTTTTAGATAAAAGATCAAAAAATTCTCAATCAAATATTTATCTTGGAGGTAAACTAAATATGCTGCGTTCATCACTGAAAACAGAAAATAATATTTAGTAGTTTAAAAGTACTAATGCAGGTTATTTATTTCAATAAATTCAATACAAATTTTTTCAACGGTAGTTTTTAATGGTGTGTATTGAATTGAAGGAAGCGCTTTTAATAATTTATTGTTATCAAAATTTACAATAGCCAGTGCACTGCTTGCCGTTTCTTTTGTTATGAATGGTGCTTTGCCGGTAAATAAACTTCTTACTGCTTCAGCACGCCACACAACACCAGCTAAAAAAGGAGAAATCTTTTTATGCGGAAGTTTTTTATCAAATGCTTCCGCAATCATATTAAACAATACTTTGTAAGAAATATTTTCCGCACTTACAATAAAACGTTCCGCTGAAATATCGCTGTCCATTAATGCAATCATTGTTTTAACAACATCCTGTACATCAACAAAACCTGTTACGCCTTCAGAATAGTAAGGGAATTCATTATACACCGTTTTAAAAATTTCAGATGAACCGTTATTCCAATCACCGGCACCAAGTATAATTGAAGGATTAATAATTACGGCATCTAATCCTTCGCCAATGCCACGCCAGACTTCAGTTTCGCCGAGATACTTGCTTTCACCATACACACTGTTATTAGTTTCTTCGTTCCATTGCATTTCTTCACTAATAACGGTGTTGTTTTTTAATCTTCCCAAAGCAGCTACTGAACTTACATGCAACAATTTTTTTACGCCACAATTAATACAGGCGTTTACAATGTTTGCAGTGCCTTCAACATTGGTTTTAAAAAGTTCCTTTCTGTTTTTTGGATTGAATGAAACTTTTGCTGCGCAATGATATACTTCATCAACATCAGTTAAAATTTCTTCCAATAATATCACATCAAATAAATCGCCTTTTATCCATTCGATATTTTTATGAGAAAAAGAAATTTCACTTCTATATAAAGCTTTAATCTTAACATCCTGCTGTATAAGTTCTTTTATAAGATGAGAGCCAACAAGTCCGGTTGCACCAGTAATAAAAACTGTTTTTATGCGTAAAGAACTGTCTGCTTCACTTTGTATCATTGCAGGTTTGTGTTTCTTTAATAAACTCAATATTTATAAAAGCCTTTTCCCGTTTTCCTGCCAAGTTCATTTGCATCTGCTTTATTTTTTTGTATGATGGATGGCTTTAAACGCTCAGGTTTATTCAAAGCTTCCCATACTATATTACTTACCAAATAGTTTACATCCATACCTATCATGTCAATCAATTTGAAAGGTCCCATTTTAAAGCCTGTTGCCTCCATCACAGCATCAATGGTTTTAACATCTGTCTTATTTTCTTCAATCAATTGCAAAGCTTCAAGATAATAATGCCTGGCAACGCGGTTCACAATAAAACCTGGTGAATCATTACATATAACAGGTGTTTTGCCAAATTGATTTGCTAATTCATTTAATGTTGAGATTACTGTTTCATCAGTTTTTTCAGCACGAATAATTTCAACCAGCTTCATTACTTGTGCCGGATTAAAAAAATGCAAACCTGCAAAACGCTGCGCATAATTTTTATCATGACTTAGTTCAGTAACAGAAATAGATGAAGTGTTTGTTACGAAAATCGTTTCACCATTATTTATCATAGCCAGTTCATCAAACAGGTTTTGCTTAATTTGTTTGTCTTCAATTACTGCTTCAATAACAACATTTGCAATGCAGTTATGAATGTTTGATGTAAAGCTGATGCGTTGCAGCGTTTCATCTTTTGGGGTAATATTTATTTTCCCCTTTTCAACCAGCTTTTGCAAACTGTTTTCAATTGATGCTTTACTTTTTGTAAGCATGCTTTCCCTTATATCAAACTGAATTACATTAAACCCATGTTGCGCTGCAACCTGTGTTATTCCGCTGCCCATGGTGCCGGCACCGCATACACAAATTGTTTTTATTTTTTTCAACGAATAGTTTTTACAAATTTAACTGTAAAAAAAGATAAGCCTTATTTTTACAATTGCTTTAAATGTATTTTTAATTATGGAGCAGTTAGATTTATTCAATACAGAAACCCAGAAGAAAAATACAATTGTTAAACATGAAAACAAGCCGGTTTTACAAAAACCAAGTATCTCCGATTTAAATGATACCAACACTAAACCTGAAGAAAAAAAATATGTGCAGCTTATAAAGCCTTTATCTAAAAACGATCCTCCAAAGCCTTCAAAGCGTGGCAGAAAATCTTTTAAAGAAATTAATCTTGATGTTGCACTGCTTGACATTCCGGATGATGAAACACTGTATAAAAAGCAATATTATTCTATAACTGAAGTTGCAGAATGGTTTCATGTTAACCCATCGCTGCTGCGTTTTTGGGAGAATGAATTTGATATTTTAAAACCACGCAAGAACCGTAAAGGAGACCGTCTCTTTCGCCCCGAAGATGTAAAAAACCTGCGTACTATTTATTATTTGTTGAGGCAGCAGAAATATTCTATTGAAGGCGCCAAACAACTTTTAAAAGATAACAGGCAAAAGGCAGAGATGCAGATACAGTTGGTAGAATGTTTAACAAAATTCAGATCTTTTCTTTTAGAATTGCGTGCTAATTTGGGCACATGAAAAAATACATTGCCATCCTGTTTATTATTGCCTCTGTTACCGGTAAAACACAAACGGTTACCGTTACAAAAGTTGATTCAGCTACTGCATATCAAACTATATATAATAATACTAAACATGAAACCACTTTACGGGGCTTAATTAAGCGCAGCCTGATTGAAAGTGACACTACTTTTAGTTGGTTCAAAAAAAATTACGCGTTAGGCAAGCCTGATGATAGTGCCGTTACAGCATTTAAAGCTCATGCCAGCGATATAAAAATGATAATTTTTGGCGGCACATGGTGTGAGGATACGCAAAATATTTTGCCACAGTTTTTTAAAATGGCTGATGCTGCAGCTTATGCAGATTCAAATGTTACTTTAATTGGTGTTGACCGATCAAAAACTACAATAGATAATTTATCTTCCGCTTTTCATATAACTAAAGTGCCTACATTTATTATTATGAAAAATGGAAAAGAAGCTGGCCGTGTAACAGAATATGGTAATAGCGGAGAACCGGTTAAAGAACTTGGAAAAATTGTGGCAGGGTTGTAAAATAATAATGCGCATAACAAATATTGTATGCGCATTATTTTCAGTTTTATATAATTAAACTTCTTCTGGTACGTCAAGTTTATTCTTCTTCACAAAATCATTACGGTATGTTTGCATGTTTTCTATAACCTGTGTAAGATGTTCAAGGTTTGTGTCTGCTTTTTCATGTACATCGCCTAATTCTTTATCTAAAATATCAATACCAATATTAATATTTTCGGCTTCTAACTGTGCTACTTTTTTCAAGAGTGAAGTCTGGCTGTTTTTAACATCTTCAAGTTCTCTTATCATCTTTTCAATTGCTTCAAGTTTTTGCCTTTTTTCCATATTAATAAATTTAGTATGATGGTTACAAATACTGTACTTGAAATGTATGCAGCGTAAAACAAATCAATTTTTAACATCAGCAGTTTTATAAATTTATCATTAGCTAATTAATTTAGTATTTAATTTGCGATTACAATCATAAGGTATGAGTACAGTTATAAAATGTCCTTCATGTGGTAGCGAATTTGAACCTAATGATGCTATTCGTGATGAATTAAATAAGCAGGCAAAAGAATGGCAACAAAAAAAGGAAGCTGAATTTAAAACGAAGGAAGCATCATTTCAAAAACAGTTAGCAGCAAAAGAAGATGAACTAAATAAAAGACTTATTGATGAAAAAAAAAGGCTGCAGTCTGATCTTGAAACATCTATAAAGAAAACGATAAATGCTGATTATGAGAACCAGTTAATCCTGTTGCAACAATCAGTGTCAGATAATGAAGAAAAATTAAAATCAGCGAGAAAAAAAGAACTTGAATTTTTACAGAAAGAACAGGATATAAAACGCAAAGAAGATGAGCTTGAAATAAACATTCAGAAAAAAATAAACGAAGAAAGACAAAAGCTGGCCCTTGAAATAAGAAAGATTGAAGATCACAAATTACAACAGCTTGAACTTGATTTTAAACTTAAGCTTGCCGAAAAAGATAAGCAGCTTGAAGATCAGAAAAAGTTAGCTGAAGAAATGAAGCGCAAGGCAGAACAAGGTAGCATGCAATTACAGGGCGAAGTACAGGAGATAATGCTTGAAAGCATTTTGCACAACACTTTTCCGCATGATAAAATTATACCGGTTGGCAAAGGTGTGCGTGGTGCAGATTGCATTCAAACAGTATGCAATCCTTTTGGTAATGAATGCGGAAAAATAATTTACGAAAGCAAGCGCACTGCAAGTTTTTCTGCTGACTGGATTGATAAGCTAAAAGCAGATATGCGCAGTCAGGGTGCAGATCTTGCCGTTATCGTGACACAAACTTTACCACGTGACATGGAACGGTTTGGAGAAAAAGATGGTGTATATATCTGCACATTTACAGAAGTAAGAAGCCTTTCACTTGTATTGCGCAACAGTATTATGGAAGTTTTTAAATTAACCCGCAGCCAGGAAAATAAAGGTGATAAAATGCACATGCTTTATAGTTATTTAACGAGTAACGAATTTGCTGAGCAATGGAAAGCCATACGGGAAGGTTTTTTAAGCATGAAGATTAGCATACAAAAAGAACGTGACGCCATGGAAAAACTTTGGAAGGCAAGAGAAAAGCAATTAGAAAAAGTGTTGCTTAATGCAGCGCACATAAAGGGTTCTGTTGAAGGTATTGCAGGTAATGATGCAGTAAATTTTAATCTGCTTGAAGATGAATCTTCATCCTTGATTGATTAATTTAAGCTGGCTTTGGCATGATATTTAACAATTGCTATGCAGCAAAGGGAAATAAATAATCATCTTAAAACAAACATTTAAATTTTATGAAAAAGATTTTATTGGCATTAGTAGTTGTTACAACATTTTCAGTGACACACGCAAATGCACAGTTAGAACGCGGTAATGCAATTGTTGGGGGAGATATCGCAAACTTTAATATTGGTTTAAAGAAAAATACCGGGTATGATATCCAACTTGACCCTAAAGCGGCATGGTTCATAAAAAGTAATATTGCTGTAGGTCCTTATGTCAATTTCGAACTTTCTAAATCAAATAAAGAAGCACCAACAGAGACTAGTTATGGCGTTGGAGCTTTGGCCCGTTATTATTTAGGAGTAAACCAAGTAAATACTGAAAGTCTATTACGACATACGCGTGCCTTTATTGAAGGAAATGCTGGAATTGCCGGAACAAATGAATCTGACGGTGGCGGTTCAACAAATGGTTTAGGTTTAGGTTTTGGACCTGGAATTGCTTATTTCATTACTCCAAATATTGGTTTGGAAACTTTATTAAAGTATAATGGCTTAATTGGTTTTGGGAGTACAACAACTCAAAGCCGCCTTAACCTTTCTGTGGGTTTCCAGATATATTTACCTGGCAGAGCCACACGTAATAAAGTTATGAATGATGTGAAATAGTATTAATAATTGTTAAAATAAAAGCCGCTAATAATAGCGGCTTTTATTGTTTTATTTAAGAAATAAATCTTTCGTTGCATCATTTCTACAAACTTTTTATTCGTTACGGCTACTTGAATGTATTTATTGATACCTGCTTTTGTATTTTATATTTGCAACCCAAATAATAAAATGAGCCAGCATTTATCGGAACAGGAAATTATCCGCAGAAATAAATTAGAAAAATTAAATGCACTAAATATTAATCCATATCCGGCGCCATTGTATCCTGTTTCGCAATATTCATCAGACATAAAAAATAATTTTTCAGAAGCAACGAAAGAGCATTATGCAAATGTTTGTGTTGCAGGCAGAATAATGAGTTTGAATGATAAAGGCAAAGTTTTTTTTATCAAGGTTCAGGATAGCAAAGGCATCATACAATTATATGTACGTAAAGATGATGTTTGTTCTGGTGAAGATAAAACGCTGTTTGATGAACTAATCAAGCACCTTATTGATCTCGGTGATTTCATTGGCGTTACAGGCTTTGTTTTTATAACACGCACGGGAGAAATTTCTATACATGCTAAAAGCTTTACCCTGCTTGCAAAATCTTTAAAGCCATTGCCGGTTGTAAAGCGTGATGACGAAGGAAATGTGTATGATGAAGTAACCGACCCGGAGTTTCGTTATCGTCAGCGTTACGTTGATCTAATTATAAAACCGGATGTAAAAAATGTTTTTCTGAAGCGTACACAAATGGTTAATGCAATGCGTACTTTTTTAAATGAGCGTGGTGCACTGGAAGTTGATACTCCCGTATTGCAACCTATACCCGGCGGCGCTGCGGCAAGACCTTTTGTTACGCACCATAATGCATTAGATCTTCCCTTGTATTTGCGCATAGCAAATGAATTATATTTAAAAAGATTGATTGTTGGTGGCTTTGACTGGGTGTATGAATTCAGCCGTGATTTTAGAAACGAAGGCATGGACAGAATGCATAATCCAGAATTCACCATTCTTGAATGGTACACTGCTTACAAAGATTATTTCTGGATGATGGAAACAACAGAACAACTGTTTGAAAAGATAACTTTAACCTTACATGACACAACCGAAATAAAAGCCGGTGAAAATAATATCAGTTTTAAAACACCTTTTAAACGTATCAGTATTTACGATGCAATTAAAGAGTATACCGGCTTTGATGTTAGTGAAATGGATGAAACAAAACTCCTTGATGTATGTAAACAATTGAATATTGAAGCTGATAATACTATGGGTAAAGGCAAGCTGATTGATGTGCTGTTTAGTGAAAAGGCAGAAGCCAATTTTATTCAGCCAACATTTATAATTGATTATCCGATAGAAATGAGCCCGCTTACAAAAAAGCATAGAAGTAAGCCTGGCCTGGTTGAAAGATTTGAACTAATGATTAACGGTAAAGAACTTGCCAATGCATACAGTGAGTTAAATGATCCGCTGGACCAGCGGGAACGTTTTGAAGAGCAATCGCGCCTTATGGAACGTGGAGATGATGAAGCAATGTTTATTGATGAAGATTTTTTACGTGCTCTTGAATATGGAATGCCTCCAACCAGCGGTATTGGTATCGGTATTGACAGGTTATGCATGTTGATGACAAACCAGGTCTCAATACAAGATGTTTTACTTTTTCCGCAGATGCGGCCAGAGAATACTACGCAAGAAGCTTAATGAAATATTCAGCACCATTTAATATTTACAATGTAGTAAACCTCATGAATTAGAGTTTGGGAAATATTTTATTTTAGAGTATCAACTTTATTAAACAAAACTTAAAAAAATACATTAGTAAAATTTGGCATAATTTTGATATAAATCAGGTGATTAAAATTAATATGTATGAAAAAAATACTTTTGATATTTTCAGCAGTTGCAGCTATAGCTGTTGGCTGTAACAGTGCAGAACAGAAAACTGATAATGCAACCACAGGTGATTCACAATCAAAGCAATCAATTATAGATTCTGTAAATGCTGCAAATCAACAGCAAAAAACTACAGATTCATTAAATGCCATCGCAACCCAAAAACAGGTTATTACCAAACCGGAAAGAAGGGAAACTTCAACACGCACACATACAAGTAGTACAACTACTCAAGCAGCACCGGTTACAACTACTACAGCACCTGCAACTACAACAACCACGACAGCTCCAGCAACGACTACTACAACCACTACAACACAAAAGAAAGGCTGGAGTACCACTGCAAAAGGTGCAGCAGTTGGTGGCGGTGTGGGTGCAATTACAGGAGCATTAGTTAGTAAGCATCATAAATTAGGTGGTGCAGCAATTGGTGCTTTACTTGGTGCTGGTGCTGGCGCAGGAACAGGTGCTATAATTCAGAAAAAGAAAAATAAAGACACATTACAATAATCAAAAAATAAATATTTAAAGCTTCGGTTGATGAAACCGAAGCTTTTTTATTACAGCTAACTATGCAGAATTTCTGCCTGCATTTATAATACCAAACGAACAACGCATAGCAAGTTTCTCATATTTTTCTTTAAACAGATGTTGCTCTTTTGATTCTCTTAATTGAGTAAGTGCATATTGCTGAATAGTCACCAATGGCAATACTATACGTTCACGCATTTGTATGCTGGAATGTTCTACAGGATAATCTTCCATCAACTCTTTATGGTCTGTAAGCCTTTTTACTATCGTGTTTGTAAGCTGATACTCGTTATACATCATACGCCATAATTTGCCATACCGCGGATGGTCTGCAAGGTATCTTGTTAAGGGAAAAAAGCATTTCATCATTGCCATCTCGCAATTATCAATCAGCGTTCTGAAAAAAAGAGACTCATTATACAAACGCTTTACATATTTATATCTTCCTGCATCAATAGCAACTTTTAATGCCGTTCCCACACCATAGTAACCAGTTACATTCTGTTTTAACTGGCTAAATGCGCTAACAAAAGGTATAGCACGTAAATCTTTTAAAGTAAGCCCGGAACTTTTTCCCCGCTTTGTTGGGCGGCTGCCTATATTAGTTTCAGCGTAATATCTTAAAGGACTTATTTCAGCCAGGTAATCTACAAACGCAGGATGATTTTTTAATAGCAAATAACTTTTATAACTGTCTTCTGATAGCTGTTTTAGCAAACGTTCTTCACTTCTGCCAAGTGTATTTTCTTTAGATGAAAAAAGATCATTCGAGATACCTGCATGTATCAATTGTTCAATGTTGAACTGAGCCGAGCTGATAGTACCGAAGTTTGAGCTTACTGTTTGGCCTTGTATAGTAAGCTGTATTTCTTTGTTGGAAATATCATGGCCCATGGATGCATAAAATTTATGCGTTTTGCCACCACCGCGTGCCGGCGGGCCACCGCGGCCATCAAAGAAAATTACATTAACATTATAGCTTTTTGAAATACGCGTAAGCTCTTCTTTAGCTTTATAAATACTCCAGTTTGCCATAAGGTAGCCACCATCTTTTGTGCCATCAGAAAAGCCAAGCATAATAGTTTGCGTATTGCTACGATTAGTAATGTGCTGCCTGTAAGTTTTATTACTGTATAATTTTTTCATAATGGACTCAGCATGTTGCAAGTCATCAATCGTTTCAAATAAAGGAACGATATCTACTGTAAGATTTTGCTTTTGCCAGCCTGTTAAAAGAAACAAGGCAAATACTTCAATAACGTTCACCGCATTATTACACTGACTTATAATATAACGGCTGCAACCTTCCTCACCATTTTTTTGTTGTATGGATTTTATAGTTTCAGCAGATCTAAGCGTATCATTAAACAAATTATCATCAAAATGTATATCTGCTTCTTTAAGCTGCAGCAATGCATCAATCTTCTTGTCCTCGTCATAAGAATTGTATCCTTTTGGTAAAATATTTAGTTGTGCAAGCTGTTCAAAAAGCTTAGAATGCACCGTGCTTTCCTGGCGTACATCAAGCGAAGCGAAATACAAACCAAAAACCTCGGCCTTGTATAAAAGATTAAACACAGAGCCAACAAACAAACCGTTATGACTTTGATGCAGTAGTTCTATAATTTTTTTTAAGATGCCAACAATTTCATTCTGTGTAATTGGCTCAGCGGTGGTTATATAAAGATTATCGTACAAGCGGTTTTCAAGCAACACAATAAGTTCTTCAACACCTCTGAATGTAAGCCTGCGTTTTAAGCGGCGCGTATTTTTATAATATGCACGAAGTATTCCGGCCCTTAAAGTTTCAGCAACTTTTAAAGTAATATCAGTAGTTACAAAAGGATTGCCATCCCTGTCTGCACCAGGCCAGAAGCCCATGCGTATCAAATGATGTTTTACCTGCGCTGATTCTTCAAATTCATTTTTTAAAGTTGACATAATGTTGCCAACTGCATCAAAGAAAACATTCTCCAAAAACCATAACAGGCTAACAGCTTCATCGTAAGGCGTTGGCTTTTGTTTTCTGAAAAAAGATGTTTTACCTAATTGTTGTAAATACACATTTATTACTTCGGTATCTTCATTTTCCAGGGCCCGTGAAAGATCATTTATAATACCTAAAACTTCACCTGGATAAAACTGGGTTGGATGTGCAGTAAGTACAAGACGTACTGAAAAATCATTCAGCTTTTTTATAAACGCATCGTCCAGTTGCATCTGTGTAATTTGTGCACATAACTGTTTCACGGTACCTGCACCATTCAAATCATTTACACGTGCAAAAGCTGCATCTTCCAAAGCATCAAACAAGGTCACCTGTCTTTCTGTAAACTGAACAAAGCGAAACAACAAATCAATACGTTCTTCTTCTTTTTCATACGACGTGTTTTTTTCAAGAAAGTTTGTGATGATCTCAGATGGGCTTTGGTCTTTGCTATAGCCTTCTTCGCAATTCAGTAAAAATAAAGAAAGCAGAACGCCGGTTTTTTCTATACGGTGAAATGGTAATGATGTGAACAGGCTGTTATATAACTGGAATTTTAAAGCAACACGGGTTTTGAACTCCTGTAAAGATGCCGTTGAAGATTTGCTCATAAATTCAAAAAGTATAAAATATTCATGGCAGGCAACAGCGATGAAGATAAATAAAAATCAATTTATAAATTGAAGCAATAATTATAAGAGATTAAACTGATTGCGCAAACCGGCTTTGGCTACAATAAACGCTTTTCTATAATTAGGAATGCGAATGCGGTTTTCAAGAATTTTTGCGGGTTGTGTTTTCCTGATTTTCTTAAACAATGAATAATAATACTTGTAAGCTACATATACACCAAACCTTGCTTTTGCAGGTAACATTAAAATGCCTTTGTAAGCATTATTAAAATCGTTTTGTATATCGTTTTCTATCTCTTTTTTATCTGTATATGTAAAAGCATTAAAATCACAATTCGGAAAATACATGCGGTCAAGCTGTATATTATCAGTTTTAATATCCCGCAAAAAATTTACTTTTTGAAATGCAGCACCAAGGCTTTTTGCATACGTTTCTAATTGTTCATACATCTGTCCATCGCCCTGGCAAAAAATATATAAACACATTAAACCAACTACTTCAGCACTGCCATAAATATATTCCTTATAAGAGTATTCGTCATAAAAAGTTTTGTCAAGATCATATTCCATGCTTTTAAAAAAAGCGTAAATTAATGAAAAGTGTAAATGATATTTATGTACGGTTAATTGTAAGCTATTAAGTATAGGGTTTAAACTGATGCCACTTTCAATTGCTTTATAAGTTTCTTCTTTAAACGATTGTAATAATTTTTTCTTATCATAATCATGAAATGTGTCAACAATCTCATCAGCAAAACGTACAAAGCCGTAAACATTATGTATGTCCTCCCGAAGATCTTTATGCAGAAGCTTTATAGCAGACGCAAATGATGTACTGTAATTTTCAGTAACAATCCTGCTGCAGTCTTTGCTTGTTTTTTGAAACAGTTGCATCATACAATAACTATATTAATTAAAGCTGCACTAAATTATTTCATAAACATTAAAACAGGTTTATTGTTTACGTAAACTGCTTAATTATATGTTTTGAAACAATTTCCCCGCTTATTAATGCAGGCGGTACACCCGGCCCTGGTACTGTTAGCTGGCCTGTATAAAACAGATTTTTAATTTTTTTATTCCTGATTGAAGGTTTTAAAATTGCCGTTTGCAGTAACGTATTTGCTAACCCGTATGCATTGCCTTTAAAAGCGTTGTAATCATTTACGAAATCAGTATATGCATAGGATTTTTTTAAAACGATATGTTGTGTTATGCTTTGATTAATTCTTTTTTCAAAACGTGAAATTATTTTATTAAAATAATGCTCACGTAATGCTTCATTATCATCAACAAGTCCGGACGCTACAGGGATAAGAAAGAAAAGATTTTCACAACCCGGCGGCGCAGTTAACGGATCAGTTACCGATGTTATGCTTACATAAAATAAAGGATCGGAAGGCCATTGCTCTGTAACATAAATTTCACTTGCGTGTTGCTGGAATGAAGTGTCAAAGAACAAAGAATGATGTGTTACATTCTGTAGTTTTTTAGTCAGGCCAACAAAAAAAATTATGCTTGATGGTGCCATGGTTCTTTTATTCCAGTAAGCTTCAGAATAATTTCTGTAACTTTTAGGTAGTAATTTATTGTCTGTGTGATGATAATCAGCATTTGCAACTACAGCATCTGCATCAAAAGATATTTGTTCATTATTGCTTTTTGCTGAAATACTTTTTGCAATATTATTTTCAACATTAATACTGATAACATTTGTATTAAAATGAAATATAACGCCAAGCTCTGTAGCAAGTTTATACATGGCATCAACTATACTATACATACCACCACGCGGGAACCAGGTACCGCCTTTAATATCTGCATAATTCATCAGGCTATATAAAGCAGGAATTTTGGCAGGCATAGCACCTAAAAACAAAACAGGAAATTCAAGCAGTTGCTTTAGCTTATCATTCTTAAAAAATTTGCCAACATGCTGTTTGATAGAATTAAAAACATCAAGCCTGAAAATGCCGCTTAACAATTCAGCATCTAAAAATTCAGTTACAGATAAGCCTGGCTTAAATACCAGCTTCTGCATGCCAACTTTATATTTATACGCAGCCTCTTTTAAAAACTTATCAAGCTGAATACTACTGCCGGACTCTAATTGTTCAAATAAATTTTTTAAACTTTCATAATCAGCAGGCACGTCTGTAATACCATCCTCCCAATAAATTTTATAAGATGGATCAAGACGTTGCAAATTATAATAATCCGAAACTTTTTTATCAAATAAAGAAAAAAAACGTTCAAATATATCGGGCATCCAGTACCAGCTTGGACCCATGTCAAACGTAAACCCTTTTGTTTTTAATTGTCTTGCTCTGCCGCCAGGCTGTTCATTTTTCTCAAGTACTGTAACCTGCCAGCCTGCTTTTGCAATGAAACATGCAGCAGAAAGCCCGGCAAAACCGCTGCCGATAATTACAAGCTTTTTATCTTTCAAATTATAATATCAGAAGCGTTCTATCTGCACCTTTAGCAGTTTTCGTGCGAAATGAATGCGGCTTTTAACTGTACCTAAAGGTTCATTCAGCATACCCGCAATCTCATCATACTTAAACCCTTCATAGTGAAAAAGAAAAGGTGTTTTAAATATTTCAGGAAGATTAATTATTGCTGTGTTGATTTCTTTCATGGTAAGTGTTGCAATTGCATCATTTGAGTTGGTGGCTTTTATTGAATTTAGTAAAAACTCGTTTGCTTTTTTGTCAAGTATAGTATTCTGCTTTGCTTTTTTGCGGTAATTGGTTATAAAAATATTACGCATGATTGTGTATAACCATGCTTTAATATTTGTGCCGATACTATACTTGTCTTCATTGGCAAGCGCTCTAAACATTGTTTCCTGAAAGAGGTCTTTTGCCTCTTCGGAATCATGTGTTAGCGTTATAGCGAATGGTTTTAAAAATTCTGCATTATGTAAGAGTAACTGGTTAAAATCTAAAGCTGACATAATAAAAAAACTTTAGGTTACTGATAAATCAAAATATATGTAAACACTTTCAGGTAGCAAAATTTTCTCCAACTTTTTACTATATTATTTTTTCGACCCGTATGCCTGCGTCAACTACATGTTCCAAAGGGTCTTCCCGCATAATTTGCTGTAATGAAAACCTGTAATTTCCTGCCTGTAAGCGTACCGGTTGTTTATTTATAAGAAGGCGTTGTTCAATTATATCGTCCATAGAAGTGCCCAGCCAGCCATTGCCGTTTGCTAACTGTATATTCAGGCGTTGTTTATTAGCTGTGTCTTTGGGAAAAACAGAAGTTAGGTTGAGCCATATATTGTTAAAATGATAAGACTCTGTATGCCTTATTACAAAGTAGATGTTATAATAAGCATTGCTGTCTTTTACACTACAGGTAAAACTTAATAATATATTATTTTTCCATAGTTGCTGCGGCAGTGCAATGGTTTTTTCGTACACATCAATTGTGTTGCAGGATTGCAGCAAAAAAACAATAACCAGAAAAATAATGGGGAACTTTATAAAGCGCATAACTACAGCACGTTTAAAATTTGTTCTTTGGCTTTTTCCAATTCATCTTTCATAAGTACTACACATTTTTGTATATCTGCATCATAAGCTTTGGAGCCGGTTGTATTTATCTCTCTTCCAATTTCCTGCAAAATGAAAGATAGCTTTTTGCCTTTAGAAATTGTGTTTTCTTTAAGTACATCTTCAAAGTAGGCGCAATGATTTTTTAAGCGCACCTGCTCTTCGCTCAAATCAATCTTTTCAATATAAAAAATCAGTTCCTGCTCCAAACGGTTTGGATCATAGTTTTCTTTTCCAACATGTTCTTCTAAAACTTTTTGAAGGCCTTCTTTTATTTTAATTCTGCGGCGCGGTTCAAGTGTAATAACGGCAGATTGCTGCACTGCTATATTTGCAATACGTGCGTGTAAATCTGCTTCAATACTTAAGCCTTCATCGCGCCTGTGCTTGTTTAAATCATTTATTGCTTCCTGTAAAATTTTACAAAACAAATTCCATTCTTCTTCAGCAATTATCTCTGTTGAAGGAGCAATAACATCAGGTAGTTTTAATAAAGTGCTCAAAATGTTTTCCTGCGATAAACCCAATTCAGCCGACAGCTTACGCATGGGTTCATAATAAGCTCTCGCAAGTTCCGTATTTATAACAGCGCCTTTGTCAGCGCCATTTTGCTTTAAAATAATTATTGCTTCCACACTGCCGCGAACCAGGCCTTCATTAATCATGCTTCTTATTTCAAACTCATAAGGCTTTAATAAAGAAGGCATAGCAAGGCGTATATCGTATTGCTTTCCATTTAATGAGCGCAGCTCAACTATAAAAATTTTTTCACCGATTGTTTTTTCTGAACGCCCGTAACCTGTCATTGAGTATAACATAAGTAAATTGTGTGCGCAAAGAAAGTAATTATCTGTGATGAATAAATTATGCAGCTTAATAATAAGTATTCCCGGGATGGATTAATAAATCATTTCGCAAGAAATGCTATTAAGAAAATTGTAATAATGATAAGCTGATTGTCTAAATTACTTATTAACTCCATTCCTCTTCATCAACCTGCTTTAATTTTTTATATGCTTTTTTAGAAAGAAAAACACCCAGCTCATATAGTGAATATAAAGGTATAAACACAATCGTCTGGCTATACCAATCAGGGCTTGGTGTAATAAACGCAGCAACAATTAATATTACTACAATAGCAAATTTTCTTGATTTGCGCAGCATATCCGGTGTTATTAAACCGATACGTGTTAATGCATAAGTAAGCACAGGTAATTCAAATGCAACTCCGCAACCAAGAATAAGGTTGGTTAAATTATCAAGATAATCATCAATAGTTGGTTTGGTTTGAATTAGGTTTAAATTACTTACGTGAAAGCTGGCAAGAAAATTAAATGTAAACGGACCTAGTACCAGGTATCCAAACGTAGCACCAAGAAAAAAGAAAAAACTAACCCAGAAAATAATAAACCGTGTACCTTTTATTTCTCTTGGCTTTAACGCGGGTTTTACAAAGCGCCAGAACTCCCAAAAGATATATGGAAAAGCGCCGATTAAACCACCGACAAATGCAATAGAAAAACTGCCAAAAAACTGTCCGCCAAAAGTGGTTGTCTGCATACTAATGTTTACCGGTGGCAAACACAACCCATTACCTAAGCCTAACTTATGGCTTATTGAACATATTACGCGATAGCTTATAAAATGCGGATTGATTGGCCCGGCGATTATATTATCAAATACCCATTGAATTTTAATGAATATAACAACCGCTAAAGCTAAGATTGCAAGCAGCGAACGAACTATGTGCCAGCGCAATTCTTCCAGGTGATCAACAAAAGCCATCTCTCCTTTTACCGAGTTGCGCCTGCCAATAAATCCTTCCGTCATTAAATTTTTTATTAAAGATTGCAAATGTACGTGGCAGCTAAAGAATAAGATATATAAAATGCTTAAAGTTGAACGAAAGCTTAACGCAGCAGTTTTAGCTTAACCATTTCAATGCGCGTATCGCTAACATTTAAAATATCGAATTCGTAATTTTCAATTATGATACGTTCTTTCAAATGCGGTATAGTTTCATATTGGTTGATAATATAACCTGATAAAGTTTCTGATTCATCTACAGGAAAATCAAATCCATATTTTTCATTCAGGTAATCCAGTTCAAGCCTGCCTGAAAAGATATATTCATTTTCGGCAAGTTGCTTTTCTACAAATTCTTCAGTGTCGTATTCATCTTTTATTTCACCAAAAATTTCTTCTAATAAATCTTCCATGGTAACAATGCCGGCTGTTCCGCCAAATTCATCAACCACCCAGGCAATGCTTTTTCTTTCTTTGGTAAATTTATTCATCAGGTCTGTTGCACTCATTGTTTCAGGCACAACTGGAATAGGTAATAAGATAGAACGCAGGTCGGCAGGTTTTTTAAAAAAATCAAGCTGGTGAACATAACCCTGAATGTTATCAATGTTGCCTTCATACACAATCATTTTACTCAGCTTTGTTTCAATAAAATAATTAACGGCAGTTTCAACCGTTGTACTTATTTCCAAAGCTTCAACTTCTGTACGCGGTACAAGGCATTGCCTTATTTTAACCATCGGCAGCGACAAAGCATTTTCAAAAAGCTCAGTATTCAGTTCCTGTGAATCTGTAGCCTGATCTATTGTTTGCTGATAAAAATGTTCCAAATCAACTTTTGAAAAAGCTTCAGTATCTTTTATACGCACGTTAAAAAGATATTTTAAAATGCCTTCTGCAATATTTACAAATAATGACGCAACAGGATTAAATAACCTGTAAAACAATTGTGCAACCGGCGCAAAAAAACTTAATAAAGTATCATTGCGTGCCCTAAAAATTGCTTTAGGTAAAAACTCGCCGATAATTAAAACAATGATGGATGAAATGAATGTGTCAAAAAACAATTGAACATATTCATTTTGCATGCGCAATGAATTCCAAACAAAAATGTGCATAAGCTGCGTAAACAATAAGCCATAAATAACAAGGCAAATATTTATTGCGATAAGGCAAACGCTTAAAAACTTTGATGGGTTTTCTAAAAAGTTTGAAAGAATGATGCCGCTGCTCAAGCCTTGCTTTTTCTTTAGCTCAACCGTAAGCTTATTAATGCTGATAAATGCAATTTCGATTCCCGCAAAAAAAGCTATCAGCAACAGGGTAACAGAAATCAACAATATGATATTTATTGTAACCATACAGTGAAAATAGAAAAAGTTCATAATAGTTTGCATGATCTTTTAAATAAACAAAAAGCAATCAGCCTCTATATGATATCTTAAAAACAAGACATAAATCAAACTGTAAACACTGAATTATCTTTGTAAAAATTTAAATAATGAATATCGGTTACTTCTCTTACCCGATGCCCGTTAATGAACCTGTTCTAAATTATGCGCCTGGTTCGCCTGAAAGAATACAATTAAAAAAAATTTTAGCTGAACTTAAAGCTGAAGAAATAGATGTGCCAATGTATATCGGTACTAGAGAAGTGCGTACCGGGAAAAAAGTTGCTTTACATCCGCCGCATGAGATAAATTATACGCTTGGTTTTTTTCATGAAGGAGATGAAACACATGTGCTTAGTGCAATTGATGCTGCATTAAAAGCAAAAGAGAACTGGGCTAATATGCCATGGGAAG
>CAHJWK010000084.1 GCA_903642275.1 Chitinophagaceae bacterium
TAAATAAATATAAAGTTGAAGTGGTTGTTCATCATCTTAATAAAGAGAACTGGAAACAGGAAGTCAAAATTTATAAATCGGAAACTGCGCTATGAAGGCAATGATTCTTGCTGCAGGTTTTGGTACACGTTTAAAACCATTTACAGATAATCATCCTAAGGCACTTGTTGAAATAAACGGCAAAACTTTATTACAACGTAACATTGAATACCTGCAACAGTTTGTTATTTATGATGTGATTGTGAATGTGCATCATTTTGCCGAGCAGATTATTCAATCAATACAAAAAAATAATGGCTGGGGCAGCAACGTAATTATTTCTGACGAAACACATGCTATACTTGAAACCGGCGGCGGCCTGCAAAATGCTGCCTGGTATTTTAAAGATGAAGAAGATTTTGTGTTGATGAATGTAGACATACTTACTGACATGCCTTTGAATGATATGATTGGTTATCATTCAGCAAATAAACCATTGGCAACACTGGCAACCAGCAACAGGCAATCATCACGGTATTTTTTATTTGATGAAAAGAATGTTTTATGCGGATGGAAGAATGTAAAAACAGGAGAAGAAAAAAACATGCGGTACAAAAATGATTTAATACCAAAAGCATTCAGTGGCATTCATATAATAAACTCGGAAATATTTTCGCTTATTAAACAAACGGCAATAAAATTTTCTATGGTTGATGTATATCTTTCTTTATGTGCCGAGCGTGAAATTTTATCGGTTGATCATTCTGCTTCAAAATTTATTGATGTTGGCAAACCGGAAAGCATTGAAAAAGCAGAAACATTATTTAAATAAACTGAACAGATGTTAAAACCTTATCGTAGAAATACTATCATTTTTCAATTACCTATATTTGCCATCATACTTTTTGCCGATTAATGAGCGTAATTATATAATAGATGAAATGCCTTCTTTAGCGCGAAGGCTTTTTTGTTTTATACATGTGACTCAGCAGGCGAAGCTATATATTTACAAATGAAGATTTACTGAATGATAACTAAATTAATACTGCGGTTTGCCGGATTGCTTGCGTTTTTTTTATGTTTAACTTTTATTTCGAAATCTCAGAGTCTTTTGGGCAATTATGATCTTACAACTGTTAAAGTTGATAATCTTTCTGATGCTGACATCCTGAAGTTTAAACAGCAATTAGATAAATCTGGTTTAACAGAAGACCAGGCTGCCCAACTTGCTATTGCTAAGGGTATGCCTTTAACAGAAGTTCAAAAATTACGTCGGCGGTTAGACCAGGTAAATACGGTCAATACCGCACCGCCAAATAATCAAATCAGTAATAATAAAAATTTAACTGACACATCTGTTAATCCAATTAATAACTATACTGATACAACGCCAAGAAAACCTTTTATCAATCCACGCATTTTTGGTTCTGAATTATTTAATAATTCAGCCTTAAATTTTCAGCCTTCTGTTGCTGTGGCAACACCTGTAAATTATACAATTGGCCCGGGCGACCAGTTAAACATAAATGTATATGGTGTGCAGGAAACAACCATTCCTGTTACCGTTTCACCTGAAGGAAACATTATTATTCCGAATGTGGGGCAAATACAGGTTTCAGGTTCAACCATAGAAAACGTTACGCAAAAAATCAGCAGTAAAATGGCAGGCACCGCATATCCAACAATACGTTCTGGCGCTTCCAAACTAAGTATTAATGTAGGCGAAATAAAAAGTATAAGTATAACAGTTATAGGCGCCAACAAACCAGGTAATTATACAGTGCCTTCTCTTGCCACAACGTTTAATGCTTTATTTATTGCAGGCGGTCCCTCAGAGTTTGGCACATTCAGGCAAATAGAACTGATACGTGATAACAAATTATTTAAGACAATTGACCTGTATAGTTTTCTTACAAAAGGTGATGGCAGTGATAACGTTACTTTGCAAAACAATGATGTTATAAGAATTCCAAGTTATAAAACAAGGGTTATAATTGATGGTTATGTAAAACGTGCCGGTATTTTTGAAATGTTGCCGGGCGAAACCTTACAGGACCTGCTTACCTATTGCTCAGGATTTACGGATAGCGCTTACCGTACATCTGTAAAAATAGTGGAGTTTACAGGCAAAGATTTCAGAGTAAAAGATGTAAGCGCACCGGGTTATAACAGTTATGTAATGCAGCCCGGCGATAGTGTTGTTGTGGGTAAGGTTTTGAACAGGTTTACAAACAGAATTTCTGTTTCAGGCGCCGTTTTCAGAGAAGGTATTTTTGAATTAGATTCTGCTATGACGTTGCGGGATCTTATTAATAAAGCAGATGGTTTGCGTGAAGATGCTTTTATGCAGCGGGCACAAATCTTCAGGCTAAAGAATGACCTGAGTAAAGAAATGTTATCGTTCAACCCGGAAGATACAATTGAAGAAAAAAATATTTTATTAAAGCGCGAAGATTCTATTGTAATTACATCAATCTTTGATTTAAGAGATAATCATTATGTATCTGTTTTAGGCGAAATAAGAAACCCTGGTTATTATAGTTACAGGGATAGCCTTACATTAAAAGATGTTATACTGCAGGCTGGTGGTTTTACAGATGCAGCCTTTCCGCAACGCATAGAAGTAGCAAGACTTATACGCAGAGATACGCTGACAAAAGAAGATGTAAGAGCAAGTATGATAATAGAAGTAAAAGGACTTGATGACCTTACATCACCAAATAAAAACATTGCACTGCAGGCATCTGATTTAATTACTATACGCCGCAAACCTGGTTATCTTGCCTTTCAAACAATAACGGTTTCCGGTGAGTTTCAATATCCTGGTCCGTATGTTCTGGAAAAAAGAGAAGAGCATGTAAGTGATATAATAAAACGTGCCGGTGGTTTTTCGCCGGAAGCTTATTTGGATGGTGCGTATATAAAACGGTTTATTTTAAATGATAAAACAAATCAGCTTAAACAACAAACCATATCTAATATACAAAACCAGTTGACTGATTCTACAGCAAATCTTATACAGGATAATCAGGCACAAAAGCAATATGACCAAATACCTTTAAACATTGTTAAGCTGCTTTCTAATCCAACCTCACCTGAAAATATTGTATTGCAACCGGGTGATGAATTAATTGTTCCTAAATATAACGGTGCCGTTAAAATAAGTGGCAGTGTTTTGTTCCCAACACAAATACCTTATAATAAAGATTACTCTGTAAGAGATTATATTTCGTCTGCAGGTGGCATTGCACAAAACGGGAAACGCAATAAGATTTATGTAGTATATGCCAATGGTAAAGCGGCTACTAACCGCGGATTTTTATTCTTTAAATCAAAGCCAGTTATAAAGCCGGGTGCAGAAGTTATTGTACCTGAAAAAGAAGAAAGAAGAAAAATATCACCTACAGAATTTATTGGCTTATCAAGTGCACTTGCATCTATGGCAGGCTTGGTTATTGCAATACTTCGTAACTAAAATAAGAATTAATAATTATGCTTAAACTTTCTATTACCTGCTGCACTATTTTTTTCTTTTTAAATTTTACAATTGCTCAAAACCAGTTATCTATTGTAAATAATTCATTGAGTAATTATGTAATAGCAATCAGAAAGAATGCAGATAGTAATGAAACGAAAGCTGCTAAGGTTTTGCAACAATATATTGCTAAAATCTCACATGTAACCCTGCCTATTAATTCAGATGAAACAAATAATTCTGCTAACACAATATTTGTTGGCGCAACAAATAAAGTTTCATCAAGCGATACAAGCGGTTTGGGTGATGACGGTTATCTTATAAAATCTCAGGGCAATTCTTTAATATTAACCGGAGGCAAACGAAGAGGTGTATTATATAGTGTTTATGTATTTCTTTCAGATTATCTTGGTTGTAATTATTTATCCGTAAGGGCAATTGAAATTCCTTCAAATGCTACTATTACAATTAAAACACCCATATATAATAAAAGTGTTCCAACTTTTAATTATAGAATGGCCCATTTTATTGAAGGTGTAAGCAAAGAGTATTGTGATTGGCACAGGTTAAATTATTTTATGGAAGACTGGGGCCTGTGGGCACATTCATTCAAAACTTTATTACCACAAGATCAATATTTTGCTGCACACCCTGAATACTTTGCATTGGTTAATGGTAAACGCATACCAGGTCAGCCAGATCTTTCTAATCCTGATGTATTGCGCATAGTAACAGATAATTTAAGAAAGATGATTTCGGCAAATCCGTCAGCAAAATATTGGAGTGTAAGCCAAAACGACAATAATAATTATTGCCAATGCCCTAATTGCAAAAAGCTTGATGATGAACAAGGCAGTCACCAGGGAAGTTTATTAACTTTTATAAATGCCGTTGCAAAAAACTTTCCTGAAAAAACAATAAGTACACTGGCATACAATTACTCGCTTACTCCGCCAAGAACATTAAAGCCCGAAAAAAATGTAATTATAATGCTAACAACCGGGCATGACCGGCTTATACCAATACCAAATACGCCGAATGATACTTTCAACATATATTTTAAAAAATGGGCATCACTCACCAGTAATATTTTTGTGTGGGACTATGTAGCAGGCTTTAATAATGCACTTAGTCCTTTTCCTGATATGTATACATTGCAACCAAACATTAAATACTTTTCAGAAAACAATGTGTCTTCTGTATTTGAAGAAGGCATCGGAACTATACAAGGAGAATTTTCAGAGCTTAAATGTTTTTTGGTAAGTGAACTGATGTGGAATAAGAACTTAAATTTTGACGATACATTACAATGGTTTGTAAATAATTATTATGGTAAAGCAGGCGGCAATTACATCGTTCAATATACAAAGCTGTTAAACGATAATGCTGTTAAAGGTAAAATCAGGTTACTTGCTGCAAGTATTCCTCAGGAAGGCAAAACCAGCTATTTATCAAATAACAGCATAAATGTTTATAAAAATTTATTTAAATCAGCTTTAAGCGCAACAGGAAATGATAGTGTGCATGCTAAGCGCATACTTAAAGAATACGTTGGCGTTTTATATGCAGAATTAGAAAACAATAAACCTTCACCTGGTAATGCGCCAGTTAATAAAAAATATTATTCTGACCTTCTTAATGAATGGTACATCGATACCAAATCAATTGGTATTGTTTATCTCAATGAATCAAGAAATAAAACCGATGACTACTATAAGCAGTATTCTGATTTAATGAAGTAGCATCTAAAATAATGTAAATGTCTTCTGATAGAGATGAAGTAACTATAAAAGATATATTCTTAAAATTAAAGGAATGGTTTTTCCTGCTCTTATCTAAATGGATATGGATAGTTGCAGCAGGTTTGATCATTGGTATTTTATCGTTAGCATATTTCTGGAATCAGAAACCAAAATACACGGCTGATCTCAGTTTTATTTTATCTAATAATTCATCAGGTTCCTCAGGCCTGTATAGTCTTGCGAACCAGATCGGTTTAGATTTAAATTCTAACTCAGATGCTTTTTCCGGTGATAACATTATTGCGATAATGACTTCTCAAACAATGGTTGAGCAGGCACTTTTACGCAAGCCACCCTCTCAAAATGAAATCTTAATAAACATTTTTGCAAAAAGCCAGGAATATGATAAAGGCTGGAGTAAAAAACCGAGGACAGCTAACAGTTTTCCATTTCCATCTGATATAAATAAAATGACTTATGTGCAGGATAGTTTGGTAAGAGATATTTATAATGATATTGTTCAAAATTATTTAACCGTATCAAGACCGGATAAAGACATTTCGGTTTATAAGGTATCTACTGTTTCTAAAAACGAAATATTTTCTTTATACCTGACTACATATTTGGTTGAGGTAACTTCAAAATTTTATATTGATACTAAAACAAGTATAGCTCGTGCTAATCTTAATATGTTGCTGCATGAGTCTGATAGTATTCATACGATTTTAAGAACCTCTCTATCCTCATCTGCCCAAGCCTTTGATTATACTTATAATCTGAATCCTGCTTTTCAGGCTCAGAGAGTTCCGGCACAGGAGGCTCAGTTAACAGGAACTGCTTTAGGCACAGCTTATAGTGAAGTTTTGCGGAACCTTGAGCTTGCCAAAATAAGTCTGCTTAAAGAAACGCCTCTTTACCAGATTCTTGATCAACCACATCTTCCGTTATTAGCTGAAAAAACAGGTCGCTTGTTTGCTTTAGTTGTTGGCGGTTTAGCAGGCGGTTTTTTTATGATATTATTTTTTATACTTAAAAGCCTCGTTGCTTCATCCAAATAGTATATTAAACAAAAGCACATTCAGAAATATGCATAATAGAAATTCAGTTTTAAATAGTTGATGTCGTTTAAAAAAAGTTTCTTTAAAAACTTGCTTATTTCCGGAGGTTATATTTATTTAAGCCAGTTAATAAATTTTTTTGCAAGCTTTATTATATCACGGTTATTATTACCATCTGATTTTGGCCTCATAGGTTTGGTAACAGTTTTTTCAGGATTTATAACTATATTTTCAGATAGTGGAATAACACAGGCAGTAATACGTACGAAATATGAAAATACGTATTACAAGGGCATCAACAGTGTATCAGTAATAATTGGTGTAACATTATGTCTTCTAATGCTTATATTAATTTACCCAATCTCTTTATTTTATAATAACACACAGATTTTAAAGCCTGGAATTATTGTCTCTTTCCTTTTTATAATCCGTTCTTTTTATATAGTTCCCATTGCTATACTTCAAAAAAAATTGCAATTTTCAACAGTAGGCAAAATATTATTTTTCAGCACGCTGGCACAAACCTTAAGTACAATATTTTTTGCATGGCTTGGTTTAAAATTCTGGTCGTTAATATGGGCGCAATATGTACAGGCAATTGTTATGCTCGCTTTAACCTATAATAAAACAAGTGGGGTTTTATTTTCATTAAAAAAAACTGTTATTGTAAAATCGTTTCAGTTAACCAAAACTTTAATTGGAAGTCTGATGGGTTTTAATACTATTAATTATTGGGCAAGAAATGCTGACAACCTTATTGTTGGTAAATATTATAAAACGAATGATCTGGGAATTTATAACAGGGCTTATTTAATGCTACAGCTGCCCTTAAATCTTATCACAGGTTTATTTAATGCTGTTTTATTTCCAAGCCTTGTTAAACGCAAGAATGAAGGCGGCGATGTAGAATCAGAATATTATTTTATGCTTAAAATAATTTCTGTTATCAATATTCCGATTGCATTAATTCTTATCTTATTTCCGTACGCTTTTGTTACTGTTCTCTGGGGAAAATATTGGATTGATGTAGCTAAGCTGCTGCCTTATTTTGGTTTGCTGGTTTTATCGCAAACACTAACATCTACCATAGGCAGTTTAATGATTATTGAGAATAAGGAAAAAGCAATGATGTACACAGGCTGGTTAAATGCTTTATTTATTATAGGTGGAATTATTTATGGCTCAACAATTTCAATTACTGCTATTGCAGCTTTTACAGCGCTGTCTTACATTTTATTGGTATTGCCAGTTAATATTTTTTTTATGATGGGGCATCAGCTTCATTACACTTCGCACTTATTAAGTTTCTGGCTTCCTAAATTATTTCTTTCGCTTTTTATCTGGGTAGGGCTTTATTTTTCTTTTCCCAAAATTGTTATAGGAGGTTTTTTGCTTTGGATATTGATTGTGCTATGGGACACGCGCAAAGAAGCATTTAATATCACAGGGTTTATTTTATCAAAGTCAACACAAAGATTTTCAAGAAATGCTTAAATTTTTTAAGAGAAAAGTATGGCAAATTATTCATGCTTCTTTCAAGATAATATTGTTTGAAAAAATGCTTCTTCCATTAGTTAAAGGCAAATACACTTATGAATATATAACCGCATTTATACCACCACATTCTTATTATAAAAACCCTGCCTATAGAACAGCCAAAAAAGGAACATTAAGATTGAAGGCAAACCTTCATGACTATAATGATTGGAAAGCTTTTTGGGGATTAAAGGAAAAAGAACGTGAAAATTTATATGCACTTGCAGCGAATGCAAAAACAGTAATTGATATAGGAACTAATAATGGCTGGGTATTAATGAATCTTGCCTCAGTTGTAGCTAAAAATCATGGCTATGTTTATGGTTTCGAACCTTACCCTGATACATTTAAAAGATGTATAAAAAATATTCAGGAAAGTAAACTTGAAAATTGCAAGGTGTTTAATATGGGTTGTGGTGAGAATGATTCAGAACTATTAATGACCCAGGTTATTGATAGTAACAGCGGCCAAAACAGGATAGTGAATGGAGTTGGCCAATTACCGCCAGGTCAGCATCAACAAATAAAAGTAAAGGTTACAACTTTAGATAAACAGTTAGAAAATTTAGAGAAAATAGATCTTATAAAAATTGATGTTGAAGGTTTTGAATTACATGTTTTAAAAGGAGCAGATAACCTGCTTCGTAAGCATAGGCCTGCAATTTTTATTGAGATTAATGATCCATTGTTGCGGCTTAACAATACATCAGGTGAAGAAGTTATTAATTTTTTAAAAAAGCGATATAATTATACAGTTTCAAACGCTTTAACTAAACAAATTATTAATGAAACAGCAGGTTTAAAAAATCTGCAGATTGATGTTATTTGTACACCGGGGCTGAAAGAATTTTAATTTATAAATCTTATTACAATCAGCGCTACTGATAATAATTATTCAGTTGTATTTGTATCTCATTATACAGATTTATATGGTGCAAACAGGTCAATGCTTAACCTTATCTGCGGTTTAAAACGTCAGGATATAAAAGATGTATCGGTTATCATTCCATCAAATGGTGATGTTTGTAAAGAGCTTACAAAGCTGGATATAAAGTTTTGTATCATTCCCTTTGTAAATGAATCATACGATTACACAAAGCCGCCATCTTACATTAAAATGCTTGCAAAAAAATATTATAACCTATTCCTTGTTGCAAAGCATAAACATCAATTTAAAAAAAACAAAAACCTTATTATACATACCAATACTTCCGTAACATTTTTTGGTGCTTACCTGGCACACAGCTTAAAGGTTCCGCACATATGGCACATACGTGAGTTTGGCAAAGCTGATTATAATTTTATATATAATTTCAGTGAAGATTATTTCAGAAAATGGATTAATAAAGCTGCGGCGGTAATATGCATTAGTAATGCTTTGTATAATAACAGAATTAAGAATAAAATAGAAGCCTGTTGCAAAATAATTTATAATGGGATTGTGTCTGAAAATACTCTGGATGAGAACATCAACCTTATTAAAAAGAATGAAGTTTTCAGGTTTGGAATGAGCGGACACATATCTGATGCAAAGAACCAGGCAGAAGCAATAAAGGCAGTAAAGCAGGTTAGTAAAAATTTCAACTGCGAGTTGTGGATTGCTGGCACGGGAGATAAAGAATACATTGATGAATTACAAAGTTTAATTAAACAACTTAAGGTGGAAACGCAAGTAAAATTTACAGGCTTCATTAATGATGTATCTGAATTTTATAGATCACTTGATTGTTTACTTGTATGTGCAAAAAGTGAAGCATTGGGAAGAGTTACGATTGAGGCAATGAGCGAAGGAGTACCGGTAATAGGTTTTGATAATGCAGGCACCAGTGAAATAATAAAAGATGGTTACAACGGAGTATTGTATAATAACAGTTACACTGAGCTTGCAGAAAAAATGGAAAAACTGATTAAAAATTATGAATCATTTACATTAATGCGCAGGAATGCATTAAAAACTGTAAAAGAAAATTTCACAATTGAAAATTGTGCTTTGTCAGTTTTAAAATTGTATAATAAAACTATAGAGCAGGAACTGATTTCCAAACAACCCGCATGTTGAAAAGCAGAAGCATAATATCCACATTGCTTAATGAACCAATTACTTTCTTAGGCGGGTTGTTATTTTTTTTAATGCTTTTTTCTCCATCTTATAATGTAATCTTCAAGATTGCATTAATTGTTTTGTTGCTTTTAATAATCATCTTTTCCCGCATTGCATTTAATAAAATAAATATTAATAAAAGCGTTCTTGCGTGGTATATAATTTTTATTACCCATGGAATATTTTTCAGTTTCGTGGGCTTTATTTACAAAAATAATCCAGGCTTTATTTTAAGATCAACAACGTACAATGTAATATGGCCAATACTTTATTTAATCTTTATGATTGGCTTATACAAAAAATCAAGCCTTGCTTTTTTAGTAAGAACAGTAATCATTTCTAATCTTCTTATATCACTATATCTTATTGGCAGCGCGCTTACCTTATTTGGTATTTTACCGGCTTTACCTGTAATTAAATTTGATATGTCCTTTCTTGCTGTTGATGAACTTGCAGGGCTCGTTAAAATTGAAGCTCCTTCAATCGTATGTTTATTATTTACGCTTCCATTTTTAATTTGTTTGATGCTTATAGATGGCGAGAGAACTTTTGGATTCAGTAAATTATTTATACGGGTTTCGCTTATCATATCAATTATTGCTGTGATTGCCACTGCACGGCGGGCAGTTATATTAAATATATTTCTTGGGTTTATATGCACAGTGATTTTTACCAGGCTTGCTCCCGCAATTGATAAAAAAGCTTTTAATAAACGTATTTTAAAAATACTTTTTTGGGGTATAGGATTTTTAATTGTGTTTGTAATAATAGCACAGGAATCAGGGCTATTTAATTTTACACTTGTGTTTAATAAATTTTTAAGCGCATTTTCAAGCAAGCAAAATGTGTCAGATGCAAGTACGCAAACGCGTTACAGGCAATTTGACCTTTTAATTAAATCCTGGTTGCATGCGCCTTTATTAGGTCATGGGCATGGTGCTGTATCGCAATATATAATCAGGAGCAAAACAGCGCCCTGGATGTATGAGCTTTCATATGTCGCTCTTTTATTTCAAACAGGTATTATTGGATTAGGTATTTATTTCGCATTAATAATATGGCCTATTTATAAAGGAGTTAGGCTTATAAAAACTGCTGATAAGGAAACATGTTTTTTTATAATTCCATCTATTACCGCATGTGCCTGTTTTTTAATTGCTAATGCAACCAATCCTTATTTGCAGTCTTATGATTATATCTGGGCTTTATTTTTTCCGGTTGCTATAATAAATTATTATTTGAAAGAGCACACCTATAAAAATTTTCTCTTTAATCAGGTATAAGACATTTAATATTATGGAAGAGTTTGGTGCGCAAAAATTTGCAGGTGATTAGCCCGTTATTAACAATAATAACTGTTGTTTATAATAGTGCGCTGCCACTTGAAAAAACCATCAAAACTGTTTTGGAGCTTAAATATCCGAATGTCAATTATATAATTATAGATGGTGGCTCAAACGATGGAACAGTTGACATTATCAAAAAATATCAAGACAAAATATTTTATTGGATAACTGAAAAAGATAAAGGTATATATGATGCCATGAATAAAGGCTGGGCAAAAGCTGATGAAAACAGTTACATACTTTACCTGGGTGCCGGAGATTATATAATCAGTTTGCCGGATATGATTAAACACGCGCAACAAGATATAATTTATGGAAATGTAAATATTGGCGACAAGTATTTATTTGATACAAAAGTAGATTTTAGAATGAAGTGCATTAATGCTGTTCACCACCAGGCGTTATTGATTAAAAAAACTACACATCCTTCACCACCGTTTTCATTAGAGTTTCCGGTATTCGCTGATTTCGATTTTAATCAGCGTTTGTACAAAGCAGAATTTCATTTTAAAAAAGATGCTTCGTTTTATGCTTATGCAATGAGTGGCGGTGTTAGCTCTCCACATAATCGAAAAGAAATGCTTGAAGTGGTTAATAGTAACTATGGTAGAATATACGTTATACTAGCCCGTGCTTATTACTTCCTGCAAAATATTAAAAACCGTCTTTTGAAATTTTCACCATGATCATGTTAATGCATCTTATTATAGTTTGTAGCCATGAGTGAAGACAAACAAATATTGAACTTTGAAGTATTGATTTTGCTTTCAACTTATAACGGTGAAAAATATATAAAACAACAAATTGATAGTATTGTTGAACAGACTTATACGCATTGGAACCTGTTTATAAGAGATGATGGCTCTGCTGATAACACCCTAAACATTATTAAAGCTTATAACTTAAAAGATAAACGCATAACAATTGTTTCTGATGAAAAAGGAAATGTTGGAGCAGCACAAAGTTTCAGCATATTATTAAGCCAGGTTAAAAATTATGCATACGTAATGTTTGCTGACCAGGATGATGTATGGATACCTGGAAAAATTCAAATTACGCTTCAGGCATTATTAAATGCAGAAGAACAATTTTCATCTTTAACGCCTTTACTTATACACACTAATTTTATTTACGTTAGTGAAGTTTTGCAACCAATTAAATCAAAAAGAAATTATTCGGCCACCAAAATAAAGAACTTAAACTTTAATCATTTACTGGCTCAAAATCCTGCCTATGGTTGTACGATGATGTTAAATAATGCGCTGTTGCAACTTGTAAAAAATATTCCATCGGCTGCTGAAAATCATGATTATTGGGTAGCTGTTGTTGCAAGCGCTTTTGGTAAAATAATTTACCTGGAAAACAAAACAGTTTTATACAGGCAACATACACATAATATTTCAGGCAATCATGATAACAACTCTCTTAAAAAAAGATTTCAACGCATTTTTTTGCAACGAAAAAATTTTAAAGATGTGCAATCAAAAATCAAAATGGCTATAGCTTTTAAAGAACAGTTTTTTTTTAAACTAAGCCAGCATCAAAAAAAAATTCTTAATGATTTTATTGATTTATCTGCTACAAAAAGATTAGGCTTTATACAAAAAAATATTAGCAATGGGGTTAGAAGACAAACTTTAATGCAGACTGTTTTGTTTTATATAAGTGTGTTCTTTTTAAAAAATCAAACTACTTAGTTTAACCTATTACACATCGAAACAATTAATCCAATACAGGCTAAACCTCTGATTGTAATATCAGGCGTTAATCTTGTTGAAGCTGGCCCTCTATCGGTTATGAAAGATGCACTTAAGAATTTGCATTTTTTTTTTAAAGATAAATACCGTTTAATAGCATTGGTTTTTGATAAGAAACTTTACGCTGAATTACCGTTGCATGATGTTGAATTTATTGAATTTAAATACCCCAAAAAATCCTGGCTCCTGAGAATTTGGTTTGAATATGTACATTGCTTTTTCATCTCAAAAAAATTGAACGCTTTCTTTTGGTTTGCCATACATGATATGACGCCTAATGTAAAATGTAATAATAAAGCGGTCTATTGTCATAATCCATCTGCATTCTACATGCTAAGTACAAAAGAAATAATATTTGAAAAATCATTACTATTCTTCCAGTTATTTTATAAATTTTTTTATAAAATAAACCTTAATACTAACAATTATGTGATAGTTCAGCAGAATTGGTTAAGACATGAATTTGAACAAAAACTCCATGCTAAAAATGTAGTTGTTGCTTATCCTAACATTACAATTGAGAAGCATGCAGCAGATTTTCGGTCTTCACAAACCACGTTTATATTTCCTTCGTTGGCAAGGGTTTTTAAAAACTTTGAAGTCTTGTTTGAAGCAGGAAACATCCTGAGCAAAATGAATTCAGACTTTAAAATCTTAGTTACAATTAGCGGGAATGAAAATAAATATGCAACGTATCTAAGAAAAAAATTTCAGCACGTGCAGCAAATTAAATTTATGGGTGTTCAGCCAAGACAAAAAATTTTTGAACTATATGCTGAAAGTTCCTGTCTTATTTTTCCTTCGCGTTTAGAAACATGGGGTTTGCCAATTACTGAAATGAAATCGTTTAACAAACCAATTTTCGTGGCAAGAAGACCTTACGCGTATGAAACTGTTGGCAACTATGATAAAGTATGTTTTTTTGATGAAAATAATCCGCAAGAGCTTGCAACGCTTATGGATGCCTTAATTAAAAATAATATTGTGTTTGACAGACCAAAATTCAAACAACCGGAACAGCCGTTCACTAATAACTGGCTTGACTTGTTTAGCCTAATGTTAAATCAGAATTAAGTGTGATAAACTACCAGCTAACAGGTTCAATAGTTTTATACAAAAATGATATTTCTGTTATTAAAGCCATTCAATCATTTTTACAATCAACTTTAAATACAAAGCTGTTTTTAATTGATAATTCTCCAACACCTGAATTAAAAGGTAAACTGAACTCCTTTATAAAAGATAAAAGTGTTGAATACATTTTCAATAATGAAAATGTTGGTTATGGAGCAGGACATAATGTTGCCATCCGAAAAATAATTGATACAAGTAAGTATCATCTTATACTTAATCCGGACGTTTACTTTGAACCCAACGTACTTACAGATTTATATAATTATGCAGAGAACCACAAAGAGATAGGTCATCTTACACCAAAAGTTTTTTATCCTGATGGAAGATTACAATATGTATGCAAACTGATACCAACACCTTTTAATCTAATTGCAAGATTATTCCCAGTTGCGCTGTTTAAAAAATATAATGAAAGGTTTGAGCTGAGGGTTACAGGTTACAATAAAATTATGGAAGTGCCATATCTTTCTGGCAGCTTTATGTTTTTAAGATGTTTTGCGCTTAAGCAAATTGGTCTGTTTGATGAACGTTTTTTTATGTATCCGGAGGATATAGATCTCACAAGGCGCATGCATAAGAAATTTAAAACTGTTTTTTATCCATATGTGAGTATTATTCACGAGCACACAAAATCCTCTTTTAAAAATGGGCGTATGTTTTTAATGCATGCAAAAAATATGATTAAATATTTTAACAAGTGGGGATGGTTTTTTGATAAAGAAAGAACACAGGTAAATACAAAAATACTGCAACAGTTTAATTAAATATGAAAGAGATACAAGTCATTGGCGGTTCTGGTTTTATTGGCACCAACCTTATTAACAAACTGAATCAGGATTATACCATTTATAATGTAGATAAATCCTCTTCCAAAAAATTCTCTGCTTCCACAACAGTTGCAGATGTAAGGAATTATAATAAGTTACACAATGCAATGAAATCTTCTGAATGGCTTGTGCTGTTGGCTGCTGAACATAGGGATGATGTTTCGCCGGCAAGCCTTTATTACGATGTAAATGTTGCTGGTACAAAAAATGTATTAACGGCAATGAATGATAAGAACATTAAAAAAATAATTTTTACAAGTTCCGTTGCGGTATATGGTTTAAACAAGCAAAATCCTGATGAACAGTTTAAAGAAGATCCATTTAATGATTATGGTAAAAGTAAATGGCAGGCAGAAGAAGTTTTAAGACAATGGTACAACGAGGATCCCCAACAGAGAACACTTATAATTTTAAGGCCAACGGTTGTTTTTGGTCCCGATAATAAAGGAAATGTTTACACACTTTTAAAACAAATTTCATCTGGTAAATTTTTAAGGATAGGCAAAGGCAACAATAAAAAATCTATGGCATACGTAGAGAATATAGCGGGCTTTATTAAATATTGTATTGATAATAATTTTAATGGCTATCATTTGTATAATTATGTCGATAAGCCTGATTACTCTATGAATGAACTGATCGAAGTTTCAGAAAAATCATTAAATAAAAAACTTCCTTCAATAAAAATACCTTATGTACTTGGTTATGCCGGTGGTCTTTGTTTTGATGTGCTTTCATTTATAACAAGAAAAAAATTCTCCATTAGCAGTGTTAGAGTAAAAAAGTTTTGTGCCACTACTCAGTTTTCTTCAGATAAATTACTGAACACAGGTTTTAAGCCTTCCTATTCCCTTGAACAAGGTCTTGCTAAAACATTAAACTCAATCGGACAGAGTTATGATTAATGCCTTCTTATTTTTTACCCTTAACAGTTTTACTTTGTAAAGCATAAGTTTAATATGTCAACAAAAAAAAATGTTCTTATAACAGGTGGTGCAGGTTTTATCGGTTCACATGTAGTGCGCCTATTTGTAAATAAATACCCTGACTATAAAATTATAAATCTTGATGCACTTACCTACGCCGGCAATCTTGAAAATTTAAAAGATGTAGAGCTTGCTGCTAATTATGTATTTGAACATGCAAACATTCTTGAAGCAGAGGCATTGCAAACTTTTTTTGAACAACATGATATAACAGATGTAATTCATCTTGCTGCAGAAAGCCATGTTGACCGTTCTATACTTTCTCCGATGGATTTTATTTATACAAATATTATAGGTACTGTAAATCTCTTAACGGCTGCAAAAAATTACTGGAAAGAAAATTTAAGTACACATCGCTTTCATCATGTGTCAACCGATGAAGTATATGGCACTTTAGGTGATGAAGGTTTTTTTACCGAGGAAACAGGTTATGCACCTAACTCACCTTATTCAGCAAGCAAGGCATCATCAGATCATTTTGTGCGGGCATATGGTGAAACATTTCATATCCCTTATGTCATCACAAACTGCTCAAACAATTACGGGCCTAATCATTTTCCTGAAAAATTAATTCCGCTTTTTATAAATAATATCATACATAAAAAACCATTGCCGGTATATGGTAAAGGAGAGAATACGAGAGACTGGTTATATGTGATTGATCATGCAAGCGCAATTGATCTTGTTTTTCATAAAGGAAAAAATGCAGAACATTATAATGTAGGTGGATTTAATGAATGGAAAAATCTCGACCTTGTTAAATTACTTTGCACATTGATGGATAAAAAAATGCATCGTGAAAAAGGTGAAAGCGAAAAGTTTATAACGTATATAAAAGACAGGCCAGGACATGATTTGCGTTATGCCATTGATGCATCAAAAATTAATAAAGAATTAGGCTGGCAGCCATCAGTAACATTTGAGCAGGGTTTAAGCGCAACGATTGACTGGTATTTAAATAATGAAGATTGGTTAAAACACGTAACCAGCGGAGCCTATCAGAATTACTATACAGAACAATACAGCAACAGGTAATGAAGATTGAACAAACACCCCTACAGGACTGCTATATAATTAACGATACCGTTTTTCCTGATAGCCGTGGTTACTTTTTTGAAAGCTTTAATGCCAGAACATTTGAAAAGCATACAGGCATTAAGGCTGAATTTGTTCAGGACAATCAATCAGCTTCAACCTATGGAGTTTTACGCGGATTACATTTTCAAAAAGGCGAAGCAGCGCAGGCAAAGCTTGTACGCGTATTAGAAGGCAGTGTGCTTGATGTGGCTGTTGATCTGAGAAAATATTCATCCACATTTGGTAAAACTTTTTCATTAGAACTTACTGCTGATAATCATAAACAATTATATATACCACGTGGCTTTGCACATGGCTTTATTGTGTTGACCGATAAAGCAGTGTTCTTTTATAAATGTGATAATTATTATAAAAAAGAAGCAGAAAGTGGATTGCATTATAATGATCCGGATCTTAAAATAAACTGGCAATTGCCTGCTGATAAATTGGTGTTATCTGATAAAGACAAAACAAATCCATATCTCAAAGACATACTACATACTTTGTAAATAATTTCACTGTTAAAAATGAAAAACAAAATTTTTACATGAAAGGTATCATACTTGCCGGTGGTTCAGGTACACGATTATATCCTATTACAAAAGGCATCAGTAAACAAATAATGCCGGTGTATGATAAGCCGATGATTTATTATCCATTGTCTGTTTTAATGCTTGCCGGTATAAAAGAAATTCTAATTATCACAACGCCCGAAGATGCTTCTCAATTTCAACGCCTGCTTGGTGACGGAAATGAATTAGGTTGCAGTTTTATTTATGCACTACAGGAAAAACCAAATGGTCTTGCACAAGCTTTTGTTATAGGTGAAAATTTTATTGGTAATAATAAAGTAGCGTTGATTTTAGGCGATAATATTTTTTATGGTTCTGGTTTCAGCAAACTTGTTCAATCTTTTAATAACGTTGATGGAGCTGCAATTTTTGCCTATGAGGTAA
>CAHJWK010000085.1 GCA_903642275.1 Chitinophagaceae bacterium
TTTATGAAGCGAAGCTTGATAAGCCTTTAACTAAAAAAGATATGGATGCAATTATAAACGGGCTTACACTTGAAGATGGTTTTATCACCGCAGATACTATTGGCTATCCTGATGTAAAAGACAAGTCAATAATTGGTATTGAAATTCATAGTGGGCGTAACCGTATTGTGCGCCGTGTTTTTGAACATTTAGGTTATGATGTAAAAAACCTTGACCGCGTTTTATTTGCCAATCTTACCAAGAAAAATGTTGAACGTGGTAAATGGCGTTTTTTAAATGATAAAGAAATACGCCTGCTTAAATACATGAACCAAAGTTTTGTAAAGAAGAAACCGGAACAGGCATTAAAAGATAATAAGATTAACAGGATTGACGATGAAGCCTGACATAATTTTCGAAGATGATTTGTTAATTGCACTCAACAAACCTTCCGGCTTGTTAAGTATTCCCGATAGGGAAGGAAAAGAGATTTCTTTAAAACAGATTCTTCAAAATAATTACAAAGAAATTTTTACCGTTCATCGTTTGGATAAAGGTACAAGTGGCGTGATTGTTTTTGCAAAAGATGAGAATACGCATAAACAATTATCGCAGCTTTTTGAAACGCATGCAACGGAAAAAATTTATACTGGTTTAGTTCATGGAACACCTTCGCCTGCTCATGGCAAGATTGAAGCAGCCATCATGCAACATCCTTCGGGCAATAATAAAATGGTTATTAATGCAAAAGGAAAGCTTTCCGTAACTGATTACGAAGTGCTTGAAAATTTTAAAAGATTCGCCTGGGTTCAGTTTAAAATTCTTACCGGAAGAACGCACCAGATTCGCATTCATGCGCAACATATTGGCAACAGTATTATTTGTGACGAGTTGTATGGAGATGGCAAACCGGTTTATCTTTCTTCATTAAAAAGCAAGTATAATCTTAGCAAAAAAGAAGAGACGGAAAAACCATTACTGCAAAGGCTTGCATTGCATTCAGCGTCTTTAAAATTTAATCTGAATGATAAAGAATATTTTTTTGAAGCAACGATACCAAAAGATTTGAAAGCATTGTTGCAACAGTTAAGAAAAATTAATCCTGCTTAATTGCAAGTGCTTTGTTTATTTTTTTTATGATTGATGGACCTTCATAAATAAAGCCCGTCCACACCTGTATTAAAGACGCGCCTGCATTAAGTTTTTCTTTTGCATCATCAACAGTAAAAATTCCACCGCTTGCAATAACCGGAATTTTGTTATTTGAATTTTGTATGATGTATTGTATAATTTCAGTTGATTTTTTTTGTAAGGGCTTTCCGCTTAAACCACCGGCACCGATTTTTTCAATTTCATTTTTTGAGGTGATAAGATTATCACGTGTTATCGTTGTATTGGTTGCCACAATTCCGTCAAGCTTTACTTCAGCAGCAAGGTTAATAATATCATCTAACTGATGCTGATTTAAATCGGGTGCTATTTTCAACAACAATGGTTTTTGTTTTGCATAACCGTAGTTTATTAATTGCAGTTCTGATAAAATTTTTTTCAAAGATTCTTTATCCTGCAAAGCCCGCAGGCCGGGCGTGTTAGGCGAGCTTACATTCACCACAAAATAATCAACACAGTCGAACAAAGCTTTAAAGCAGGTTGAATAATCTTTCCAGGCATCTTCATTGGCTGTTACTTTGTTTTTACCAATGTTGCCACCAATGATTAGTTTATAGTTGTTATTTGATGGTTGATGATTGTTCCATTTTTCAAGTCTTGTTTTTATTTTATCAACTCCATCATTATTAAAACCCATTCTGTTTATAAGTGCAGCATCTTTTGCTAAGCGAAATAATCGTGGTTTATCGTTTCCGGGTTGAGCCTTTGGCGTTACGGTTCCTATCTCAACAAAACCAAAACCCAATGCTTCAAGTTCGTTTAAATACAAAGCATTTTTATCAAAGCCTGCACCAAGACCAACAGGGTTTTTAAACGTTAATTCAAAAAGATTTTTATGTAATGATGGATGAATATACTTAAAATTTTTTTCAACTATATTTTTAGTTAACGGAATATCACAAGCAGCTTTTAAACTATTCATTGAAAAATGATGCACTGCTTCAGGTGGAAAAAGAAAAAGCAATTTGCGAAGCGCATTGTACAACATGGCACGAAGATAATAACGTGAATCGTCATACGTCAATTGTGAATAGATGGAATAATAACCTTTAGAATTGTTATAATTTAACTTGATTTTTTCCGCTTACATACTTACTATCTTTTATAAAAAAACGATAAGGTAATAGTGCATCTTCAGCAGCATAATCAACGCCAACACGTTTTGTTGCAATAATATTTTTGTTTGCAATTTTATAGCCATCCTCAGCAATAAAAAAAATTGCGCTTTTTAAATCATTACCTGTATGATGTGTGTAAATACCCAATGCTTTTGAAACATTGCCCGGACCTGTTGTTAATGTATAATCAGGCTTTTTTTTGTGTGTGCGTAACAGCATTTCATTAATGCCAATAACAGGTTCTGCGGCGCGAATTAAAACCGCATGTGGCACATCTTCTGTATTGGTAACCACATTAAACAAATGATGAAGGCCGTAACATAAATACACATAAGCTTTACCACCGTTGGCATACATAATTTCAGTGCGTTTTGTTCGGCGGTTATTATATGCATGCGATGCTTTATCAACCACGCCGTTGTAGGCTTCTGTTTCTGTAATGCGCACAGCGGTAAGCTGTTCATCAAAATATGTAACAATAATTTTACCCAATAATTCTTTCGCAATTTTTACCACATCTTTCCGCGAATAAAAATCAGTATCGAGCTTTTTAAGAGATGCTAAAAATTTCTGTTCATCTGTTTTAAGTTGAGCTGTATTCATCAATTCATTTACATTTATCTTTTTTATAAATAGTGCTCAAAGAAATAATCATAGCAATTCAAAGCTATTACAAAGCGCATCATTTTATACGTGTACACAAGCTTTGGAAATGGATAATATTACCCGGTATAATTTATACGATACTATTCTTGATTTCAATTTATTTTTTCGGCAAAACAGCCAATACATTTACCGAATGGATAAGTCTTAAAACCGGTTTAAAAACATGGCTTGATAAAAGCGGCAACGGTTTGCTCAGATTTATATTCACATTCGATGCTATTATATTCTGGGTTATACAAATGCTTTTTTATTTCTCGCTGTTTAAATATATATGGCTGATTGTTGGCTCGCCGGTGTTTGTTTACCTGAGCGAAAAAACGGATACTATAATCACAGGAAAAGAATTTCATTTTAATGCATCACAATTCAGGAAAGATATGCTGCGTGGTATATACATTGCCATCCGCAACACGCTCTGGCAATCTGTCTATATGATTTCCATACTGATACTTTCACTTATTCCCATTGTTGGTTGGTTAATGCCTTTGCTGGCGCTGCTGGTTGAATGTTACTATTATGGCTTCTCAATGCTGGATTACAGTTTTGAAAGAAAGAAAATGAATACAACAGAAAGTGTCTATTTCATCGGCAACCATCGGGGTCTTGCAATTGGCAACGGCATCATGTTTTTTATAATGCATATTATCCCGGTTATCGGTTGGGTGCTTGCGCCGGCTTATGCAATTGTTGCTGCCACATTAAGCTTACATGATGTAAAGGAAATATTGCCCGTAAAATCTGAACAATAATGCCGGCAACAATTTATCTTATACCAATTGTTTTGTATGATGATGAAGCGGCTTATAAATGCCTTCCTGCTTACATACTTGATGCGATAAAAAACTGCTCCACTTTTTATGCGGAGAATGAACGCACCACAAGAAGATTTTTAAAAAGACTTCACAGGGAAATCAATATTGATAGTTATGAATGGCATACAATTCATAAAGCAGAAGATGATGTATTGAGTATTTTTAAGCAGGACATTACACAGCAAAAAACAATCGGTATTATGAGCGAGGCAGGCTGTCCGGGTATTGCTGACCCGGGACAGATTTTAATAAACGTTGCGCAACAAATGAATGTTGATGTTGTGCCTTTAGTTGGACCAAATTCAATTTTACTTGCATTAATGGCAAGCGGTATGAACGGACAATGTTTTCAATTTGTTGGTTACTTACCTGTTGATTCACATGAAAGAAAAAAGAAAATTACTGAGCTTGAAAATGAATCCATACAAAAAAACTGTACACAGATTTTTATTGAAACGCCTTATAGAAATAATCAATTGCTGAATGATATTTTATTAGCTGCAAAACCTGAAACACAGCTATGTATTGGTGTTGATATAACATCAGCAAATGAATCCATTAAAACAAAGAAAATTAAAGACTGGAAAAATAATAAGCCTGAATTAAACAAGCGGCCAACTATTTTTTTATTGTACGCAGGTAAGCAATGATCTTAAATGCTTAATCATTTCGATACCACTTCATCTTTCAATAGCAAAGTACAAATATTTGCGCAGTGCGAAAAGGTGTTTATATCAGCAGGTAAATAATGCTATAGCATCATCTATCAATTACATAAACAACTATCTTGCTTTTGCAAAGTTTATATTCATGGAAGTACATCATCATCCTGACCTTCATCATAAGAAAAAACATTTTAAAGAATATTTCCTGGAATTCTTAATGATATTCCTGGCGGTAACGTTGGGCTTTCTTGCAGAAAACCTGCGGGAACATATTACAGACCGGAGTAAAGAAAGGGAGTACATAACCGCCTTTGTAAGAAACCTGCAGGATGATACTGCCAATCTCAGGCATGCCATTTTATTGACGGTGCACAAATGAACGGGATAGACAGCTTTCTCCAACTTAAACATTCGCCGATGAACATAGACAGTAACCGCAGGAAGTTTTATTATATTTCCAACCGTTATTTTATAATTCCAGCACCTTTAAAAGTAATGATGCCACGTTACTTCAATTAAAAAGTACAGGCGATTACAGGCTGATAGAAAAGGACCATGTTGCGGACAGTTTATCAAAGTATGATGCCGGCAACTGAGATATTTATGACCAGGGCGATTATTATACCAGTTACTTTAAAGCGATTATATCTATGCTGGATGAACTTATGGATATTACTGTTTATGGTGATACTGTTTATGTAAAGAACGGTAAGTTTACCGCCAAATCACTGCCTGTTTTAACCGGTGACAGCGCTACACTCCGGTTATTGTTTAATACGGTTTTTGATTTCCGTATTGTAACAAGTTCTTATATTGAAGTAGATATGCAGCCGCAACTGGAAAACGCATCCGCTTAATTGCTTTCTTAAAAAGGAATATAATAGTGAGGAGTAATCATTACAATTAGCTATTAGCTGTTAGCAACGAATATAGATTATGCGGTGAGTGATGATTTTAAGATACCCTTGACCGTCAGGCGAGCTTCCGTAAGAATAATCTTTATCTTCAATGAAATTTATGAAACCGATTATGACATTTGAAGAATTAATTAAAAATCATTCTGCTGATGTAATTGAAAAATTAATTACCGAAGCACTGGCTAAAGATTCTATTGAAATACATTTTGATTATTTAGAAGGAGACCAATGGTCCATAATTACAACTCACCAATATGAAGAAGATAAAGAAATATCATTGCGGCTGCATCTAAATGATTATTACGATTTGCACTTTGGTTACTACGATGATGAAGATGAGTTTATTGAAATTGTACATACGTTAACGGAAGAAGAGAAAAAGATACTGCCCGTAAGATTAAAAAAAGTGATGAAAAAAGTACTGGATGATGAACAGGGCATGCGTATTCCAAATAATTTTTTTTCCCGATAGAATGCTTTGCCTGATGAACATTTAGAAGCTGCTGACTTTGTTAATCGCTGGCAAAAATTCTTCTTATTCTTTAGTTTTAACGCGCAATGCATTAACTACATATTTTATTCATCGTATGAAAAAAAACTTACTGTGCGCAGCGGTTCTACTGTTCAATATTTCCTGTTTTGCACAACGCAGCCATGTATTTTCTTTTAGTAAGAATGATTTTTTATTAGATGGCAAACCCTTCCAAATCATTAGCGGAGAAATGCATCCGGCACGCATACCACAGGAATACTGGCAGCACCGGATTAAAATGGCAAAAGCCATGGGCTGCAATACCATTGCTGTGTACATATTCTGGAATTACCTTGAAACTTCCCCCGGCACTTTTGACTTTACCAGCACCAATCACAACATTGCAGCTTTCATAAAAATATGCCATGAGGAAAATATGTGGGTATTGCTGCGCCCGGGTCCGTATGTATGTGCAGAATGGGATTTTGGCGGCCTGCCTCCTTATCTTTTAAAAATTCCTGATATAAAAATCCGTTGCAGCGATGAACGTTATATGAGCGCCGTTACGCGTTATGTAAACCGCTTATCAACTGAAATAAAACCTTTGCTGTGTACGCATGGCGGCCCTGTACTAATGGTGCAGATAGAAAATGAATATGGCAGTTACGCAAACGATAAAAGTTACCTGGAAGCATTGAGAAAGTTATGGCTGAAGAATGGCATTGATGTTCCGTTTTACACGTCAGACGGGCCAACACCTTTTATGCTTGAAGCCGGCAACATAGATGGTACTGCCATAGGGCTTGACAGTGGCGGCAGTGATGATGATTTTAACGAAGCTAAGAAGCGCAATGCCAGTGTACCTTCTTTCAGCAGCGAAACTTATCCGGGCTGGCTTACACACTGGGGCGAGCACTGGGCAAAAGTTGATACCACTGATATTTTAAAGGAAGTGCGCTATTTATTAAGCCATCACAAATCTTTCAATTTATACGTAGTGCATGGAGGAACAAATTTTGGTTTTACCGCCGGCGCCAATGCATTTTCGCCAGTGCAATTTCAGCCGGATGTTACAAGTTATGATTATGATGCGCCCATTGATGAACAGGGCAATGCCACACCAAAATATTATGCATTGCGTCACCTTATCAGCCAATATGTTTCTTATAAAATTCCTGATGTGCCAAAGCCTGTTGCCACTATTGAAATACCTGCTATCACTTTACAGCCGTTCACAGACATCTGGAACAATCTGCCGCAACCTGTATATTCCGTTCAGCCAAAGCCAATAGAAGATTATAACCAGCAAAGCGGTTATATTATATACCGCACAAAACTAACTGGTCATAAAAGTGGAAAGCTAACCATAACAGAGCCGCATGATTATGCATTAGTATTTTTAGACGGGAAGTTTATTGATACTGTTTACCGTGATGGTGGCAGGTGGACTGTAGATTTACCGGCTACAAATTCGCCGCATCCGCAGCTTGAAATACTGGTTGAGGCAATGGGCCACATTAATTTTGGGCAATACATGATTGACCGGAAAGGTATTACGGACCGTGTAACGCTCAACGGAATGACGCTGATGAACTGGCAGGTGTATTCTTTGCCAATGAATGAACCGTTCATCACCAACCTTAAAAAGCAAAACACTAATTCATTAAGCAATGGCATTTTTTTTAAAACTGATTTTAATTTAAATGAAACCGGTGATACTTATTTTGACATGAGCCATTTTAAAAAAGGTGTTGTTTGGGTGAATGGCCATAATCTTGGCCGGTACTGGTTTATTGGTCCGCAACAACGGTTATATTGCCCTGCATCCTGGCTTAAAAAAGGCAGTAATGAAGTCACGGTTTTTGACGTGTTACAAACGAATGAAGCCAGTATACAGGGCATGCGTACTTTGCAATAGAATTCCAGCTATAAAAATGTTGGACGGGTAAATGCATCTTGTAACAGTAGAACTATATTGTTTACTGTCGGTTAATGATGGCGCCTTAATTGAATTAAATCCAAATCGTACTTATGATTTAAATAATAAAGTATCTTGCTCACAACCAAACTTAACTTGTGGTTAAAAGTTATTTTATAATTGCTTTATCGCATTTATTTTTTTTGCAGTTACTCACAGCAGCTAAGCCAGGTAACCTTTACACAGGCATCAGATTTTACCTGGTTTTCTTTGCTAACAAATCAAAATATTTTAATAAGAATTGCTGATGATGGTAAAATACTTGAATCATGAACTGAAGAAGCTTCTCTTTACAACAGGAGTTATTTTGCACCCAAATTATTACCCTTTACAGGAGTAATAAATTATTACCAGCACGAACCTGATTCAATATTAAATGGCAAAATAAAAAACATTGGCACTTGCTATTTTACTTATTATGGCGGCAACGATTACCCTGAAAGAGCAGGGAAGCTTAAATTTACAGGTAACCTTTCATTTGATTATTACCGTAAGTATGAAGATGCTTTGCTTGCAGGCAGGATAAAAAGCATAGGCACCGACGCTATCACCCATTATGGTTCTTTTGATAATGAGTCATTAAAAGGCAAATTAAAATCTGTTGGTAACACTGCTATCACTTATTATTCTTTGTTTGATAACCAGTCATTAAAAGGCAAATTAAAAAGTATAGGCGCTTATAATTTTCAATGGGCTACAACATTTGCGGGTAGCCAGCTTGTGAGCTATTTAAAACAGGTAACCAGCGACAGTTAATTAATGGTGTTACTTATATACCAGAATAAATTAACTCAAAGCTGGGATGAACTGTTTGTTGCCAATAAACCAAAGCGTAACTAAATATAATTTCCTTTTTTACATCTGATATTACAGTACTTACACTATAAACTCCGTCCATTTTTTATCGCTTTGAGAGGATGCCACAACGTTATCTATAAATGCCATGCCTCTTACGCCTTCATCCACTTTTGGATAATCTATCATGGCGGCAGTTGGTTCTTCTCCATTCATCTTTGCCAGTAAGCTTTGCGTAAAGTTTCGGTAAATGTTAGCGAAGGCTTCAAGATAACCTTCAGGATGGCCACCTGGTGTTCTGCAATTTGCTTTAGCAATGTCTGATAAGTAGGCCTGCCCCGCACGGTAGATCTCTGCTGGTTTATCCAGCCATTTAACCAGCAAGGTATTAGGTTCCATCTGCGCCCATTCTATTCCACCTTTCTCACCATAAATGCGAATCTTCAAAGCATTTTCCTCTCCCGCTGCTATCTGCGAGGCTACTAATATTCCTGCTGCGCCATTATCAAATTTTAATAACACATTGCCATCATCATCCAATGCTCTGCCTTCTACCATAATATTTAAATCGGCACACAGCTTTGTAATTTTTAAGCCCGAAATATATTCTGCAAGGTGTGCGGCATGAGTTCCAATATCACCCATGGCTCCGGCTTTACCGCTTTTCTTGGGATCAGTTCTCCAGGCTGCCTGTGCATTGCCTTCGCGTTCACTTAATTTGCTTAACCAGCCTTGTGGATATTCAACCAATATCTTTCTTATTTTACCAAACGTATTTGCTTTAAACATTTCTCTTGCCTGCTTCACCATCGGGTAACCTGAATAAGTATGCGTTAAACAAAGTGATAACCCGGTTTCTTCTACTTTCTTTTGCAACTGTTTTGCTTCATCCAACGTAAACGTCATTGGCTTTTCAACCACTACGTTAAACCCATGCTTTAATGCTTTCATAGCAGGATCAAAATGTACAAAGTTTGGTGTAACAATGCTTACGAAATCAATGCGCTTATCATGAGGCATTTTACTTTCTTTTTCAAACAGCTCATCATAGCTTGTATAAATCCTGTCTTCAGGCAAAAACAATAACTCACCTGATTCTTTTGCAATCTTCATATCATGGCTTAAAGCACCGCAACTCAATTCAATCATCCCATCCATATTCAAAGCAAGACGATGTACTGCACCAATAAATGCATCTTTGCCGCCACCAATCATGCCCATCCTTAATTTTCTATGTATCATTAGAAATATAATTTTAAGTGAAGAAGTTTTATGTGCATTGTTTAATTGCGAGCTTCGTGCAAAATAAAACAGATGTATAAATTTATCCAATTATGCAAAAAAAATTTCCTTTTTTATTTTGAAGTGTAATAATTACTACATTGCACATAGGAGTTTTTTATGCGATTGTTTCTTTTAAATTCTAACGCGATATGCCAACTATTAATCGAAACCAATTATTTATTGCAAGCTGTTTAGCATTGTTAGTTACATCTCTTTCTTTTGGTATTCGTGCCGGTTTGCTAAACACCTGGGCACATGAGTTTGGCTTAAAACAGAAAGAGATAGGTATTATAACAAGTACTGCATTCTGGGGTTTTCCTTTAGCCATTGTTATCGGCGGAATGGTGGTTGATATTATAGGTATGAAAAAATTGCTGGTTGCTGCTTTTGTTTTTCATGCTGCGGGCATTTTGCTTACCATATTTGCATCAGGCTTCTGGCCGTTGTTTATTTCAACTTTACTAATAGGTATGGGTAACGGCACTGTTGAAGCCGCCTGCAACCCGCTTATTGCCAGTTTATATCCTACTAATAAAACAACCAGGCTTAATTATTTTCATCTCTGGTTTCCAGGTGGTATTGTTATAGGCACTTTGATTGTACGTTTTTTTGGTATTACTATTCCTGATTCTATTTATTTATCTAACTGGAAATTGCTGGTTGGCCTTATGTTTATTCCAACCATTTTGTATGGGTTTCTGTTTTTAAAACTCACTTTTCCGCCAACAGAACGCGTGTCCAGCGGCATTAGTACAAGCCAGATGTATAAGTCGTTATTAAAGCCATTATTTATAGTGATGCTGATACTGATGTTAGGCACGGCAATCACAGAATTATTTACCGGCCAATGGATTGATGTATTGCTAAAAAATGTTACCAATAATGCCATTTTATTACTAACACTTGAAACGGGTGTTATGGTTTTAGGAAGAGGTTTGGCAGAGCCTGTGGTGCATAAACTTTCACCGGCAGGCGTGCTATTGATGTCTGCAATTCTTGCTTCGTTGGGTTTATATCTTTTAGGACATTCAACCGGTAATATGCTTTTTCTTGGTGCTATTGTGTTTGGAATGGGTGTTTGTTATTTCTGGCCGACCATGCTTGGTTTTGTGAGTGAAAATTTACCTGAAACAGGTGCGGTAGGAATGAATTTTATAGGTGGCGCAGGCATGTTTGCTGTTTCCGTTTATATGATATTTATGGGTGGTTATTATGACAGGCTGGTGGCTGCACAATTGCCTGCCAGTGCTGATCTTGCAGCTTATAATGCTGCCCCCGGCGGCTCTGATATGGCTACTGCTTTAAACAATGCAAAGGCGCTTGCCGGTCCACACATCATTAATACAACGCTTACTATTCCTTTAATATTAATTGCAGCGTTTGCAGTGTTGTTTATATATATGCGTTCAAGAAATGCAAAGCCGCTTCCTCTTGCAACTGCTGCTATTGCTAACTCATACGAAGATCAATAATGCCAAACAGAAGAAGCGTAATAAAAAACCTGGTGGCAGGCTCTGTAGCATTGCCTGCGTCTAAAATTTTTGCAGGTGAGATGAATACATCAAACAAAAACAAACCATTAAAGTTAAAAGGTAATATCCATCATTCGGTTTCAAGATGGACGTTTGGGTATCTTTCTTTAGATGAATTATGCGAAGCTGTAAAAGAAATTGGTTTCAGTGCGATTGACCTGGTGAAGCCTGAAGACTGGCCAACATTGCAAAAGCATGGCATATACAGTTCGATGTGTTACACGGCCGGTAAAAATGATTTGTATAATGGTTTGAACGACCCCGCTAATCATGATGAGCTTGTAAAAGAATATCTGGAAACGATACCGGTTATGGCTAAAGCCGGCTATAAAAATCTGATTTGTTTTACCGGTGCAAGAAGAGGAATGGATGATGAAACCGGTATGAAAAATTGTAGGATGGCTTTGGAAAAAATTTTGCCTGCTGCAGAAAAAAATGGTGTTACAATGGCTATGGAATTACTAAATAGCAAAATTGATCATAAAGATTATATGTGTGACCATGTTGAATGGGGTGCAGAACTGTGTAAGCGTGTAAGTTCAGATAATTTTAAATTGTTGTTTGATATTTATCACATGCAAATACAGGAAGGTGATATCATCAGGAACATAACTGATTATCATCAATATCTCGCTCATTTTCACACAGGCGGCATTCCTGGCAGGCATGAAATAAATAATACACAGGAATTGTATTATCCTGCTGTTATGAAAGCAATAGTTGCAACAGGTTATAAGGGTTATGTAGCACAGGAGTTTATGCCTACTTATCCAAATAAATTAGATTCTTTAAAAGAAGCAATAAGTATTTGTGATGTATGATCTTAGTTTATTAAACTTTAAACAATTAAACTTACATAATGGCTGATAATGTTTTTGACGCGATTGTAATTGGTTCGGGCATTAGCGGTGGCTGGGCTGCCAAAGAACTTTCTGAGAAAGGCCTTAAAGTTATAATGCTAGAGCGTGGCATGGATATAAAACATATTGTTGATTATAAAACAACTAATATGGATCCGTGGGAGTTTCCGCATCGTGGCAGCAGAACACAAAAGATGATTAAAGATTACCCGGTGCTGCGCCGTGATTATCCTTTGAATGAAATGAATCTTGACTGGTGGGCAAGTGATATTGACAGCCCTTATACAGAAATTAAACGGTTCGACTGGTTTCGCGGTTATCATGTTGGTGGACGTTCGCTAATGTGGGGACGGCAAAGTTATCGCTGGAGCGATTGGGATTTTGAAGCCAACGCAAAAGATGGTATTGCTATTGACTGGCCTGTTCGTTATAAAGAAATTGCGCCGTGGTATGATTATGCTGAGCAATTTGCAGGCATTAGCGGTAATAATGATGGATTGCCACAACTGCCAGATGGTAAGTTTATGCCACCAATGGATATGACCTGCGTTGAAAAAGATGTGGCAGCACGCATCAAAGATCATTACAAAGGCAATCGGGCTATGATTATTGGCAGAACAGCCAATATCACCCAACCTTTACAGGGAAGAACTAATTGCCAGTACAGAAATAAATGTTGGCTGGGATGCCCGTTTGGCGGTTACTTCAGTACACAGTCTTCCACGTTGCCGGCGGCAATGAAAACAGGAAATCTTACTGTTCGCCCGTGGAGTATTGTAACAAAAATTATTTATGATAAAGACACAAAAAAAGCAACGGGCGTAGAAATATTAGATGCGCAGAATAATCAAACATATCAATACAAATCCAAGATTGTTTTTTTAAACGCATCTACATTCAACAGCGCATGGATACTCATGAATTCAGCTACTGATATTTGGCCTGATGGTTTAGGCAGCAGCAGTGGTGAGCTTGGTCACAATGTGATGGATCACCATCTGGGTATTGGCGCATCAGGTACTGTAGATGGCTATGAAGACAAATATTATTATGGCCGCAGAGCCAACGGAGTTTACATTCCCCGCTATAGAAATTATTTTGGTGATAAAAGAGATTACTTACGCGGTTTCGGTTACCAGGGTGGTGGCAGCCGCCAGAACTGGGACAGGGAAATTGCTGAACTACAGATTGGCGCTACATTGAAAGATGCCTTAACCGAACCCGGTAACTGGACAATGGGTATTGGTGGTTTTGGTGAGATGCTGCCTGATCATAATAATAAAATTACACTTGATAAAAACAAAAAAGATAAATGGGGTTTAAATGTGCTTGCGTTTGATGTTGAATTAAAAGAAAATGAATTAAAAATGCGTAAGGACATGAAGGATGATGCTGTTGAAATGCTCACCATTGCTGGTGTAAAAAACGTAAGTGGTTATGATGGCGATGGTACACCCGGCCGTGGTATTCATGAAATGGGAACAGCACGCATGGGTGCAGATCCGAAAACATCAGTCTTAAATAAATGGAACCAGGTGTGGGATGCGCAGAATGTTTTTGTTACAGATGGATCATTCATGGCAAGTGCTAACTCCTGTAATCCATCACTTACTTACATGGCGTTTACTGCACGTGCAGCAGACCATGCAGTGAGTGAGTTAAAGAAAGGGAATATTTAATCTCAACCAAGATTTGGTGGATTTAAGATTAACAGGAAACATATTGAATTCTCAGACCCACGCATTAAATCTTGACTTATGATTTAATAATTGAAACAAAAACCGTAAAAGTTTATATATCCGATAATCAAATAAATCTTTCAAAATCCAGGTTCAGACAAATGCCCGGCGATACTTTATATATCAACTCAGGTGGTGTTAAAAAAAACACTTATGATGCTATTGTAATTGGCAGTGGCATTAGCGGTGGCTGGGCTGCAAAAGAGTTATGTGAACATGGATTAAAAACATTAGTATTAGAACGTGGCCGTGATGTTAAACATATCAAAGATTACCCGACCATGAACTTAGCTCCCTGGGAATTAAGACATCGTGGTGCTATTACACATGAAACACAATTAAAAAATCCATTAATATCAAAAGCTGCGGGTTATGGAGAAGATGATCAGCATTTTTTTGTGAATGATAAAGATCACCCTTATATACAGGAAAAACCATTTGATTGGATTCGCGGTTACCAGGTTGGCGGTAAAAGTTTAACCTGGGGACGATGCACACAGCGCTGGAGTGATTTTGAATTCACCGGGCCACAGCGTTTTGATTATGGCTGGGACTGGCCGATTCGTTATGCCGATGTTGCACCCTGGTATTCATATGTAGAAAAATTCATTGGTGTCTGCGGTAATAAAGATGGTTTGGAAGCAATGCCTGACGGCGAATTTTTACCACCGTTTGAACTGAATTGTGTTGAACAGCATTTGAAGGAAAGCATCTTAAAAAATTATGGCAATCGTTATTTTGTTCATGCAAGATGGGCACATTTAACACAGCCAAATCAAATACATCTTGACCAGGGCAGGGCTAAATGCCAGGCAAGAAATTTATGCATGCGCGGCTGTCCATTCGGTGGTTATTTTAGTTCTAATTCATCTACCTTACCTTGGGCTGCAAAAACAGGTTATTTAACTGTACGCCCGTTTTCTGTTGTGCATTCAATTATTTATGATGAACAAAAGCAAAGAGCAACCGGCGTCCGGGTTATTGATACAAATACAAAACAGGCAACCGAATTTTATTCAACCATAGTTTTTGTAAACGGCTCTTCCTTAAATACAAATCTTATTTTATTAAACTCCACATCCAGTCGTTTTCTAAATGGTTTAGGAAATGATAGTGGCGTGCTTGGAAAATATATTTGTCATCACAATTACCGCGGCTGGATGACCGGAACAATAGACGGCTTTACTGACACTTATTATTATGGCAGGAATCCAACAGATGCCATCATTGCCAACTATCGTAATCTGCATACAATAGACACGGATTTTGTGGGCGGATACACAACGTATGCCGGTGCACATCGCGATAGAAATAACGGCGAAACCTGCCCGCATCAGATTGGTGCAGAATACAAGGAATCAATGACCGAACCAGGACCATGGAATGTATATGCATACTTACAGGGCGAAACAATTCCAAAAGAAAAAAACCATGTGCGTTTAAGTGCAGACCAAAAAGACCAATGGGGAATTCCTTTGCTGGTAACCTCAGTTGAGTATGATGGCAATGATGAAAAATTATTGAATGATTTTTTTGTACAAACTGAGGAAATGTTTACGAAAGCAGGCGTAAAAAATATTAATCATTGGGATAGCAAACAGGCGCCCGGTTTAGATATACATGAAATGGGTGGATGCAGAATGGGGTCAGATCCAAAAACATCCATGCTTGATAAATGGAATGCCTTGCATCATTGCAAAAATGTTTTTGTAACAGATGGTGCCTGCATGGCAAGCACGGGTAATCAAAGCCCGAGTATTTTGTATATGACATTAACAGCGAGAGCAGTTAATCACGTGGTGGAAGAATTGAAAAAAGGAAATTTCTGAACGTGAGTTTAGCTTAAATTTTCTAATGCAAGGAATAGAAATTTAAACGTTTTGTACAAAATTTAAAGCAGTCTAACGAACGGTATTAAAGCAAAAAAAAAGTAACTACATATTATAAAGTACTGGCATATAAATTGCCCTTAATTCAATGCAATTATATTTTAAATTTAAAAAAATAAAAACATGTCTAACGAAAATGAAAGCTTTGGCAACAAAGTAAAAGATGCATTTGATGATGCAGGTACTTCAATAAAAAACACTGTAAAAGATATAAAAACAGGGTCAGAAAATACTGCAAGAAGCGCAGACAATGAAGCTGATAAAGCAGCCAATGATGCAAACGCAGATACCGGAAACATTTTTGATAAAGCAGGTGCAAAGATTAAAAACGCCTTTGGAGATGCGAAAACGTCTTCAGAAAATGCAGCAAATTCTGCTAAAAACGAATCTGAAAAAGCTGCTAATAATTTAGATAATGAAGCTACAAAAGCGGATAGGCGGAATTAATAATATAATAACTTAAATAAAGAGAGGCTGTTCTAACGCAAGACAACCTCTTTTTTTTTAAGTTTTGTTCTATCTATGTTAAAAATATATAAAATAGTGGCATAAAATAGAAACAAAACCGGCTTTGTACAAACCACATGTCTTTACCAGGCTGACAATGGCAATAGCTGTACTTTAAAGGTGTTTTGTGCTACACACAGAAGCCATCATTTATTCTGTTCCTCCTTGCATTGTTTTGCCACGCCAACAATTAAAATGCTTTCTTTTATTTTTTCGGTTTTTTTGCTTCTTTTGAAAAATTGTTATGCTACCACCAAAGCAAATGATGATGCGTGTAAACGTGTTTCGCTAAGAGATAGCTGATAACAAAGCATAGAGCTGAAAATACAACGATTGCAAACGTTCTTGATTTACTTGTTTGTTCATACAGCTGCTTGTAATGTTCGGCTCTTGCAAACTCGGTTAGTGAATTTTCTTCATCCATAATTGACATACAACTTGAAGAATGAATTATTGTTTTGTTGATAAATGTTGAATGAATTCAATGGCTTCACAATTTTCCTTTAGTACTTTCTTTTGCAGAATAGAACGAACGATTAAAAAGAACTTGACACCATTTGCTTATATAATATTACAGACATCAATTAAACCTATAAATTTACATCGCGTTATCGTTATTAATAAACCAAAACATATTAAACCTCAAACGTTATGTCTAAGCGCCTTTGTTTATGTTGGGTCATAGTCCTTTTTTTGATAGCCTGTAATAAAGAAGATGTAATTGTAAAACCAGTCACCGGCAATAATCTTTCTCAGGCAACTACTTCAGGTTTAGATACTTCTAAAAGTTGGTATGGCTTATATAATTTTTATTATCAGAGTCCGGATGATACTACTTATCATACATTGTCGGATAAATATATCATCGCCAATGGTAAAGCAAAATTTCCTTACGTGAAGGATGCCTCTGTATTTTTCATCAAATACGATATTCCATCCAGCCATATTATATATGGTGATGATGCTACTTTTGATATATCTCTGCAAGACAGTTCAGCCGTTATGAACTTCGATTTAATCGGCACTAAAAATACTGCGAGCTTTGATTATTTTGCGTACAATGATTCCGGTTATTATACGGTTGCACTGGGATCAGTTGTAAAACAAATAAAACTGTTTCCGACTACTGATTATAATAATTTTAAATTGGTGCAATTTGTATTTAAACAAACGAAAGCTTATGTATATGTGGCTAACAAATTAATTACTTCGTTTGCTTATGGCACCAGCAACAAGATGGGAAATGTCAAACAAATTTCATTGGGTAATTCCGGGTATCTTGCATGTGACTATGTAAGGCTCTATAATAGCTATAACCAAAGACCAGTTATGGATGAAGAATTTAATATTGATGGGAAAAGCCACACTATCTTTTATTAACTATTTA
>CAHJWK010000086.1 GCA_903642275.1 Chitinophagaceae bacterium
ACCTTATATGGCAATATGAAAATCCCTGATAAGGGAATAACAACAAAGATGTAAAAACAAACATCAAAACAAAACACCTTGGCCGAATATTCTGAGGATGCTGCAACAGTTGATAATCAGTATTGTGAAGCGCCTTCGCCAATGCCTGCGTCAGATTGTGGCAATTGCATGAAATGGTATTTCATAAATATCATAAATAAACCAACTTACATAAAATCTGATGAACCAAACATAAGGGGTGAGGTTGCGGTTAATATTCAGTTTGAAGTGGTGTACGAATTCAGCCTTTGCCTCGAAGGAAGGCAGCCAGGCAAACTGTTATATACAACAAGCCTTATTCCGCAGGAAGAATTAAAAATTTACATTGCTGACCGTTACAGAAAAACAACAAGTGCAGAACTATGTTTTTCTGTTCATTCATCCTTTAAAAACAGTGTTTCTGCTTTGCATGAAAGTATGCAATCCGGCAGCACATCAAGTTATTCGGATAATCTTAAAAAATCAACTTCAAGCAGCGGAGATTCTGCAAGTTTCCTCGGACTTTTTGATGGTAGCGATGCACAGAGCAACAGCTCATCAACCCAGAACATTCAAAGCATGCAATCAGCTTCGCAAAACTTTCAGCAAACATTAGTTGCGGCTTCAAGTTCTGTAGAAGCACAGCGTTCCCTTGTAGTAAGTTCTTATGAAGACACCGAGAATTTAACTGTTACAAGCCGCACATTAAAGAACTATAATAACTGCCATGCAGTAACTTATTATGTTCGCCAGGTAAATGAAGCATACGGATTTTCAGCAAAAATTGCTTCTATAAGATGGAGGATTGCCCAAAGCCGTTTAAGCAATACAGTTACTGACTGGCAAACAATAAATGATATTGATGCGGTGCCGAATGAAGAATTGCAAAAAGTAATTGAAGAAACAATTGCGGAAATTGAAGAAAGAAATAAAGAAATAGTAAGCAGCAGGTGTTTTACATTACCAACAGATGGTACTATGCTTGAAGCTGAATTGGCTTTTTGTTCTTCCTGCGATGATGAAAGAATAATGGAGCTTGAGTTGATGCTTGAAAAACAAAAAGCAGAAACAAAAAAATTAATGCTTGAAGCAGAGCTGCTGCATATTGAAATAGCACTTAAAAAGAAAGAGCTGGCAGGTACAACTACAGAAAATTAATTCTTTTTATATTAAAAAAGGTTGAGAGCCTACACAACAGGCTCCCAACCTTTTTCATATTTACGTTGCCATAATTTCATTGCTTCATCATCATTCAAAATATGGCCGTTGCTTTCATCGCAATGTAGCACTCTGCCGGTGCGTTGTGCAACGTTTGCCAAATGGCAAAGCAACACAGATTTACTGCCTTCATTAACCGGCGAATTTAATTTTGCATCACCTCTGACAGTATCAACAAAATTTTGAAAATGATACAGGTCAAGATTGCCTGTTGAGCTTACCAGGTTATTTGCTTCAGCAGTAACTTTAGTCTTTACATCTTTTACTAATTTATTTTTTGTATCGAAGATTTTATAAGCGCCACTACCATCATTTACTAAAGTGCCACCATCACCATAAATAATAAAGCCGCGGCTATTGCCTTCAACAGGATAATTGTTGCAGCTTCTTCCCTCCCATGTTATTGATTTATCATTACCAAATTCAAATGTGGCAACTTGTGTGTCTGTGGTTTGCCAGTCATCTTTAAACGCATAACGTCCGCCACCTGATGTAACTTTTGTTGGATATTCAGCATCTAAAAACCAACGGCAGCAATCTATTTCATGTGTACCATTATTACAGCTTTCACCAGTGCCCCAATGCCAGAACCAATGCCAGTTATAATGCACCAGGTTATCTTTATAATCTTTGCGTGGTGCGGGTCCCTGCCACAACTGCCAATCTAATGTTGAAGGCACAGGTATAACTTTTCCAATGCCGATTGATATTCTGTTATTTGTGTACCATGCTTTTGCGAAATAAGCTTTACCAATCGCACCTTGCTTAACAAGATTTGCAGCTTCAATTAAAGTGGGCATTGACCTGCGTTGATTACCCATCTGGATATGTTTACCATATTTTAAATATGCCTGCGATATTAATTCACCTTCATACGGGTTTTGTCCGCAAGGTTTTTCAACATATACATGCTTGCCATTTTGCACACCCATAATTGCAGCCGGTGTATGCCAGTGATCAGGAGCTGCAATCAGCAATGCATCAAAATCTTTTTGCTTCAGCAGTTCACGAATATCTTTAGCAACTGTTGGTTTACGAGGCGCATCTTTTAAAGCATCCAAACCATTTTTTATCGCACTATCCTCCACATCACATATATAAGCTACTTCCACATTTTGTAATGATGCATAAGATTTTGCAAGATAAGAGCCGCGGCTGTTTACGCCCATTACTGCCAATACCATTTTATTTGACGGCGCATTTTTTCCAAACACAGGAAAGTTTAAAATAGTTACGCCAGCCGCAGCAGCTGATGTGTTTTGAATGAATGTTCTTCTGTTCATACTACAAGCTTGTATAATAAAGATAGAAGAATTAGCTATTATTAGTTAATACAATTTATTCAACTTAATTGGTGCAGCAAGTATAAATTGCATACTGTAAACCAAAGTATCTAAATATCGGTTGCCGTAAGTTTAGAAATTGCTGTGAGATAAAGAAAGATCAATACAATGCTGTTATATTATTCAAGGTTGAAGATAGTTTTGATTTGCATCCTGTTTACTATATCAGCTTTTGTTTTATTTATTTCCTGCCAGCGTGAATTAAGCCCTTACGGTCAGGCTGCTTCTGTTGGAACGCTTGATAAAGACAGTAACGGCAATTGCAATCAGATAATAAAATCCGCAGTTTTTAACAAAGGTCAAAGACTTAATGATAGTAATTACATAATAGTAAATGCAAACATTACATCGCCTGGTTCTTATATTATAACAACAGATACTGTGAACGGATATTTTTTTAAAGCATCCGGAGCATTTACCAGCACCGGTCTTCTCCAGATAAAATTAGCAGGAAGTGGAACACCGCTAATTGCTGATACAGATTTTTTCACTATCAAATACAAGGAATCTTTTTGCGAGGCATTCGTTTCTGTAATTGATACAACAATTAAAACAGCTATCTATTCATTTGATGGTACACCTGATATTTGCGCCAATGATACTGTTTACGGCACTTATATAAAAGGTATTTCGTTAGATACAAGTGCAAGAATAAAACTCAACATTAATGTAATAACGCCCGGCACTTACACCATTACTACAAGTACTACAAACGGATATAACTTTTCAGGTTCAGGAATTTTTTTAAAGGCTGGCTTACAATCAGTTTTTTTAAATGCTAATGGTCAGCCATTAATAAACGAGCCAGATATGTTTTTTATAACCGGCGGTAACTCTACCTGCAATTTTACGGTTAATGTTTTATTACCGGCATCAGTAAATAATAACGATTATTTTCCTTTAACTGCAAACAGTTTTTGGATTTATACTGATTTTGCAAATGGAGGAGATACAATCAGGAAAACAGTTGTTGATTCAACTTTAATTAATAATCATTGGTATAAAACTATAAGGCAGGATATGCAATTCGGAAATTCTTACAATCTTTATTACCGCAAAACCGGCTCTGACTATTTTGAATATGCTTCTCCAAATGAATACACTACTTTTTTTCAATATAAAAAACCGGTTGAAGCTGATATTCCTATTCTTGAAGAAAACATTAGTATCGGTTCCGGTTGGCAATCACCTGAATATATTGATACCACTTCGGATGGAAATACTATTACGTTAAAATATGAATTTACATGTCTTGATAACAACGCCACTGTAGCTTTAAACGGAAATGCATTTTATAATGTATATAAAATAAAAATGTTGCCTTCAATAAAGTTATCCGGTGGCAACTATGCATATACTAATGAAAAATACGAGTTCTACTATGCAAAAGGTCTTGGCCTTATTTATCTCGGAAAAATTTTATCAGGCTTTGTGCAGCAAAATTTACAAGTAAGAAGCTGGCACATAAATTAATATAGTTTACAGCAGTATATTAAAGCCGAAATAAATTATGTAGCTGATACCAGAAATTAAATGCTATTCAAATCTCTATTTAGCTTTCATATTACTGTTCTTACTTCATGCGTTAATTTTATAAGGCCAAGTTTTTCCATCAATAGTGGAACATACATTCTAAACTCAAATGAGCTTTTGGGCGATTTTTACTCAGAAATAACACACCTGGTAAAAATGAAAGTTTGATTAATCATCTGTACCAAAAATACCGTTTATAATATTGCTTATTACCGGTATAGGTTTCTTAAGCATAATTTGTTTTGACACCATTAGCCGTACAGCACCTGTAGGAAAAATACTGGCTTTTGAAAAGCCTGCCTGCTTAACAAATACCATGTCGCCGGCCCAATCTATATTCACATTCCACACATTACCATTATAGCCAATACCGCCTTTAAAAATGCCTGCAGGTTCAAAGCTTGTTTTTTTGTTTGTTATTAAACCATTTTCATCCATTGCAAAATTTATATTGCCATTTATAATTGCTGAACCCAGTATAAAATAATGTTTGGCAAACGCTAACGTATAGGCATAACCAATGCCGGGACCAAAGTTGATATAATGAAATTTCTTAAAATTTGCATTAGCAAAATTCTGCGCAAGTTTAGAAGGTATCAGGCTGCTGTCATTTGAATAAACAGTCTGGTAATAAATGCCGCCGCCAAATAAAAAGCTGCCTGCAGATTTATGTATCCATTCATTCTGATTGAACGCTGAACGGAAAGAAAGCTTCCTGTAATTTAAATTGCGGTAGGCATCAAAACCTAAAACATCCGTTTTAATATCCGGCCTGTAATAATAGGTGTTTGCTGCAGGCTCAGCATAACCTTCAGGTGATGCGTAAAAACCTTTGTAATGCACATAGGTAAGGTCACCAAACCATTTTCTTGGGAAAAAATGTAGTTGTATATCTAAAGATTTTGTGTTGCCTTTATCATCATTTCCTTTATTAATAAATCCAAAACCGGCGCTAAGGTTTAAGTTGGTATTTAGATAAGTAGCACCCAAACCAATATTATAATTTGCATTTGCCCTGTACTTAAGGTCTGGTGCACCAGACATTGCAGGAAACCTGAAACCTATATAATCTTTAATTGAATAAACCCTTACCGTTATTGCATCACGGTATGTTGTATAATAAGTAGTATCATGCAAAAGCTTTTGCGAATACGCAGAAGAATTAAAGATTTTAATTGCTATAAAAAGAATAACTATAAGTCGAATTATTTTATTAATCATATTTTGTTTTTATATCGGTCATTTAGTTTGCATAACGCACACCACTTAATTTGCAAAATCAATATTATTGCATTTACAAACATAAACTCCGGTATCATACATTATTTTTGTTTGTAAAATATTTTTAATGGTTGATGTTATACTTGGCTTGCAATGGGGAGATGAAGGTAAAGGAAAGATTGTTGATTACTTCGCGCCGCAATATGATATCATAGCACGTTTCCAGGGTGGGCCAAATGCAGGGCATACACTTTATGTTGAGGATAAAAAAGTGGTATTACACCAGATACCGTCCGGCATATTTCATCAGAATACAATAAACATAATCGGCAATGGCGTGGTGCTTGACCCAGTTACTCTTAAACGCGAATGCGAACTGGTAGCTTCATTTGGTATTGATGTGAAGAAGAATCTTTTTATAGCACAGCGCACAAACTTAATTGTGCCCACACACCGTGCTTTGGACAGGGCATCTGAAATGCAAAAAGGTGAAAGTAAAATTGGTTCAACCTTAAAAGGCATCGGCCCATCTTACATGGATAAAACGGGCAGGAATGCTTTACGTCTAGGTGACATCATGAGCAAATCTTTTACTACGCAATACATTAAGCTGCGGCTCAAACATCAGAAGCTGCTGGATAATTTTCATTTTATTGATGACATAAGCGATTGGGAAGAAGAGTTTTTTGAAGCCGTTGATTTTTTACGCACCTTAAACATTGTGAACGGCGAATATTTTATTAATGAAGAAATTAATAATGGCAAAAAAGTACTTGCCGAAGGTGCACAGGGCAGCATGCTGGATATTGATTTTGGAACGTTTCCGTTTGTAACTTCATCCAATACAATTTCTGCAGGTGTATGTACAGGACTAGGTATTGCACCGCAAAAAATTAATGAAGTGCTAGGTGTAACGAAGGCTTACTGTACAAGAGTTGGCGGCGGCCCTTTTCCAACAGAGTTAAATAATGAAACCGGTGAAGCGCTTAGAAAAATTGGTAATGAATTTGGTGCTACAACAGGAAGGCCGCGGCGTTGCGGCTGGATAGATCTTGTTGCTTTAAAATATACGGTGATGCTGAATGGAGTAACAAAAATAGTTATGACAAAAGCTGATGTACTTGATTCATTTCAAGATTTAAATGTTTGCACTGCCTACACGATAAAAGGCGAACAAACAGATAAAATTCCTTTTCAATTAATGCAAACAGATGTTATTCCGGAGTATAAACATTTTACAGGCTGGAACTGTGATACAACAGGTTTGATTAAGAAAGAAAATTTACCTGATGCCATGCAGCAATATGTTAGTTTTATTAATCAATATATAAAAGCACCTGTAAGCTATATTTCGAACGGACCACAACGCGAACAGATTATTAAAATATAATTGTAAGATTTTTTTTGCTGATTAAAAAACTCGTTGAAAATTTACACTCTATAATTCTATATTGACTATGGCAACAAAATCATCTAAAGAAAATAAGTCAACAAAAAAAACTGTTGAGGAAGATTCTGAAAAATTGAAAGCACCTTCTAAATCAAAAAAAGAAGAGAAGGCTGATGATGAATTAGGTGAAGATACTGAGCTGGAAACTTCAACAAAAACAAAAACGTCAAAAACAAAAAAAAGCAAAGAAGAAACGACTGACGAAGATGAAGCTGATGAAGGCGAAGACGAGCCGGATGAATGGGAAAAACCTGAAGAAGAAGAAAATTGGGATCCTGATTTTGATGAATTTGACGTTCCAAAATCCAAAGTAAAAAAGGCAGGCAAAAAAGATAGTGAAGGTGATGACGATGACCTAAAGTTTGATGATGACCTGAAAGAATTTGATATGTTTAATGATTCTGATTTTGATGATGAGAAGGATGATGATTTTTAAAACATCCTGATATTGTGCAAAGAAATTATGCAACTTATCATGTAAACGATATACAGTTTTTTAAAATGCAGATGCTGAACTGGGCAAACCAATTCAGTATTTGTTGTTTTATGGATAGCCATTATTATGAAGATGCGCATCATGCTTATGATTGCCTATTAGCAGTTGAAGCAATACAAATTTTTAGTCCGGCCAAAAACATATTCAATCAGCTTGATACCTTCTATAATAATTGTAATGACTGGATATTTGGTCATTTAAATTATGATCTGAAAAATGAAATTGAAAATCTTCAATCGCATCATGAAAACAAAGTAAGCTTTCCTGATATTTTTTTATTTCAACCTAAAACAGTAATTACAATAAATGATAAGAAGGTTGAAATCTTTACATATGTAAATCCACAATCAATTTTTAATGATATTAACTGTAACGATATTAGTAACCAAAATCTGCCTTTATCAGTAAAAGCAATAAAAGCAACTATCAGCAAAAATGAATATCTGCAAATAATTGAAAAGCTAAAAAAACATATACTGCAAGGTGACTGTTATGAAATAAATTTTTGCCAGGAATTTTTTATTGATGATATAGAAATAAACGCACTATCAGTTTATGGAAAACTGCTTGAAATTTCTCCATCTCCATTTTCCTGTTATTATAAACTGTTTGATAACTATTTGCTTTGTGCAAGCCCGGAAAGATTTTTATCAAAGCACAATCAAAAAATTGTTGAACAACCGATAAAAGGCACCTCACCAAGAAGTATAGATGCTAATGAAGATGCTTTGAATAAAAGCGAGCTATATAGTAATTCAAAAGAAAGAAGTGAAAATGTAATGGTGGTTGATTTGGTTCGAAATGACTTGAGCAAGATATGTAAGCAAGGTTCTGTAATAACTGATGAATTATTTGGCATTTATACTTTTCCGCAGGTGCATCAGATGATATCAACTATAAGCGGAATATTAAAAGATGCAACCGATATTTCTGAAATTCTAAAGGCAACATTTCCTATGGGCTCAATGACGGGTGCACCAAAATATCGTGTGATGCAGTTAATAGAACAATACGAAAAAACAAAGCGTGGCTTATTCTCCGGCAGCATAGGTTATATAACGCCGCAAAAAAATTTTGATTTTAATGTTGTGATTAGAAGCATATTTTACAATGAATCAAAACGCTATCTAAATTATCTTGTTGGCAGCGCAATAACAATATATGCAGATGCAGAAAAAGAATACGATGAATGTATATTGAAAGTGGCTGCAATAGAAAAAGTTTTAAGCACGTAATTATTTGTTTTGTACCGGTAAAGTGTTTGCAGAAGATAAAAACAACTCAACACTTTGTTTTAAGATAAGGATTTTTTTTGCCTGGAACAAAGCTGCTTTATCAGCAGGTAAATGCATTGTATAAATTAAACCTTTGGTAAGTGCATCATCAAACCCGGTGTTTAATTGATTGAACATTGAAATATCCATTCCTAAAGTATTTGCAATAACCACAGAATTATATTTTCCAAAAACACTGATTGCAGTGCAAGTTGAAATCAACGATGCATAACTGTTGTTTTTATTTGCATCATTATTTAAAATATAATTTTTTGCTTCATCAGCGGTAAGCGTGGCAATGCTTCCGTTGCCTTCAAAATAATAATGCGTGGCAATAAATTTTTTAACATGGTTTCTTGTTTCTTCCGGTAAATAATATTGAATGCGCCAGAAATTTGTACTATGCGCTTTTGTAATTGCACGGTTTACATTCGCTGTTCCGCAATTATAAGCCGCAATAACCAGGAGCCAGTCTTTATAAGTTGAATACAAAGTGCTAAGCATACGCGCAGCAGCGTTTGTGCTTTTTACATAATCATACCTGTCATCATAATTACCTGTGCGTAAACCATATTCACGTGCTGCCTCAGACATCATTTGCCAGGGGCCGACGGCACCTGCCCATGAAATGGCAGTGCTGCTTAAACTACTCTCAATAACTGACAGATATTTTAGTTGAACGGGCACACCATACGCGCTTAAAATCTTATCATATAAATCAAAATATGGCTTTCCCCAAACCTTCATGTTGTTAAGATAGTCAGCATGTGTATGAATATACTGATCAACAAACAATTTTGCTTCAGGGTTTAATGAAACATTATAACCATTTTGATTGTTTGAAGAAGCTATTAGACTTGTAAATACTTTGGAACTGTCAATTGCTACATTGGTAACAGTTCGTTCTATTGAGTCAAGAAAATTTGTATCGGCTATTAATTGTGATTTGTAATTAAAACCGCCAAAACAATGGGTAACGTTTATATTAAAAATAAAAAAACAACCGACAAATAACTGCAGACTTTTTTTCATTTATAATTTTGTTGACAATAATTTTCATTAATGGCTGCGGTCGGATCAATTTTTACTTAAGCCGGCAAGCTTTTTAGATAGAGAAAGTAAAGTTAATTCATTTGCATGAGAAGCCATTAGCTGTATGCCAAACGGCATACCGTTTGAGTGTGTGAAAAGTGGTAATGCAATAGCAGGAATACCCGTAAGATTTGCAAATACTGTAAAAATATCAGCCAAGAACATTTGAACCGGGTCATTATTTTTTTCAGAAAATTTAAATGCTGTAGTTGGTGATACGGGAGAAATAATTGCATCAACCTGTGAAAACATTTCTTTTGTTTTTTCTGTAAGCAGCCTGCGCACTTTTTGTGCTTTTGAAACATATGCTTCAAAATAACCTTCACTTAAAACAAAAGTGCCTAACATTATACGGCGCTTAACTTCTTTACCAAAATAATGGCTGCGCGTTAATTTAATTTTTTCTGTAAGATCATTTGAATCTGCAGATTTGCCATATTTAATTCCATCATATCTTGAAAGGTTACTGGATGCTTCTGCTGTAGTTAAAATATAATATGCAGGCACGATGTAATCAAGTAAATCAAAAGCAATGGGTTTAACTTCAAAATTTTCTTTTGGTAAATCAGCTATAAACTTTTTTTGAGCAGCTGCAATTTCAGCATCAAGGCTTGGATGTTCAAAGACAGATGGAAAATAACCTAATGTAAATTTACCTTTCTCAGCATTGTTTTTTGAATTGCTTTCTTTATAAAATGCTTTTAAAGCAGTACTATCAAAATTATCAGCACCGGAAATTACGTCCAGCATCAATTCAGCATCTTCAATATTCTTTGCAAAAATTCCAATCTGGTCAAATGAAGAAGCATAAGCAATCAGTCCATAACGAGATACTCTACCATAAGAAGGTTTAAGACCAACAACTCCACAAAAATCTGCCGGCTGGCGTACAGAACCACCAGTATCACTTCCTATGCTAATCATACAAAGGTCGGCCTGAACTGATACAGCAGAGCCGCCTGAAGAACCACCTGGAACGCGTGTATTATCAGCGGCATTTAAAACGTTACCATAAGCAGAATTCATGTTGCTGCTGCCCATTGCAAACTCATCACAATTTTGCCGGCCAATAACGATTGCATCTTCATGTAATAATTTTTCAACTACAGTAGCATTATATACTGATTGAAAATTTTCAAGAATTTTTGAGCCTGCTGAAAGCTTATGATCTTTAAAACAGATTATATCTTTTAAGCCTATAACCACACCATGAAGTTTACCGGTTACAACTCCACTTTTTCTCTTTTTATCAAGTTCAGATGCACGTTTTAGTGCTTCAGTTTCAAACACTTCAAGAAAAGTATTTAAATACTTTCCTTCTTTTATATTTTGTAAATAAAAGTTAACAGCCTCAACACATGTAGCGGCCCCGCCTGATAAAGAAAGTTGATAGTCTTTGATAGAAGAAAAACCAAGCAAAGTCTATATCAATTCTAAGGTTGCATAGTTGTTGTTGTGGAAGCAGATTGCTGTGTTGGAGTTGCAGGAGGCGTTTCTACTTTTTCATTAAGGCCTTCTTCTATTTCTTTACGCACATTATTTTTTGCATCGTTAAACTCGCGGACACCACGACCAAGCCCTTTCATAAATTCAGGAATTTTACGGCCGCCAAAAAGTACAAGAACTACTATCGCAATCAGTAATATTTCCTGAAAACCAAGATTTCCCATTGTGATTATTTTTAGATTGTAACAAAGGTAATTATTAATAAACGACTAAATTCAAATTATAATCTATAATAAAAACAAAAAAAACGGAAACTATATTGATTTCCGCTTTTTGCTAAAAGTATAATTTAAATTCTTTTTTCTTTGATCCTTGCGCTCTTACCGCTGCGATTTCTTAAGTAGTATAATCTCGCACGACGCACTTTACCAATTTTATTTACAACCACAGATTCAATATTCGGTGAAAAAAAAGGAAATACTCTCTCCACTCCAATACCATCAGATATTTTGCGCACCGTGAATGTGGCAGTAACATTGTTTCCCTGTGTTTTTAAAACATCCCCGCGAAAACTTTGAATACGTTCTTTTCCGCCTTCAATTATTTTATAATTTACAGTAACATTATCACCTGCTTTAAATTTCGGATGATTTTTTTTATTTGTGAGTTGCTCGTGTACAAACTGAACAGCGGAATTCATAACATTTTTTTAAAAGGATTGCAAAAGTAGCGCTTGCCAAAAGAGTAACCAAATTAATTAATTATGCTTTTAGCTAAACGTATTTTACCGTGCTAAATTAACAGCTCTCTTTTCTCGTATAACAGTTACTTTAATTTGCCCCGGGTAAGTCATTTCATTTTGTATCTTTTGAGCAATTTCAAAACTTAGTTTATCGCTGTCTCCATCTGAAACTTTTTCTGCCTCTACAATTACCCTCAATTCCCTGCCTGCCTGTATAGCATAAGCTTTTTCAACTCCATTATAATTCATTGCCAGCGTTTCCAGATCTTTTATGCGTTTAAGATATTGCTGCATAATTTCCCTTCGTGCTCCAGGTCGGGCACCACTGATTGCATCACAGCTTTGCACGATTGGCGAGATAATATATTGCATTTCCATTTCATCGTGATGCGCACCAATTGCATTAATTACTGCTGGATTTTCCCCATACTTTTCAGCCAGTTTTGCGCCTAATAAAGCATGACTAAGTTCTGTTTCTTCATCCGGCACTTTCCCGATGTCGTGCAATAAACCGGCACGCTTTGCAAGTTTTGGACTTAATCCAAGTTCTGCAGACATAGTTGCACATAAGTTTGCAACTTCTCTGCTATGCATTAGCAGATTTTGCCCATAAGAAGAACGAAAACGCATTTTACCAACAATCCTGATTAGCTCTTTATGTAATCCGTGAATTCCTAATTCAATAACAGTTCGTTCACCAATTTCCATAACCTGTTCTTCAAGTTGCTTACGGGTTTTTTCTACTACTTCTTCTATACGTGCAGGATGTATTCTGCCATCGGCAACTAATCTCTGTAAACTTAACCTTGCTATTTCGCGCCGTAATGGGTCAAACGAAGAAAGTACTATTGCTTCCGGCGTATCATCAACAATTAAATCAACACCTGTTGCCGCTTCAATGGTACGTATATTTCTACCTTCTCTACCTATAATCTGCCCTTTGATTTCGTCACTTTCCAGGTTAAAAATGGTAACAGTGTTTTCTATGGTTTGCTCTGCTGCAGTACGCTGGATGGATTGAATAATAATTTTTCGCGCTTCTTTATTAGCCTTTTGCCGCGCTTCTTCTATTACTTCCTGCTGCAGTTGTAAAGCCTGGGTTTGAACTTCCTGTTTCAGGCTTTCAATAAGTTGAGATTTGGCTTCTTCTGCAGTCAAGCCGGAAATTTTTTCAAGGCGTTTAATGTGTTCTTCCTGATGTTTTTCAAGCTGATTTCTTTTTTGAGCAACCACATCAAGCTGCCTACTTAAATTTTCCTTGATAATCTCATTTTCCTTAATTTGTTTTTCAAAAGAAGCGTCTTTTTGATTTATGGAAATTTCTTTTTGCCTGTAGCGGTTTTCGCTTTCACCAAGTTTTTTATTCCTGTCTAAAACTTCCTTATCGAATTCGGCTTTTAATTGTACAAATTTTTCTTTTGCTTCTACAATTTTCTCTTTTTTGATTGTTTCAGCTGTTGAAATAATGTTTTGGGCTTCATGTTCAGCATCCTGTATTTTTTGTTTTGTATTCTTTGCGAAAATTATTTTTCCTAAAACAATACCTGCTAATAAAGTAACTATTGCAATTATTATATATGTCATATTCATGTACTTGATTTTTATACATATTATATATGCTTGAAGATTTTGATTAAACAAGCAAAGTTAATTCACGATACAGTGTTGTGAAAAACTCTTTTAAATTTCATTTTAGGATTCTAAGTTCCTTTTTGGGAAAATATGCACTTATTTCTAGTTTATATATTAATGATTATCAATCATTTAATTTTTAAAATAGCATTGGCATTTCGTTTGGCATTAAGGAGATGTCCGTTTTTATTCCGTACCCGTGGAATAAAATAAATTTAAAATGAAAAAGTTAATATTTGTTTTTTTTGCGGGTGTTTCTTTAATGTCTTGTAGCAAAAAAGACGTAACCTTACCAGGGGCCGCTAACCAAAACGTGTTCTTTAAAAATTCGAATGTCGAAGTAAAAAATTTGAAAACTTCACAAACTAGTAATACTGTTATAGTAAGCTTTTCAACACTCTACGAAAATAATGTTAAGCGCATTGAGTTAATGAGCAGTGGAAACGAAAATACTTTTTGTACTGTGGAGGGTGAAGATGTTGGTGGCAGTTCTCAAACTGTAAAAGGTTACTCTTTTCAGGATGAACACCTCAAGGCGAAAAAGATGTATTATATTTTGCGTTTTAGAGATAATGCCGGTAACTGGACGTATTCAAATTATTATACTATAAATATAAAATAGTTTTTCGGGGGCTTAAAAGTAAAACTCTGTTGATTTCAACGGAGTTTTTATTGTATTGCCTGCTCAATCAGGTTCTGAAGGCTGCTAAGTTTATTTATCAGCTCATTTTTTTTATAGGTGGCAAATTCTGTTTCTGTTTGCTCTGTGGCAAGCCAGATTAATACCATTGCTACGTAATCCTGCATATCCTTACCGGCAAAGTTTGTTTTATACTCAATAATTTTTTCATTTATAATTTTTACAGTTTTGCGCAGTTTCTCTTCATCTTCCGGTTTTACTTTCAAACGGTAATTCCGGTCGCCAATCAGAATATTTGCAGGAATAAACTGTTCCATATTATGCATTTAAAAGTGAAAGGCATTTATCTATATCCTTTAAATAAAAATTTATTTTCTGTTGCAGGATTTTCTTTTCATCATCACTATGTAACAATACAAGATTTACTGCTGTTTGCTTTTGCTGTTCTTTTTGTAACAATATTTCTTGTTGCTTTAAATATTTGTTTAGCTGTTCGTTTAAATTTTTAAACTGTTTGTTTTCTTTTTGCACTTGTTTATAGCGTTTGAGCAAAACGCTAATTGTTTCCTGTAGTTTTTTTATTTGAACATCTAAATCTTCCATTTACTGCTTCCTTATTGTTGCATTCAGATTTTTCTCTGAAATGGTGATAATTTTTTGCATTAATGCGTCAACTTTTTCATCAGTTAAAGTTTTATCTACATTTAAGAATGTAAAGTTGATAGCAACTGATTTTTTATCATTCCCAATTTTATCACTTTCAAAAATATCAAATAAAGAAAACCGCTGTAAATAATCAATTGACATTTGATTGAGCATATTTTCAATATCTACATATCTTACTTTCTTTTCTACAATCATAGCCAAATCTCTATGAACAGCAGGAAACTGCGGAATTTCTTTAAACAAAATTTCCTGTTTTAAAACTACTGCGGAAAGTTTTTCAATATTTAATTCAGCAAAAAATACATCTTGTTTTATATCGAACTTTTTTAAAAGCTTGTCACTAACCTTTAGAATTTTTCCAAGATTAATTGAATCAGCAACAATGTCCTGTTGAATGCCTACTTCATTATTTTGTGTGCCTGAAAATGAGTGTGCTTTTATATTTAAACGTATCAGTAAATTTTCAAAAATCCCTTTTGCAGTGAAGAAATCAGGTTTAAGAATTTTCTGCTTCCAGCCGTTTGTATCATCTTTTGCCGTTAACCAAAAACATAAATACTCATCTTCTAAATATTTTTCTGATTGTGTTTGATAAGTTTTCCCAAATTCAAAAAACTGGAGATTATCATTTTTCCTGTTGATATTATATGCCAGTGTTGCTAGACCGGTTTCTAACATTGACGGGCGTAAGATATCCAGGTCTGTACTAAGATTATTTAGCAACCGAACGGCATTAGCAAGTTTATTTTCTGAATAAATTTTACTATCAGTTATTGAATTGATGACTACTTCATTAAAACCCACCCCGGCTAATATTTGCGTAATCTTTTCTTTAAGTGCTTCCTTTATTGAATCATTTTGAGTTAAAGGAGTAATGGTAACAGATTTAGATATTTCAATATTATCAAGTCCATCAATCCGCACAATTTCTTCAACCACATCTGCGGGCAAAGCAATATCATTTTTACTTAACGGCGCAGCAACAACAAGTTGTTCAGCGGTTTCATTCAGCACATCAAAATCTAAAGAAGTAAGTATATTTTTTATTGATGTTGGCTCATAAACTTTGCCACTTAACTTCTTTAAGTAACTATATTTGAGCATGATATTTTTCTTTTCAATTTGGGAAGGATAAACATCAAGAATATTATCTTTTATTTCACCACCGGCAATTTCCTGCATTAATAAAGATGCCCTTTGTAAAGCCTGCACAGTACCTGAAATATCAACACCTTTTTCAAACCTGATTGCTGCTTCTGTTCTTAACCCAAAACGCAAAGAAGTTTTTCTTATTGATGAAGGACTAAACCATGCACTTTCCAAAAAAATATTTTTAGTTGCTGTAGTTACACCACTGCCAACGCCACCAAAAACACCCGCAATACAAACTGGTTCATTATCATTGCAAATCATTAAATCTGTACTGCTTATTTTTCTTTCAATATTATCAAGCGTTATAAAGGCAGTGCCTTCAGCCACATTTTTTATTATAATTTTTTTGTTGGTTAAAACATCTGCATCAAATGCATGTAAAGGCTGACCTGTTTCATGCAAAATGAAATTGGTTACGTCAACAACATTATTAATTGGTCGCTGGCCAATTGCCGTTAAATAATTACGCAGCCAATCCGGCGATTCTTTTATAACAACATTCTGAAAATATAAACCTGAATAACGCTTGCAATCGTTTGTATTTTCAATTACAACTTTAAAATCATTTTCATCATTGTTAACCTTAATGTTTTTTGCCAAAGGCAATTTAGGTTTAGTAACATTATTATTGTGATAAGACAGCCATGCACATACATCTTTCGCAACACCCATATGGCTCATCGCATCCATGCGGTTTGGTGTTAAGCCAATCTCATAAATCCAGTCAGTATAAATATTAAAATAATTAGCAACATCATCTCCGGGCTTTGCAGTATTGGGCAAAATATAAATACCTGAATGGTTATTACTTATGCCAATTTCATCTTCGGCGCAAATCATTCCAAAGCTTTCAATACCTCTTATTTTTGCAACTTTCATTGTTACCGTCGCATTGTTGAAAGGATAAATAGTCGTTCCAGCAGGCGCAACAATTACTTTCTGGCCAACGGCCACATTTGGTGCACCGCAAACAATCTGCAACGGCGCATCTTTACTAATATCAACTTTAGTAAGTTTTAATTTATCTGCGTTAGAATGTTGCTCACATGAAACAACTTCGCCCACAACCAAATCTTTTAAGCTGCCCTTTATATTTTCATAGAACTCTAACGATTCAACTTCAAGCCCAATAGATGTAAGTATGGTTGATAGCTTTTGCGTTTCTATCTTTTCAGGTAAATATTCGCTGAGCCAGTTATAAGAAATCTTCATGCTGTATTATTGCTGCAAAAATATAGTTTCAGTTTAAGTACAATAAATTAAAAACAATGTTGCCGATAAACAATTTTAATTTCATTACAATCGCTATTTCTAAAAAAATTTATTCACCATCGTTGCGTTAATATGTTTGTGCATTTGTTTCAAAATCTCTTAGAACCTTTGAAAACAAACAACAAATTTTCGCAATAATATTTTTTGTTATGTTAATAAACTTGTGTGTTTCTGCTTGATAAAATTAAATGATACAAAACTTCTCAAGCCTATGTTTTAAACTATACATTCGTTGTCCATTTTGAATAACATTAAGGGAACATTCCGGTAACGATTGCATAACCTTAATTGAGTCTAAATAAATACTAACCACGTTAATTT
>CAHJWK010000087.1 GCA_903642275.1 Chitinophagaceae bacterium
ATATATATATTTAAAAAAATTAAAAATGTAATTAAAAGCATGGTTTTTGATTAGCCTGTGCAACCAAAATTATTTGACATATGTAGGGTAATAAAATTAACCATTTTATTTTATTAAAGCCTTTAGCTGCAATCTGTACTTACAATTACATTTTACTATTAATCCAAAACAATGAAAAAGTTTTTCTTCATCTTATTTATTGCATACGCGTGCAATGTTAACGCAAACAGCTATGGTAACCAGGACAGCGTAAGTTTAACTGTACGGGGAACGTATGGAGGCACCCAAACACTACTTGGCTTGGTTCACGTTCCGGCTGATTACAACACCGATATTACAACAAAACATCCTTTTATAGTGTTCATTTGCGGTGCGGGTTACTTTGGTACAACTCAGGTGCTTGTTCAAAATGAAGGTATGTCAAACGCTTTGTATTCCGGCACGTGGGATGGAACTGCAATTAATCCTAAAACCGGCGCTAAAGAAGAATTTATAACGTTAAGCTTACAACATCCAAATTCATCTTCAGGCATTGATGGCAGGCAGGTGGATGATGCAATAGGATGGCTCTTTACTTATTATCATGGCATTGATACTACAAGAGGTACCGTAACAGGATTAAGCAGAGGCGGTGGCAGCACCTGCGGAGACCTTCAACATATATTAACCGCAAATCCCTGCACATCCTGGACGTATTTTCATCCGGTACACAATGTTCCTTTTTTTATCCCCATGTCTGCTGAAAATAATTCATGCGACCCGGTTGATTCTGTTTTTATATATAATAACCATGTTTGGGGGTTTGGCGGTGACTCAACCGGCTGTAATGATATTCACGCTGTAACAACCCATGATTTATGCAATAACATAGATAAAATAAAACCAAATCTTGCGCAGTTTACAACTTATTACAGTGCAGCAGGTGGCTGTCATTCCGGGTGGGATAGATTTTATGCAGCATCATACACATCTTCCTATAAATCTGATGTATATAGTTACGCTTCCATAAGTATTTACCAGGCTGCATTATTATACAGCAGTGCAGGTAATACAAACCCTGGTGCTCCGGTCAATTCAGGTAATGCCATCTCTGTAAAAACTATTTCAGCAAGTTCATTTTGTGTTACGTCAATTACCGGTAGTTCCGTATCTGTTTCTTATACAGCTACAGGCAGTTTTACAAACGGAAATGTATTCCAGGTACAACTTAGCGATGCAAGCGGCAACTTTACAAGCGGAGTAAATATTGGTACTGTTACAACTACAAATACTTCCGGAACTATAAGTTGCACCATACCAAACGGCACTGCAACGGGTACGGGTTACAGGATAAGGGTTAACAGTACAAACCCGGCAACTACGGGAAGTGATAATGGTACAAATTTAACCGTAAATCTTGCCGCCAACAGCATTGCACCAACAACCCCTCAAAACATACATACCGGGATTAATGGCACTACACTTACGGTAACTGAAGCATCTGTACCCACTTCAAGAACCTGGTATTATGGAACCACGGCTGGCGGCCCATACAATACCAGTACCGGTATAACGGCTACCACTTACACACCTAATTTTTCAGTCGCAAACACCTACTATGTCGTTTGTGTTTCAACTACCTCCTGCAGCACTATTTCAAGTAACTATATTACGATAAACGTAACAAATCCTACACCACCACCTGCAACAATTTCAACAAATGCAATAAGTGGCTCACCTTTTTGTGTAACAGCAACTTCAAATCAAAGTTTATCTGTATCGTTTACAAGTGTAGGAACTTATACAAGCGGGAATAATTATACAGCACAATTAAGTGATATCAACGGTTCATTTGCAAGCCCAATAAACGTAGGCACACTTGTAAGCAATGCAAATTCAGGAACTATAAGTTGCACCATACCTAACGGTACTGCAACCGGTACGGGTTATAGAATAAGGGTTAACAGCTCAAACCCACAAATAACGGGAAGCGATAATGGTACAAATTTAACAATAAAGCTGGCCGGTAACAGCATTGCACCTGCAACTCCTCAAAACATACATACCGGGGTTAATGGCACCGTGCTTACAGTAACTGAAAAATCTGCACCCACGTCAAGAACCTGGTATTATGGAACTTCCCAGAGTAACTACTACAGCACTGGTGTAACGGCTACCACATATACACCGAATTTTTCAACAACAGGCAGATTTTATGTTGTTTGCCAGTCTGTTTGGTCTTGTGCTACTATACAAAGTAATTATGTAAGAATTAATGTTACACGTGCAAGAACAAAGACTAACGGTTTACAAAGCGATGAGGCATCGGTTTTATCTGTACAATCGCAAACTGAGCAAAAATCTGATTTTTCAGTACGGTCTCAAAGTGATGAAGTTATCTGTAATTACACTTTACAAGATAATGCGGCTGTACAATTAATTATCTATGATGAGTACCAAAGGCCTCGTGCAAGTTTTAGTGCAACTCAAAATGCAGGTAAATACATGCATACATTTATTCAGCATTTGCCTAATGGATTATACGTAGTGGTTCTTCAAACCAGTAAGCAAAAAATTGCTTCGCAGAAAATAGTGATAAGTAATTAGTAGGCTATTATTGCATGATTTTATATCAACTACTTAATTATAAAGGCAGTATAAAATACTGTCTTTTTTTAATACATTTTAAACAGGCATTAATCTTTCATTATGATAATTTAATTTCATTAACTGATGAAATTAAAATCTATCCTCCCGCTTTTATTATCAGAGTTTATTGGCACTGCATTGTTGTTAAGCATAGGTTTAAGCTTTGTAATATTTGATTGGGGAAAAGGCTCTGTTGTGGCAACATATATTCCTTTAGCAAGTGCACGCAGATTAATAACAGGTTTTTTATTTGGAAGCACTGGTTGCCTGATTACGCTGTCACCTGTTGGTAAAATAAGTGGCGCTCATATTAATCCTGCCATGTCATTTGCCTTTTGGTTGCGCGGCAAAATGAAAACATATGCGTTGATTGGATATATTACAGCACAAATGACCGGCGCCGCTGTCGGTTGCATTCCTTTATTGTTATGGCAGGAACAGGGAAGCAGTATTCAATATGGAATTACATTGCCAGGCAACGCAGGTTTACGATCTGCTTTTATTGGTGAGTTGATAACTACAGCTGCATTGGTTACTGTTGTTTTTGTATTTGTTGGCAGCAGGCGGCTGCGCAACTATACACCATTTGTAATGCCGCCGTTATATAGTTTTATGGTTTGGTTAGAAACTGCTTATTCAGGTTGCAGCACCAATCCTGCACGCAGTTTTGGGCCTGCGTTGGTAAGTAATTATTTTAATGATTACTGGATATACGTTGCCGCACCTTTATTGTCGGCTTTTGTTATAACAATATTGTTTCGCTTGTTCAGGCTGCATAAATTATTACACATCAAAGCAGCAAGGTTAAGCTATCATAATATGCCAACACATGAAAGTATAAAGTCAGGTGACATGATGCCTGATAACAACTAAATAAAAATTTATAATTGTCTTTATTACAATTATATTTTATGATTAGGAATGAAATTTAAAAAAGCATTGAAGTTGCGCATGTATTTTCGTTTGTCAAGCTTATAATAATAAGCACCTTTTTTTGAGCTTTCCCTGTCTTTATGGTTTTGCTTTATCAATAAGCCTGTAGATAATATCTTCCGGCTGAAATTTCTTTTGTCAATTACAGATTCATATACATCTTCATAAAGATTCTGCATTTGCGGCAGCGTAAATTTATTGGGTAACAACTCAAATAATACAGGATGAAATGCAGCTTTGTATCGCAATTTTCCTTTCGCCATCTTAATCATCTCTTTATGATCAAATATTAATGAGGGAATCTTTTTTAAATGAAACCATTCGGCATGGTATTCATGGCTTATCTGCTTTTCATACTGATTAATATCAATAAGGCTAAAATAGGTTATAGATGCAGTTCTTTCAACGGGGTCACGATGCGGATTACCAAAAGCATATAGCTGTTCGAGATAAACATTATCAAGACTGGTTAACTGTTTTAAAATTCTTGCTGCGGCATTATCAAAGCTTTCATCTGCGTGCACGAAACCACCCATTAAACTCCACCTGCCTTTTTCAGGCTCAAACCCTCTCTTAATTAATAACAACCTGAGATGAAGTCCATCAAACCCAAATATGATGCAATCAATTGCAACCAGCATCCTGTTTTGATGTGAGTAGTGTTTAATCTGCATAAAAAGAAAAGCAGTTATCGTTTAAAAATAAAGATAGATAGTAAACAATAAAAATATGTACCGATTTTCCATTCATAAAATGATGAGCAAAATTTATTTCAAAAAATTTTGTTCATTCAAAAATTAAATTACATTTGAATAATTGTACAATTGACAATTATTCCTGCTTATTTCTTAACGATTGTAAACGAAGTTGCTTATGAAAAAAAAGAAATCACTTATTCATGTGCATGTATTCAACTCATGCATATTGCATTTAAAAAAATTAAGCTTTGGGTTTTTATTTACTGCTTTGTGTTTTATTTCAAAAGCGCAAACTATTGTTGACGTTAGCGGAATAATTACTGATGACAAAGGTTTAGCACTTTCTAATGCTTCAGTAGTTTATAAAGGAACAAAATCAGGAACAACAACAGGTAATAATGGAAAGTATTCATTTAAAATGGATCATGCCGGTACTTTAATATTTTCATATTCCGGTTATCAGAGTAAAGAGATTTCAGTTACTTCAAGCCAAACATTAAATATTTCATTAGTACCAAATAATAATGCATTAAATGATGTTATCGTTACAGGCTACTCGAAACAATCAAAGCGTGATGTTACAGGAGCAGTTTCAACAGTATCGGCAGATATTGTTGCTAAAACGCCTGTTACAGATGTTGGTTCTATTCTACAGGGCAGAGTGGCTGGTGTAAGTGTAGATGACCAGGGTGACCCGGGAAGCACAGCCGTTGTACGCATACGTGGTTTTGGGACCAATGGAGATAATGATCCTTTATACGTTATTGATGGTGTGCAAATGCGTGGCGGCAACAACCTTATTAATCCAAGTGATATAGAAACTATAACTGTGTTGAAAGATCCTTCACTTACAGCATTGTACGGCGCAGAAGGCGGCAACGGCGTTATTGTAATTACAACAAAATCAGGAAAAATTGGTGCACCTAAATTAGAATATACTTCATACGGCAGTTGGGAAAGTGTTATTAAAACTCCTGGTATTATAACGCCGCAGCAATATGCAAATGCTTACTTCGGGTACCTGCATAATTCCAATCTTACTGATAACTCTTATTATGGAAGCGGCAATAATGCTGTGCTGCCGGATTTCATTATTGAAAGGCAAAGCGGTGCACAACTGGCAGTAAAAGCTGGTGATCCGCGTGCAAACCCATCCTTATATAACCTTTCTTCTTATAGAATTTTAAAGACAAATAAGCAAGGCACTGATTGGTTCGGATCAATTTTTCAACAGGCATTCAGTCAAAATCACCAGCTTGATTTAAGCGGTGCTACAGATAAAAGCAACTATGCACTTACATTTAATTATTTTGATAACAAAGGTGTTGTACTTGGCACTTTTTATAAACGCTATTCTTTAAGGGTGAATACAGAGTTTAAACCGGCAACATGGCTGAAGGTTGGCGAGAATGCTGAATTTTCTTATAGTGAAGGAAGTGATGTTGATAATCATAATTCGCAAGGTTTACTCGCTGATTTATATGAACGCAGCCCGCTGATACCGATCTATGATATTGCCGGAAATTTTTCAGGGCCAAAAGGCATTACAAATAGTTTAGCCTTAAATCCCGGTGGCAATAACCCCGTGTTTGACCTTCATAAAAATTCTGAAAGAAACAGTAATGGTTTTAATGCAGGCATTATTGGTTCAGCCTACGCTGATGCAGAGCTTATAAAAGGATTAGTGCTGGAAACAAAAATCGGCGTACAGTTTTACAATAACAGTTATCATTATTTCTCTGATACAATTCCGCAAAACGTTTACACGGCGCCGTATAACTCTTTTTCAGAAGGCAGCGGATGGAGCAGCGACTGGCGCTGGACTAACAAATTATCTTATGATATAAAAATAAACCAGGTTCATAAAATAAGCGCATTTGTAGCTTACGAAGCCAGTCATGATGTATATAGATATTCAGGTGCTTCCACACCAAATTTACCATATACAATTCCTTCATATCAATATTTAAGCAATGGAGTGCCTACAGATACAACGGGTGGAATATTTAATTCTGTTTCCGGTGGTGGTGATGCTTCCACAACCGTTTCAGTTTTTGGAAATTTGAATTATATATTAATGGATAAATACATTTTCAGCTATGTAATAAGACATGATGGATCTTCTAAATTCGGGCCGCTGGATAAATACGGAACTTTTCCATCTTATAGTGCAGCGTGGCGTATTTCAAGCGAGAAGTTTATGAGCAGCTTTACATGGTTAGATGATTTGAAATTCAGAGCGGCAATAGGTACTAACGGTAATAACAGCATTCCTTCAGGGTTATACGAAAATCAATATAACACCAATTCTTTTGTAAGCAGTTATGATTTAGGAGGTGCAAACAGCTCTGCTAATACCGGTGTCGGATTGTACCAAATAGGAAACCCTTATATACATTGGGAAACGAATAAAACAACGAATTTAGGGTTTGATGCTACTGTTTTTAAAAACAAGCTTACTGCATCGTTCAGCTGGTTTAACAGGGAAACAAATGGCTTGCTGGCTGTGCCCCCACTTACGGGTCTTGAAGGTGATGCGTTGGCACCAACTGAAAACATTATGAAGTTTACCAATAAAGGATTTGAACTGGAACTTGATTATAAAAACAGCATTGGTAAATTTCAGTATGATATGAATTTCAACATTGCCACTTATCGCAATAATGTTAAGTATATTGATGGAGATTCTGCTACACATTTAGATGGTGGTTCTTATCCGCCAACACATTTCGCACTTACAAGAAGTGTAGTAGGTATGCCCGTTTCAAGTTTCTTTGGTTTGGTTGAAACAGGCATTTTTCAAAGCGCAGATGATTATACAAAATATGGTGTGACAGAACCAGGTTTAACTGCTGAAAATGCTGCCGGACATTTTAAATTCAAAGACATAAATAAGGATGGAAAAATTAATGATGATGACAGAACTTTTATAGGTAGTCCGCACCCAAAATTTTCTTACGGTTATAACCTCAATCTTTCTTATAAAAATTTTGATATGAGCATTTTTCTGCAGGGAGTTTATGGTAATAAAATATTTAATTACTGGCGTGTGAACTATGAGTTTCCCGGAGGTTTAGGAACTGGTTCACTTGATACATGGAGTAAGACAAACACAGGTGCAAAATTACCTATCTGGCAAAGCGGCGGTGCAAACTTTGATGCAAATCCATCCAGTTTTTTTGTTGAAAACGGTTCTTATATGCGCATTAAAAGTTTACAGCTCGGTTATACATTCCAAAAGAATAAAGCCTTTAACAGGTTGCGCATTTATGTGCAGGGCTTTAACCTTGCAACGTTTACAAAATACAGTGGTATTGATCCAGAAGTTAGCACAGGTGATCCATCTAATGTAGGCGTTGATTTTGGAGGCAACTATCCTATTCCGAAAAAATTTCTGGTTGGTGTAAATTTTTCATTATAAAATTATTGCTATATGAAACGAGTATTTGTTATAAGCTTATTTTTTGTTGCTGCTACATCCTGCAAAAAAAGCTTCTTAGACCTTCAGCCACCAAACGCAATTACTGTTGGTGCGCTTGCAAATGCTAACGGCGTTCAACAGTTACTTGTTGGCGCTTATCATGATGTTACAGGATTAACCGTTCATTCCGGCTGGTGGAGCACTTCCGGTACCAACTGGATATATGGAGACATCACTTCCGGGGATGCTTATAGAGGTGGCGACAATGATGGTGACAATGCTATTGTGATAGAACATTTTCAAACGCAGCCTTCGACAGGTGATATTTCAGATAAATGGCGTTCTGATTATGATGGTGTATCAAGAAGCAATGCGGTTATTTTAGCTGCAAACACTGCGACTGATATGACAGATGAACAGAAAAAAATTGCTGTTGCACAGGCAAGATTTTTACGCGGCCATTTTCATTTTGATGCGAAAAAAATATGGAACAATGTACCATTTATTGATGAAGCAGTTACTGATTTTAAAGTTGCAAACACAGAAGATATCTGGCCAAAGATTGAAGCAGATTTTCGTTTCGCTTATAACAATCTTCCTGCAAAAATGGCTTTAAAAGGTGAAGCGAATAAATGGGCAGCTGCATGCTACATTGTTAAGTGCTATATGTTTGAACATAAATATAATGAAGCAAAAGCTTTGCTTGATTCTATCATTCCTGCTTCATACGGCGGTCATGGAAATGGAACAAATTCACAAGGTGCAGCATATGCTTTGGTTAGTAATTATGATGATAACTTTAATGCTGCTACTGAGAACAATGCAGAGCAGGTTTACCAGATTCAATTTTCTGTTAATGATGGTTCAAATGGAGGAAATGAAAACATTGGCGAAAGCGGTAACACGCCGGCATTTTATCCGCTTAGCAGTTTTTATACAACATGGAAGCAGCCATCTTTCAACTTTGTAAACGCATTTAAAACAGATGCAGATGGCTTACCTATGATAGATACTTTCAACGTAACCAACATGACGAACGATGAAAATGTAAGTGGTAAAGATTATACTTATTTTCCTTACCAAGGAACAGTTGATCCAAGACTTGACTGGACTGTTGGAAGACGTGCGGTGCCTTATCTTGACTGGACCAGTGAATATTTTGATCCTAACTATACTCAGTATAATAATAATTGGGTAGGGTATCCTTCAAATCCCGGATCAGATCCAGCCTTTGGATGGATAAACGACCGGACATTTGGCGGACCTTACAATCCTGTAAAAAACAATTACCGCGCAAGCCAGGTCGGAATTTACAGTGATTATTACGCACAGGGTTACTTGTTGGGCAGTGGTGTTAACTATAGTATAATACGTTTTGCAGATGTTTTATTATGGGCTGCTGAATGCGAAGTGGAAGCGGGTAGTTTAGACCGTGCAAGACAACTTGTAAATTATGTTCGCGCAAGAGCAATGAATGGCCGTTATGTGCCTGTATCATACGATTATGAAGGCAGTTATTACGCATCTGCAAATTATTATATCGGTTTATACAATAATTCGTGGACAAATAAAGACAAAGCACGTGATGCCGTACGTTTTGAAAGAAGGCTTGAATTCGGTTTAGAAGGTCATCGCTTTTTTGATTTAGTTCGTTGGGGCATTGCTGCAGAGTATATTAATAAGTATTTGCAGCAAGAGAAACCAAGATTGCCGAATGATTTAACAGCGGTATCGTTTACCGCAAACAAGAACGAATATTTTCCAATACCGCAGGGAGAAATTGATCTTGATCCCAAATTAAAACAAAATCCCGGTTATTAAAGTTGATAATACAAGCAGTTATAAGCAGTGAATGGAGCAATCTATTTGCTGCTTCTTATTTATAAAGGCATCTTATGAAAAAAAACCTGTTTATTATTTTTGTAAGTTTGATTACCCTAAACGTTCATGCACAGCGCGACAGCGTTTATTTTATTTCGAAAGAAGTTTCAAGGGTTGAGATTAATTCTACTTACTATTATCAACCTAAAGCATTTGATTCTGCGGATAATTTAATTGCATATTCGGTAAAAAATTTACCAACATGGCTAAGCTGGAATGCTGGCATTCGAAGCATTTCAGGCAAAGCAATAAAAGCAGGTCAATATCCTCTTGATATAACTGCATTTGCAAAAGATGATACAATGCATCAGCGCTTTATGCTTACAGTTTATAACAAGCAAACAACAAATATTTTATGTCTTGGCAATTCTATAACGAATGGTGTTGACACCTTTAACAGTTATCGTAGAGATTTATGGCAGATGTTGAATGCAGGCAATTATAATTTTGATTTCATCGGTTCATGGAGTAAGCATCACATGGGAAGTGAAGTTCCGGTTCCTGATTTTGATTTGGACAATGAAGGCCATTCCGGGTGGACGTTTGAAAATATTTTAAAGCCACCTTCATGGGACAGTGCAAGAGGTAACCTGCACACATGGATGCAAACTTATACGCCGGATATTGTATTGATTGAATTAGGAACGAACGATGTTTTTCAATGCAGAACACCACTGCAAATGTTTGGCAACTTGAATGTAATCTTATATATGCTGCGCGAAAAAAATAAACATGTAAAAATTTTTATTGCGCAAATTCCACCGCTTGGTGCACAATGGAGTGACAAGAAATTATGCAATAATGATACAACTTATCTTGATGCAATCATCAATTTAAATAACCAGGTTGCTGTATATGTAAAAGAACATTCAACGGCTAAATCACCTATCCTTGTTGTTGATCAATACACATATATAAATCCTGCAACCGATATGTTTGATGATATTCATCCTAACACAAATGGAGAAAAAATTATGGCTGAAAAATGGTTTGCTGCCATTCAACCTTATCTAAAAAAATTGAATTAACTTTTTTGTCTAAACGTTAATTAAGTAAATGAAACATTTCATTATCTGCGCATCAAAAGATCATGTACTTGCAGGCATTAAAAAAGGTATTGCACAAGCCGGTCATGGAAGAAAAAATTTAGTAAACAAATTATCAAAAGGAGATTGGATTGTATATTATTCATCGAAAGATAAAATGGGAAATAATGAGCCTTATCAAAAATTTACAGCAATTGGAAAAGTTGCCGATGATGAGCCGCATCAACCAACTACCAAAGAAAATCTTAGACCTTACCGAAGAAATATTGAATACAGTAAATGCGAAGAGGCAGACATTAAACCGTTGCTTGAAAAATTATCATTTATAAAAAATAAAAAACGCTGGGGCTTTTATCTGATAAGCGGCTTCAGGGAAATTCCTGAACATGATTTTAATGTGATTAAGAAAGCGATGTTATAATTCAGTCTTTTGCCGGCTCTTCAATGAAAACAGCTTTTATTGTGCGGAAAAAGTTGTTCCTTAAATAAGAATCTTTATAAACAATTGTCCTTTTATCTTAAAATTTATAAATGTCATCTATACAATTATAAATCATAAAAATTATATTGCAGTGCCTGTAATGATTGCTAATGACAATTAAATTATTTCTTTTTGTTTTACTTGTTTCTACACTTATCAAAAATGATGTAGTGCCGGCTAATAAAAATTTTTCAGTAAGAACATCTTACTATTTCAGCGTTAAAGGCGATGATAAAAATGATGGCTCACTTCAACATCCGTTAAAATCAATATCAGTTTTAAACACGCTTCATTTAAACACAGGTGATTCTGTTTTAATGAACGCCGGCGAATCTTTTTATGGCAATGTGCACCTGGTAATTAAAAAGATTTCAATAAATAGTTTTGTGCTGGCATCATACGGCAACGGAACAGCAACAATAGATGCCGTAAACGGCTCTGCCATTGAGTTTCAGAAATCAGCCTATGTTAACATAACCAATATTAATTGCAAAGGTTCAGGCAGAAAAAATGGGAACACAAAAGCGGGTATTTTATTCAGTGACTGCAACAATATACAACTTTCAAAAATTGATATAAGTGGCTTTCAAAAATCAGGCGTTCAATTATACAACTGCATCAACTCGCAATTAAATAACATCTATGCCCACGATAATGGCTTTGCAGGCATTAGTGTTGAAGGTGATTTAAGCAGCAAGCGTAACTCGCAGAATATTGTTATTACAAATTGCAGCGCAGTAAATAATCCTGGCGATCCATCAAGCCTTAAAAATCATAGCGGCAATGGAATTATTGTTGGTCATTGCACTAATGTTTTAATTGATCATTGCATGGCAACCAACAATGGATGGGATATGCCACGCATTGGCAACGGGCCTGTTGGTATTTGGTGTTACGAAGCGGATAGTGTTATCATTCAGCATTGCATTTCTTTTCAGAATAAAACGTCAAAAGGTGGTGAAGATGGAGGTGGTTATGATTTTGATGGCGGCACAACAAATTCTGTTATTCAGTATTGTTTATCATATGAAAATTATGGCAGCGCGTTTGGCATTTTTCAGTATGCAAGCGGAAGCCCGTGGCATAACAATGTAATACGTTTTTGCATCAGCGAGAATGATGGAAAAATTTCAGCCGCACATGCAGGCGCTTATATCTGGAACAGTTCGCATGATTCAGCGCAGTTCAAAAATTTCCTCTTTTATAACAATACAATTTATAATGACAGCAACGCTGCCATAAGTTATTCAGTTGAAAGTGAGCACTCAAATTTTAAGTTTTATAACAATATTCTTATTGGCGCAAAAGAAATAATAAAAGGTAATTATGCTGATGATATTTTTCTTGCAAATGATTGGTGGAGTTTGAAAAATGGTTTTAATGTAAAAGGGAATACTGATTTTAAAAACTGGTGCATAACAAATTATAAAGAACAGTTAAACGGAACAGTTAAAGCAGTGAATGTAATGCCGCCTTTTAAAAGTGCAGGCAATGCAATTGTTACGGATGCAGATAAATTAAGTGAGTTTAGTAATTATAAAATTATAAGATCATCACCTATATTACAAGCCGGGCTTGACTTACAGAGCTTATTTAATATAGATACTTATAATAAAGATTTTAATAATCAGCCAATTAATAAAAAATGTATAGGCGCATGCACAAGTAAATAAAGTCAAAACTTAACGGTAAAATATTCTCCATGAAAAAACTTTTCATTCTTACTTGTTTGCTTATTTCTTTCCAGTCATTTTCACAAACAAATATTTTGTTTGATGATGGATGGAAATTTTATAAAGGAGCAATTCTTGGCGGACAAAATGTTGACTGGAACGATTTAAACTGGCGAACTATTGACTTGCCGCATGACTGGAGCATTGAAGATTTGCCCGGCACAAATTCACCATTTAATGCAGATGCAATAAGCCAGGTTAGCGGTGGATTTACTACAGGCGGAACAGGCTGGTATCGAAAAAAATTCTTTGTTCCTGCCGGTGATTCTAATAAAGTTTTTCATATAAAATTTGATGGTGTTTATATGAACAGTGATGTTTGGTTAAATGGTAACTACTTAGGCAATCATCCTTATGGTTATACAGAGTTTTATTATAACATAACCAGCCAGATAAAATTTGACCAGGAAAATATTATCGCAGTTGAAGTTAAAAATGAAGGTGTGAACAGCCGCTGGTATTCAGGTTCGGGTATTTACAGGCATGTGTGGTTGCAAACAATGAATACATTATATGTAGTGCAAAATGAAACTTTCGTTACAACAAAAATTTTGTCATCCACAAATTCAAACATTAATATAACTGCAGGTTTATTTAATCAAAGCAAGCAAGCAAGTAATAATTCCGTGCAGGTAAAAATTATTGATGATAAAGGAAATGAAGTTTCAAAACATACATCAGCTTACAAGATTACAGGTTATAATTATCAAAGTGTAAAAGATAGTGTTCAAATTAAAAATCCAAAACTATGGTCAATTGAAAACCCTGTTTTATACACTGCAATTATAGAAGTTTATCAAAACAATAATCTTATTGATAAACATGAAACAAAGTTTGGAATAAGAAGCATTGCTGTTGATGCAATAAAAGGTTTTCAGTTAAACACACAATCAATAAAAGTAAAAGGCGCCTGCTTTCATAATGATAACGGACCGATTGGTTCAAGAGAGTATGACCGTGCAGAAATACGTAAAGTTGAATTGCTGAAAGCAAGTGGATTTAATGCCATTCGCTGTTCGCATAATCCGCCATCAACTGCTTTTTTAAATGCATGCGATAGCCTCGGCATGTTTGTAATGGATGAAGCTTTTGATTGCTGGCATTATGGAAAAAATCCATACGACTATCATTTATATTTTAAAGACTGGTGGCAAAGTGATGTGTGTAGCATGGTTACGAGGGACAGAAATCATCCTTCTGTAATTATGTGGAGCATTGGAAATGAAATTCCTGAACGTGAATCGCCTGAAGGTGATACAACTGCAGTAATACTTGCGCATTATATTCGTTCGCTTGATTCAACAAGACCTATAACTTCTGCATTTAATAGTGTTGATGAAAATGCCGATACTTATTTCGCTGCGCTTGATGTGGCAGGTTATAATTATAATTTAAATAAGTATGTTAGCGACCACCAGCGCAAACCTAATCGTGTTATGGTTTGTACGGAATCTTATCCGTTAAAAGCATTTGATTACTGGATGGGTGTTGAAGATAATGCGTGGGTGATTGGTGATTTTGTATGGACTGGCTGGGATTATATTGGTGAAGCAAGTATTGGCTGGCGCGGATATAACCAGGACAAAACTTTTTACCCCTGGAATTTGGCTTATTGTGGTGATATAGATATCTGTGGATGGAAGCGTCCACAATCATATTATCGTGATGTGCTGTGGAAAGAAAACCAGTTATCTGTTTTTGTAAAACCACCGCAACCTTCTTTTTCAATCAATGTAAAAAAAGAAGATTGGAGCATCTGGAATTGGGATGATGTTGTTGCGGATTGGAGCTGGAAAGGTTATGAAGATTCAATGCTTGAAGTGAATGTTTATTCATCATGCAATGAAGTAGAATTGTTGTTGAATGGAAAATCACTTGGCAGAAAACAAACCAATCGTTCAACAAAATTTATAGCTGTTTACAATGTGCCTTATAAAGCTGGTGAGTTAAAAGCCATTGGTTACAGCACTGGAAAAAAAGTTAGTGAATTAATATTAAAAACTGCTGATGAACCTGCGCAAATAAAATTATCTGCAGACAGAGATACCATTAATGCTGATAATGAAGATTTATGTTATGTAACCGTTGAGTTACTCGATGATAAAGGCATAAGAAATCCCAAAGCAGAAAACTTAATTTATTTTACTATTGAGGGTGAAGGAACGATTGTTGGAGTTGGCAATTCAAACCCTGTAAGTTTGGAAAGTTACCAGTTGCCGCAACGTAAAGCCTGGCAAGGCAGATGCATGGTTGTAATAAAATCAATCCATAAAACAGGTAATATAATTTTAAAAGCAAGTAGTAATGGATTAAAGAATGCACAAACATCAATTCAATCTAAATGATAGTATTTTAACTAATGCTGACAATAAATTAATAAATGTATTTATGACACTTAAAATACTATACTTTTAATTCGGAAGAGCGTTGCAATATGAATAAACAAAAGTTTGTTATCGGTATTGATTATGGAACTGATTCAGTTCGCGCTATAATTCTTGATTCCTCAAATGGTAATGAAGTAGCTTCTTCAGTTTTTTATTACCCAAGGTGGCGTGATGGTTTATATTGCGAGCCGCAGCAAAATCAATTTCGCCAGCATCCGCTTGATTATATTGAAGGGCTTGAAGCAACCATTAAAGATTGCATTAAAAAAGCAGGTGTAACTATTTCAAAAGATATCGTTGCTATTTCTGTTGATACAACAGGCTCCACTCCTATCTCAGTTGATAAACATGGAACACCCTTAGCATTATTACCTGAATTTAAAACGAATCCTAATGCCATGTTTGTGTTATGGAAAGACCATACATCTGTAAAAGAAGCGGCGCAGTTTAATGAGCATGCAAAAAAGTTTGGGATAAATTACCTGCAATATGTAGGCGGCATTTATTCTTCAGAGTGGTTTTGGAGTAAGCTATTACATATATTAAGAGTTGATGAAAATATTCGCAAAGCTTGTTATTCATTAGTTGAACATTGTGACTGGATTCCTTTTTTATTAACCGGCGGCAATGATGTTCATCAAATGAAGCGTGGTGTTTGTGCTGCCGGTCATAAAGCTTTATGGAGCGAAGATTATAACGGTTTACCGCCAAACGATTTTTTCACTTCACTTGACCCATTACTTGATGGATTTACTTCAAGGTTATTTACTGAAACATATACTTCTGATAAAGCTGCCGGTAATCTTTCAAAAGAATGGGCAGAACGTTTAGGCTTATCAACCAATGTTATTATCGGCATTGGAGCCTTTGATGCGCACATGGGCGCAGTTGGAGGACAAATTGAACCATATCATTTAAGTAAAGTGATGGGTACTTCAACCTGTGATATGCTGGTAGCACCGATGAATGAAGTAAAAGATATTTTGGTGAGAGGAATTTGCGGCCAGGTTCCAGGCTCGGTTATTCCGGGCATGATGGGCATGGAAGCCGGGCAAAGTGCATTCGGCGATACGTACGCATGGTTTAGAAACTTAATTACATCATCAGTAAAGAATATTATAAAAGATTCTTCGGTTATATATGCAGCAGTCGCTGATTTATTATTAAAAGAATTAAACGATAAAATAATTGCACATCTTTCAAATGAAGCAGCTAAACTTTCATTAAACGAAAATGATGAATTAGCTGTTGACTGGTTGAATGGAAGAAGAACGCCGGATGCAAACCAGGAGTTGAAAGCATCGATTATCAATTTAAGTTTAGGCACTGATGCAACGAGAATTTTTAAAGCATTGGCAGAAGCAACATGTTTCGGCGCAAGAGCGATTGTTGAACGTTTTAATAATGAAGGTGTGCAGGTTCGAGGTTTGATTGGCTTGGGTGGCGTTGCGAGAAAATCTCCATACATTATGCAGGTTATGGCTGATGTAATGAACATGCCGATTCGTATTCATTCATCTGAACAAACCTGTGCAATTGGTGCTACTATGTTCGCCGCAACAGCTGCCGGCATTTACAATAAAGTTGAAGATGCTATGCAATCAATGGGACAAGGATTTGATGCAGAATATCAACCCAACAAAAAAAATACTGACTTATATAATAAGAGGTATGAGAAATATGAAGCGTTGGGGAAAATGTCTGAACAAGGATTTAGATTGATTGGATGATTTATAAATTTATTATCCTTTGTTAATTTGAATCAACATATAAAATTTAAATGCTTAATGCCTTTGTGTCTTGGTGGTTCAATCAAAAAAAAATCATGAAAAAAAATTTACTGAATATTTTATTTGTAATGATGATTAACTCAGTGCACGCTCAATCAACAATGCAAATAACAATGTCCGATACTTCACATCAAACAATCAGCAAATACATTTATGGGCATTTTGCAGAAGATTTAGGCCGGTGCATTTATGATGGTTTTTGGGTTGATTCAAATTTAGACGTTCCAAAAAATGATCGCCTTCGTTTAGATGTAATTGATGCACTTAAGAAAATTCATATACCTGATTTACGTTGGCCCGGTGGGTGTTTTGCAGATCAATATCAATGGAGTGATGGCATTGGTGAACGCAGTAAAAGACCTCAGCGTGTGAATACAACATGGGGAATGGTTTCAGATGATAA
>CAHJWK010000088.1 GCA_903642275.1 Chitinophagaceae bacterium
CCGATCTCTTTGCAAAGGAATCTTGTTAAAGATCGTGTGCCTTTAGTATATGAAGATTTAAGAGAAGATGATGCTGTGTTTATGGTAAGGGTTTGGCGAGAAATTGATACACGTGAAAAAATAAATCTGCCTTTTCGTTATGCAGCTGTAGAAGATAACGGCAGCCAGCGCTTTATTTCCATACTTTTAAAAGCAATTAAAGATGGTGATGTTACCGCATTCAGTGGTGGTGATGATCGCTTTACAACACCAATAACCGCTGATGATGCAATGAATGCTTTTGGTGGTGGTTTTGATACTTCAAAAGTATATGATATGGATGGTAATACTACTGGATACCAGGTTAGGGCAAAGTCAACTGACCCTGATTCTATCTATAAGTTTCAACTAAAAGAAGAATGGATTTTTGATAAAGAGGCAAGCAGAATGTTTGTGAGGATTATAGGTATTGCTCCTGTAATTCCATACAGGTTATCAACCGGTGATATAGTTGCTAATAGTGAGAGACCGGTTTGGTGGGTTTATTATCCTGATATGCGCCCCATACTTGCTAAATATGAAGTATTTAATCCCAAAAACATGGGTGCGCAAATGACTTGGGAAGAACTTTTCGAAAGCCGGATGTTCAGTAGCTATATTGTTAAATCATCTATTGATAATCCGTTTGATATTCCGCTTTCAACTGTTTACCCGAACAACACTTTATTCCGCCTGCTTGATGGTGAAAAGATTAAAGACAAAATTTTGAACTACGAGCAATCACTCTGGAGTTATTAATATTTAAAGTAATTAGATTTTTTTTAAATAGGTTATAAAAAACTTGTATAATAAAACTTGTTGCATACCTTTGTAACGGTTTTTCATAGGATATTGGATTTTAAAACGGGGCAGGATTTTCATCCAAGCCCCCTTTTTTTTGCTTAAAAAAATCAATAATTATTTTTGCTTTTGATTTGCCGATTGCTTTTTCAAGTTCAGCAATAGAAAGTTCATGTATCCGTTTAATTGATTTGAATTTTTGTAAAAGCATAGTTGCAGTTTTTTCACCAATGCCCTGAATATTTTCAAGTTCATTTTTAAATGTGCCCTTAGAACGTTTGTTGCGATGAAAGGTAATTCCGAAGCGATGCACTTCATCTCTGATTCTTCTTATTAAATTTAAACCTTCACTAGTCCATGAAAGCTTTATTGACTCTATATCGCCTGAGAAAAAAATCTCTTCTTCATTTTTAGCAAGGCCAACAATAGTTATTTTTCCATTTAGGTTTAAATTTGAAATACTTTCCATTGCGGCACTTAGCTGGCCTTTACCTCCATCAATAATTACAAGCTGAGGCAAAAATGCTTCTTCATTTAATAATCGCTTATATCTTCTGTAAACAACTTCTTTCATGGTGGCAAAATCATTGATGCCGGTAACTGTTTTTACATTGAAATGCCTGTAATCTTTTTTGCTGGGTAATCCATTTTTAAAACACACCATTGCAGATACTGGATAACTGCCCTGGAAGTTTGAATTATCAAAACACTCAATATGAAACGGTAATTCTTTTAAGCCAAGTTGCTGTTGAAGCTCTGATAAAACGTTTTGCTGCGCCTCATTGCTTTGTGAAAGATGTAAAATTTTTTGTCGTTTTAATTCTTCTCTGAAATGCATTGTATTTTTTTGAGAAAGTTCAATAAGTTTTAATTTATCACCACCTTTTGAAACGGTTATTAAAATATCATGTTCCGGATATTCAATTGAAAACGGAACTACTATTTCTTTTGCTGTGCTGTTAAATGTTTCTCTTATTTGTGCAATAGCAAAAACCAGTGTTTCTGCATCAGTTTCTTCAAGATTTGTTTGTAATTCTACCGTATGTGTTTGGATAATTGTACCGTTTTGTATCATTAAATAATTTACAAATGCAATATCATTTTCTTTTACTATACTAAATACATCAAGGTTGTTCAAATGCCGGCTTACTACAATTGACCTTGATTGATATTGCTCGAGATGATTTATTTTTTTCTTTGTTAATTCAGCTTTTTCAAAGTTTAAATTCAGGGCATATTCATTCATTATTGTTTTATAGCCTGTTATTACCGGTGATAAATTTCCTTTAAGCATTTGGCGCACCTTTATTAATCCATCTTTATAATCTTCTCTTGATTGAAAAGCTTCGCACGGGCCTTTACAATTTCCCAAATGATATTCAAGACAAACCTTAAATTTTTTTCTTTCAATATTTTGTTGAGTTAAATTAAGCTTACAGGTACGTAAAGGAATATACTGGCGAATAAAACTTATTAACTCACGCACCTTGCCTGCAGAAGTAAAAGGACCTAAGTATTCAGAGCCATCATTTATTTTATTTCTTGTAAGAAAGATACGTGGAAATGGTTCTTTTTTTATAATGATATAGGGATAAGATTTATCATCTTTAAGATTAATATTGAACCTTGGCTGAAACTCTTTTATCAATGAATTTTCTAAAAGAAATGCGTCCTGTTCAGAGTTTACAATGGTAAAATCTATACGGTAAATGCGCTGAACAAGTTCGTGCGTTTTATATCCTGTAAAAGTTTTTGTGAAATAAGAACTGACTCTTTTTCTTAAGTTTTTTGCTTTGCCAACATACAATAAATTGCCTGCTTCATCATAATACTTATAAATGCCTGGCTGATGCGGAATTGATAAAACGTGCGACTGAAATACTGCTGAAGTCATACTCTACAAAAATACTTTTTAAGCATGCAAATGGTTTATAAAGCATTTATCAAAATTAAAAGTGAAGAAATTAATGAAGCTGTTTTACCACACCTACTTTAATACCGTAATTTATAAGGTATTCTCTGTTAGGATATTTATCAACCAATGATGGAAGTAATTGATAACGAATTTGCGGACCAATTTGCCAGCGATAACTACCCATTGTATAACCAAAATAAGATTCAAGGTTTGTATTTAAATTAAAATTGCGTACATATGCAGAACCATCAGCATAATTTTTAAAATTGGAAGAAATAATAAGCGGTTGTTTATCGAAAGTATAAGTTGGCTGAAGAGCACCTGCGAGACCCCAGCTAAATCTATGACCGTTTAACAATACCCATTCCAAACCAATCGGCATTGAAATTTGATAATACCTGTTTTTTATTGTAAGTGGTTTGGTGCCGGGAATGCTTCTTAAACTCGATATGGCGTCTATTGTATTTGAAAATTTACCTTCATCCAAAGTAAGTGCAACAGGTTCATCTTTATACAAAAACGCATTAATCTTATATTGACTTATATTGAATTGAAAACCACCAGTCAAGGTAAATTTATCATTAAGATGATAGCCTAAACCAAATCCTGTTTCATAACCAATGGCCGGTCTTTGATTAATAGCCTGTGATGGTTTTACTTTATAACTTGATTCTAAAGAAACAGTATTAACTGTTTTGGATATTTGCTGTTTTTCATTCAAATACCTGTAGCTTACAGAAGGTGTAACGTAAAAACGAAAATCAAACCTGCTTGAATTTTTGCTTAACTGCTGAAGTGCTTTAGGAAATAAGTCCGTATGTTCAGGTTCTACTTTAAGATCAAAATCGTTAATATAATTTAAACCTGAATTTTTTGATTTATAAAAAGCTACACCGCCGCTTCTTTCCTGCGAAGGATCTGTATTTAAAATACTTTTCAATCTTGATGTAAGGTTAAACAAATAATAATTTACATTATCTAAAGCAGAAGGACTATTATCAATCTGCTGTTTATTAATTGATGCTTCAACACTTTTTATAACAGGTGCTTTTGCAATATTTTCATTAACACTAATAGTTATAGGTGCAACAGCAATTGTTTTATTATTACCAGATGGGTAAAATAAATTATTCAATTGTTTTGCAACAGCATCATCAATTTTAATTTTTTCAACGGCAGCAATTATTGTGGTTGACGTAAGCTGATCTGCTGAATAATGTTCATCAGTTACCGTTGGCTGTGTATTAGGTGCTTCAGCATTTTTGTTAGTTATAATGTTATCAGGACTTTGTAATGAAAAGTGAAAGTTTGCAGTAACGGTATCAGGTACGGGTTTATTTAAAACTGTACCTATAACAAGTGCTGAAATAATTAAAACAGTAAATACAGAAAGTGCGGGCCATTTTTTAGGTGTATGAATTTTTTTACGAATGTTCTTCCATACATAATCAGAAGGGTACATCCTGTGTTCATTTGCCTGTTGGCGCAGGTATTCTTCAAAATTATCTTTATCATTCAATCCATTCATGCTCATTAATTATTATTGCATTGCAGTTACCCATGTAAAAATCTCACCGGGTTTTTCAATAATTCTTTTCTTAACCAATATAGCTTCAAGCATTGTTTTAGCTCTTGTATATTGACTGCGGCTTGTGCTCTCTTCGATATCAAGCATACCCGCAATTTCTTTATGGCTGTAACCATCAATTGCGTAAAGATTTAAAACTGTTCTGTAACCGGCTGGCAGTAAACGTATGCATTCAATAACCTGCCTCGCAAACATTATAGAAGGCATTGTTTCTTCTTTTACCTGCATATTTGCTACATACGCCAAATCAAGACTTTCATTAAATTTTTTGTGCTTCTTTAAAAAATTAATACACGTATGTACAATTATTCTTCTTACCCAGCCTTCAAAAGAGCCAGAATTACGAAAGGAATGTATTTGAGTAAAAACTCTTATAAATCCTTCCTGCAACATGTCTTCTGCATCTTCACGGTTTTGCGCAAAGCGATAACAAACTGAAAGCATTTTGGGGCTATACCTGTTATATAGTTCCCGCTGTGCTACAGCATCGTTATTTAAGCAGCCGGCTAAAATAGTATGTTCCGTCATGCAGGTAATTGATTATAATTATTACCCACCAAGTTAGACAAATTTTAAATTCAAAATGCTGCAATTGAAAATGATTGTCTCTGTGGGTGATAAATTATTGCTTTATACAATTAGCAAAGGTTAATACTTTTTTATTAAGCTGGCACTTTTGCTGCATATTTTCTTTCTCCAATCTGTTGGCGCCACATGGCATAATACAAGCCTTTGTCATCAATCAACTGGTAATGCGTTCCTGTTTCAATAATCTTTCCTTTTTCCAAAACATAAATTTTATCAGCGTGCATTATTGTACTTAAACGATGCGCTATTAAAACAGTTATCTTCTCTTTCATTTCAGATATCTGTTTTATGGTTGATGTTATCTCTTCTTCCGTTATTGAATCAAGTGATGAAGTGGCTTCATCAAATATTAATAAATGCGGATGCCGTAATAAAGAACGTGCAATGCTCAGTCTTTGTTTTTCACCACCGCTTAATTTTAATCCACCTTCACCAATTACAGTCTCAATTCCTTTTTCAGCTCTTTCCAATAAATTTTGGCAGCTCGCCTTATATAAAGCATCCGTAATTTCTTCATTCGTTGCAGTTGGATTAACAAATAATAGATTTTCTTTTATTGTACCTGCAAATAATTGCGTATCCTGTGTTACAAAGCCAATTTGCGCTCTTAATTCTTCAAGCAAAATATCTGCACTATCAATATTATTATAAAAAACATTTCCGCTTTGCGGATGATATAAACCAACCAATAATTTTACCAGCGTACTTTTACCTGAACCCGACGGACCAACAAAGGCAATGGTTTCACCTTGTTCAACATTAAAATTAATATCATCAAGTGCTTTAAACTGCGCAGTAAGATGTTTGAATGATACATGCTGAAAGCAAAGTTCTTTTACAACGCCTAATGTTTGTGGATGTACTGGTTCGGCTTCCGGTGCTTTTTTCATTACACCTTCAAAATTATTTAATGATGCTTCTGCTTCACGGTAAGACATAATAATATTTCCAATTTCCTGCAGCGGGCCAAAAATAAAAAATGAGTAAAAAGTTAATGTCATTACTTGTCCAGGCGTTAATTTTCCATGAAACACTAGCCATAACAAAGTGAACATAATAACCTGCCTTAAAAAATTAACAAACGTGCCCTGAATAAAACTTAGAGTACGTATGCTTTTTACTTTCCTTAATTCGAGTCCGAGAATTTTATAAGTATTTGTGTTAAGGCGTTTAATTTCCTGTTCAGTTAAACCAAGGCTTTTTACCAGTTCAATATTTCTTAACGATTCTGTTGTAGTTCCTGCAAGCACATTGGTTTCTTTTACAATATTCTTTTGAATAACTTTTATTTTCTTACTTAAAAAACTTGTTAGTACAGATAATAAGATAATGCCTACAACGTAAATAGGCATTATACTCCAGTTAAGGCTGAATGAATAAATACTAACGAATGTTATTCCTACAACTGTGCTGAAAAGAACATTAATAAAAGCTATAATAAATTTTTCTGTATCAAGCCTTACTTTGGTAAGAATAGAAAGTGTTTCCCCACTGCGCTGATCCTCAAAATCCTGGTAAGGCATTTTCATAGAATGCTTTAAGCCATCTGTAAAAATTTTTGCGCCGAATTTTTGTACCACCACATTGGTAAAATAATCCTGGAATGCTTTGGCAATTCTTGAAACCATTGCAACACTTATCAATATGCCCAAATAATACATTACTCCCCAAATATACTCTGATATAGTACGAACGCTGGTTGCATGAAAGTTTTTCTTTGCATCAAAATATCCTTTTTCATGTGGATGGTTTAAAAATATGTCAAACACCTTTCCAAAAAAATAAGGGTCAAGCATTGAAAAACTTTGGTTGATGGCTGAAAGCAATAACGCAAGGCCAACGAGCCATTTATATGGTTGTAAATATTTTAATAGAATTTTCATACACGCAAATTAATTGTTTATCGCTCTGCTTGTTATTTAGATAATTACTATAACTCAATTAGTATTAACATACCTATATAAAATTTATAAAAATACCAGGTTGCTTATACTTTAGATTTGCCTAAAAAATTAAGATGCGGCTTTTGAGATTACTGGCTATTTTACTGCTTATAGTTACTTACACTTCCTGCAAAAAAGATTCTTCTTCAGTTGATCTTACACCTAGTTTTTATTTTATAAATGGTGATACATCAGCATCAACATTTGATAAATCAATTGTTCTATTTGCTGATTCTGATGCAATAACTTTTAATCTTATAATTTCATCAACTTATTATATATCTAACGAACTAACTGTAACCCTTGCAGTGGCTGATACAGCCCGCGCTTCTTATAACACTAATCATGGCACTACTTACCAGGCAATGCCTGCAAATGCATATAATTTTCAAACAACATTTACAAGAGACTCCACAAGTCTTGACACCATACCTGTTACGTTATATAAGCATGCACTGAATGCTGGTAACAGTTATATGCTGCCTATTATTATTGTTAATGCAGGTGGTAACGAAATAACCGAAGGCTCTTCCATTATATATCTGCATATAATAAGCAATGCCTTAGCGGGTATTTATAATTCAACAGTTATAAAAACTTTATACTCTGGCGATACTGCTGTTAATGAAACAGATACCTTTTCTTTAGTAAAAAGTATAGTGCCTGCAGTTAACGTTGAGATTTCTAACCTTGATTATGCTGATTTAGGTTCTAATGGCTGGCAATATAATATATCACTTACAGGAACTACTTTAAATGTTACGCCAAATGAAACAATTCTTAATTCTATACAAATTAATTCTTTTAAAGTACTCACTTCAACTTACAACTCAACTAACAATGCCATGTATATAAGGTCAAGTTATAAAAACTCCAACGGTGATGAACGTATTACTGAAGAATCACTATCTCTACATTAAGATTTGCTTATAATTACTTGCTTTTGCTGGTAGCATCATTGTAAGATTATTACATTACTTACAACACAGTGTATAAAATTATACTTATTGGCAAATGCTTTATAATTAAATACTGTGTTGTTCTATTTTCAATTTTATATTTATAGAATTGATGCTAAGTTCATGAAGATTATTAGTAATAAATTTGATGCGGTGGAAGAAATAAGTACCTAATAATTTCACAGTGAAGCATTATTTTAATAAAATAAAAAAGATAAATAGAATTGCTCTCTTTGTAATTACACTTGTTTTGCTGGGGAGTATTTTTTGCAGCGCTTTTAATAACTCAAATACATTCAAAAATAAAGAACTCAATGGCTACGCCGGCAGTGAAGCATGCAGGTCTTGCCACAAAGCAATTTATGACAGCTTTGTACAAACAGCACATTACTTAACATCAGGAACAGCTTCAAAAGAATTTATTAAAGGCAGTTTTGATTCAGGCAAAAACATCTTTACTTACAATAAGTTCATGTATGTACAGATGGATGCTTTAAACGACAGCTTCTATCAGACTTCCATGGTGAGCGGTGTGCCTTTTCAAAGTGAATCATTTGATATTGTTATTGGCTCTGCAAGAAAAGGACAGACGTATTTATATTGGAATGGCCCGAAATTATATCAACTGCCGGTTTCTTATTATACCACGCAAAGCAGTTGGTGCAACAGTCCCGGTTATCCATCAACAATTGCAAAATTTGACAGGCAGGTAGGTGCTCAATGTATGGAATGTCACGCCACGTATGCACAAACCAATATTGCTTCAAAAGGCATGTTGTTTCCCGGCAAAGAAGTAATGTATGGCATTCAATGTGAACGTTGCCATGGTACTGGCCGGCAACATATAGCGTGGTTTATAGCGCATCCAAAAGATTCAGTATCAAAATATATTATCAATGCAAAATATTTCAGCAGGCAGCAGCAATTAGATGCCTGTGCGCTTTGCCATTCCGGTTTAAGAACGGAGAAGCAACCAGCTTTTTCTTTTGCTACAGGAGATACGTTGGATAATTATTCAATACCAAATTATAATACGGATTCAGCTTCCATGCTTGATGTACATGGCAACCAGTATGGTTTGCTAACTGCAACCAAATGTTTTCGTATGTCTGAAATGACTTGTTCATCCTGTCATAATGCACATAATAATGAGTATGGTAATGAAAAGATTTTTTCACAGCGATGTATGAATTGCCATAACAACACATCACATGATACCTGCACTTTAAAAGAGCGTGACGGAATCGTATTATCAGATAATTGTATTGATTGCCACATGCCTTTACAATCATCAAACAAAATTTTTCTTCAGCTTACTGATCGTGAAAAATCAACAGCAGATTTTGTGCGCACACATAGAGTTGCAGTTTATTCTGATGCAACAAAAAATTATATTTTAAAAAGCAAACAAGTATTGCAGCGATAAATTTAAAAGTCTTTCTTCAGGTTATATAATCAACATCTTTTTAGATACAGGTTTTATAAATATATAGCTGCATCAAAATCCTAATTCAACCAAATTGTTGGCAGAAATTCATGTGGATTAAGTGAATATTTTTTTTGGAAAGCAACAGGCATTTCACCTAATTCAAGCTGCAAAAAAGAAAAGCCGGGATGTATTTGCCATAAATACAACTTAGCGTCTTTATTCACTTTAAAAACTTCCGGAAGCAAATCTTGTATCATGCCATTGGCGCATGCTTCTTCCAAATTTTCTTCAGGTGTATGATTTGCATTTATCTGCTCTTCATTATTGCACCATTGTCTTTGTGCAAATGAACTGTTTGTTATTAGCAAAACTTCTTTTTGTGTAGAATTATTTTTCATTTTTTGGATATTTAACTGGTTAATTGGATATAAAAATTACAATAAAGAAACATCACATAACAATAAAAATTTAGTTAAATGCATGAATGATAAACTTTATTCTTTTATCGTTAAAAAGTAACCTGTCAATAAATTTTCCGCTTCACTTTAGGGCTTGGTTTTTCTATTACATAACTTGCGCCAATGCAGGATTATCTGGTGGGATTGAATGAGCCGCAACGCGAAGCCTCCACACATATCAACGGGCCTTTAATGATTGTTGCCGGCGCAGGCAGCGGCAAAACAAAAGTGCTTACTACACGTATAGCACATCTGATGGCGAATGGTGTTGATTCATTCAATATTCTTGCGCTGACATTTACCAATAAAGCGGCTGCGGAAATGAAGGAGCGTGTTGAAAAAATTCTCGGTAACATGGAAGCTCGTAATCTTTATATCGGAACTTTTCATAGTGTATTTGCAAGAATTCTAAGAGCGGAGGCGCCACGCATTGGTTATCCGAATAATTTCACTATTTATGATACGGATGATAGTCGCTCAGTTGTAAAAACTGTTGTGAATGAATTAAATCTTGACGATAAATTATATAAAGCAAATACAGTTCATAACCGCATTTCATCTGCAAAAAATGCGTTGGTTGGCCCTGAAGAATATGCAAAGGATTATTATTTACAGCAGGAAGATATGCGCACTAACCGGCCTGCATTAGCGCAGGTTTATAAAGCCTATCAAAGCCGTTGCTTTAAAAATGGTGCGATGGATTTTGATGATTTATTGTTCAAGATGTATGAATTGCTGCGCGATTTTCCTGAAGTGTTGTACAAGTATCAGCATAAGTTTAAATACATTTTGATTGATGAATACCAGGACACCAACCCTGTTCAATACCAGATAACAAAATTGCTTGCAGCAGTGCATGAAAATATTTGTGTTGTTGGTGATGACGCGCAAAGTATTTATAGTTTTCGTGGCGCAACAATTGAAAATATTTTACAGTTTCAAAAAGATTATGATGACGTAAAAGTGATTAAGCTGGAACAAAATTATCGCAGCACACAAAGCATTTTAAATGTAGCAAATGAAGTTATCAGAAAAAATAAAGGTCAGTTGCCCAAAAATTTATGGACAGAAAACGCAGAGGGTGAAAAAATAAAATTAGTGCGCACCATGACGGACAATGATGAAGGCAAGTATGTTTCTGATACTATTCAGGAACAGAAGCTGCGCAATCATTATTACAATAAAGATTTTGCCATTTTATATCGCACTAATGCACAAAGCCGTGCGTATGAAGAAAGCCTTCGCCGTATGGGAATTAATTATAGAATTTACGGAGGCATCAGCTTTTATCAGCGTAAAGAAATAAAAGATTTTATTGCTTATTTAAGGGTAGTTGTGAACACGAGAGACGAGGAAGCATTGCGGCGTATTATTAATTATCCTGTGCGTGGCATTGGCAAAACATCCATAGAAAAAATTGTAACAAATGCCAATGAGAATAACATAACATTTTGGGAAGTGCTCATGCGTGCTGCTGAGTTTGGTTTTAAAGCAGGCACACTTGAAGCAATACAGAATTTTGTAACGATGATACGCTACTTTCAAAGCATGCTCGAGCAAAAAAATGCTTATGATGTTGCGGTGCAGGTGGGCAAGCACACCAATTTTATTAAAGAATTGTTCAATGATAAAAGCACGGAAGGTTTGGCAAAATATGAGAACATCCAGGAGTTACTAAACTCAGTAAAGGAATTTACGGAAAGCCCGAGCAATGAAGAAGGCGAAGTAGGCGATAAAGGTTTGGGAAGTTATCTTCAGCAGATAACTTTATTAACCGATGCTGACGAAAAAGATGAAAATGCTGATGTTGTAAAACTAATGACAATACATTCTGCAAAAGGTTTGGAGTTTCCGGTTGTGTTTGTTGGCGGTCTGGAAGAAACACTTTTTCCAAACGCGATGAGCATAAATACCCGTGAAGAACTGGAAGAAGAACGACGTTTATTTTATGTTGCTGTTACAAGAGCAAAAAAACATTTATTCTTAACATATGCAAATGCACGTTATCGTTTTGGAAGCTTAACCCAAAATGATGCAAGCCGTTTTTTAGAAGAATTACCGGAAGCATTTTTAGACCGAACGTTTGCAGGTGGTGGCGCAAGAAATCAAAATAATTCACAGAATATGGGTTCTGCTTTTCAAAGAATGCATCGTGGAGCAGAAGGTCCGCAATTCAGAGAGATAAAGAGACAACAATCTGATGAAAAGCCTTCTTACCTTCCAACTGTAAACCGTCAACCATCAACTGTTACTCATATTCCTTCCAAAGATTTTGTGGCAAGCGATACAACCAACTTGCAGGAAGGCCAGAAGGTAGAACATCAGAAATTTGGTTTTGGTTCAGTTATAAAAATGGAAGGCAGTGCACATAACCCTATTGCCACAGTTAAGTTTGAATTAAACGGGGAGAAGAAAATTATGCTGAATTATGCAAAGCTAAGGATAGTGGAATGAGGTATGAATATGATGTAAGTGTTTTTATAAATCGTACTTCATAAATCGGATGTCGTAGTTACATTAAAGATTAATCTGGTATTTTGTATTTTTATCTTTTGGTAAATAACGTTCCGGAACTTCTATATTTTTTGCATTTGCATCCCAGAAAATACTTACGATATAATAGCGTTCGCCATCAAAAAACAATTGAATATTGTTAATGCCTTTCATCATTTCTTCTTCGCCATTTTTATTTGTAAAATGCGATTCATAAGTTGAAAAAACCTGGGTTCCTGAACCGTAGCTATTGATAATTCGATATAACTCGGCTTCATTAAAACCAATGTCAGCTAACCGTGTTTGATTGCGTTGAGCATATTCTTCAGGTGCAATGGATTTTAAAGACGTGCTGTTATTTTTATCCGGTATTGCGATATACATTTTTGCATCATCAGCAAATAAAGATTTAAATAAATTCCAGTCACGTTGCTGCCCGGCCGGCCCAGAAATAACATCATATAAAGTATGAATGATGCTATCAACAGAAGCTAATTTATCAGTACTGTCAAAACTGTTTTGATACTGGCAGAATGAAACTGATACAAGTGATAAAGAGATAAACAATAAGACAAACTTTTTCATTATGATGAAATTTGATTGGTTAAGATGGTACGATTATCTATCATGTTTAATCTTTAAAAGATAAAACGAACTTAAAAAACTATAAGCTATGTTATGCTTGCTTATCCACTGCCTGTTAATAATCTTATAACTTTGAATTAGCCTTTATATAATTTAGTATTTGTAAATTGAAAAAAACTTTTATATGCGTTGGAGAAAATTTAATGGAGAAACTATTAACCTGCCAATTAAAAATGCTGTTGAAGAAGCAATTAAAAAAGAACGTGAAAATGGTGTGCGTTTAAAAGTTTGCATTGGAACAGATAGCCAGGTGAAAGGAGATGAAACAGAGTTTGCTACAGTTATTGTTTTTTTACGTGAGCACAATGGTGGCTTTATGTTTATTCATAATGAAAAAACAAAAACAAGTTATAATATAAAAGAGCGCATGCTGGTTGAGGTTTCAAAAAGTATTGAGATTGCTTATGAGCTTTGCAATCTTTTTATTGAGCATGATGTTGATATGGAAGTACACGCTGATATTAATACCAACCCTTCATTTAAAAGTAATGACGCGTTACGGGAAGCTATGGGTTATATTATGGGAATGGGCTTTGCGTTTAAAGCAAAACCCGAGGCATTTGCCAGCAGTTGCTGTGCCGATAAAGTTTGCAATTAAAACGGCAATCTAATACCGTTTTAATTGCTTGCCTTAAAATTAGATTAGTTTATTGCAAACTATTAATAATTGTTATTGTAAGAATTATTATCATACGGCTGCTTATAATAATTTCTCTTTGCATCATAAACTGCTTGTTTGCGTTCACGTCTTAGCTCCCGTATTTCCTGCCTTCTTTGATGACCTGTTAAACTTTTATCAAGCCTTGCAGATTTTATCCGGTCGCTATAATCATTTTCAATATCCATAATATTTCTGTCAAGCTTTGGCGGGCGGTTATAATATCCTGGATATCCATAATATGGGTAACCTATTCCTCCGTAGAAAAATGGATTATATCCAAATCCCAAACCATACCCAAAACCCACATAAGGTCTTGAATAATAAGGATGTGAGTAATAGGGATGTGAGTAGTAGGGATGTGAATAATAAGGACGGGGTGCCACATAAACCGGGCGTGGTGCAACTATTGCTCTGGATGTAACAAAGGCCCTCTTCTGTGCGGAAGCATTGATAACTGCTGCAACTGCGAATAAAATAACTAATAACTTTTTCATATTCCTCAATTCTTTTTAATTGAATATCTGACTGATGAAGTTTAAAAAAAATACAACACATGAATATTCATAACACAGTTATAACATTCCGGCTTTAATATTTTTTAAATTGATGTAAAGTAATTTTGCATAATGCAGTTATATATAAAAAATATGGTTTGTCATCGCTGTAAACTTGCGGTTGAAAATGAACTGAAGAAATTAAAATTGCATCCGTTGAAAATAGAATTGGGTGAAGTGCTGATAAAAGAAGATACATTAAATAAGCAGTATCAAACTCAACTAGCAAACAACTTAAAGCAGCTTGGTTTTGAGTTGTTAGATGATAAAAGGGAAAAAATTATCGAGCAGATTAAAACACTGATTATACAAAGCGTTCATTATAATAAAAAGTTACCACAAAAAAATTTCAGCACGTTTATATCAGAAAATCTGCACCACGATTATTCTTATTTAAGCAAGTTGTTTTCCGAAACAGAAGGTATAACCATTGAGCAATTCATAATTAACCAAAAAATAGAAAAGGTAAAAGAGTTATTGGTGTATGATGAAAAAAGCTTAAGCGAAATTTCTTACGAAACCGGTTACAGCAGCGTGGCGCATCTTTCTTCTCAATTCAAAAAAATAACGGGATTAACACCAACGTCATTTAAGCAAAGCGGCATACACCACCGTAAAACACTTGATGCGGTTAGCCGCTGAATTATATAAATGCAATCCATAATTGTGTAACAGCATTTTTCAACCTTAAAATAATTTTGCTGAATGACACATACGTATTCAGTTAATGGAATGACATGCAACGGCTGTGCTACCAAAGTACAGAAACTTTTATTGTCTGTTGCCGGCGTGGAAAATGTGAATATAAATCTTGATAAAAATGTAGCGGCTGTAAGTATGCATCATCATATTCAAACCAATGCATTAAAAAATGCTTTAAAAGATTATCCGAAATACCAGTTAACAGAACAATCAAATCATAATCATACAGCAACAATTACTGACGAAGAAACCAGAACATGGTTTCAAATATACAAGCCGCTGCTTACTGTTTTTGCTTATATATTATTGATTACATTTTTGATTGAACTAACATCAGGCTTTAATATAATGCATTGGATGAGCAACTTCATGAGCGCATTTTTTCTTACGTTCTCCTTCTTTAAAATGCTTGACCTGAAAGGCTTTGCGGAAAGTTACTCTTCGTATGACATCATTGCAAAAAGATGGATTGATTACGGTTATGTATATGCGTTTATTGAGCTGGCTTTAGGCATTGCATTCATCATTCAGTTCAACCCGATAATCACTAATGCAGTTACATTGGTTATAATGATTATAAGTATAATTGGCGTATTGCAAAGTGTGCTGAACAAAAGAAAAATTAAATGTGCATGTTTAGGCGCTGTATTTAATTTACCAATGAGTACCGTAACAATTATAGAAGATTTGTTAATGATAATTATGAGCGGAAGTATGCTCATCTTTTACTTAAATAAATAGCACATTATTTGAAGTTTGTTTAGAGTGAAGAAGTTTTTAGTTACCATATTGTGTTTTGTTTATGTTGCTGCATCAAGTGGTGCAACAATAAATTTTCACTATTGCATGGGGAAGTTTATTGGTTGGGAGTTTGCTATTGCAACACCTGCAACCTGCAATAACTGTGGTATGGTCAAAGAGCAAAAGAAAGGTTGCTGCAGCGACAAGCATGCAACGCTTCAATTAAAAAAAGACCAGCTTGCTTCGAACATTAATAATATTTTAAGCAATAATATTTGTTATATACATCATAATTTTTTACAACACATATGGTCTTCTTCTTTATTTAGTAAAAGCGAAGTTTTACAATTAAAACATGTACCACCTTTAATACAACCTGTTTCAGCTTTTTTATTTAATCACGTTTTTCGTATTTGATAACAGCTCGCCAATCATTGCTGCTGCACTATTATCAATACGAAAACAAAATCAATGAAACACTTTTTTAGCTTGCTGTTTAATACAGTATTAATAACTACAACCCTGCAAGCCCAACATCATTCAATGAACATGAATCATAACATGAGCAATATGAACATGAATGACTCAAACACAGATATGAGTGGCATGAATGAAATGGATATGAGTATGCCGATGGGCGATATGTCTAATTCGTTTTCACGTAACCTTCCTATGAGCCGCAATGGTTCTGGTACTGGCTGGAGCCCGGATGCAGCACCAATGTACGGGCAGATGTATCATTCAAAAAAATGGATGTATATGCTGCATTACAATCTTTTTGTGCGTTATAATAAACAGGATTTAAGTGATAAAGGCAGCCGAGGAAATGAAATGGTAGATGCGTTTGACTGGCTGATGTTCATGGGTTCGAGGCCAGTTGGACAACGTGGGTTATTTCATTTTGGAACCATGCTTTCTTTGGATGCTGTGGCTGACGGTGAGAAAGGTTATCCTTTGCTTTTTCAAAGCGGTGAATCGGCATACGGAATTCCGCTGGTCGACAGGCAACATCCGCATGAATTATTTTCTGAATTATCAGTTGCTTATTCTTATGCGCTTTCCAAAAAAACGGATGTGTTTGCTTATGTTGGTTACCCGGGTGAACCGGCTTTGGGCCCGGTTGCGTTTATGCATCGTGCATCTGCAATTGATAATCCTGATGCACCGATAACACATCACTGGATTGATGCAACGCATATAACTTTTGGTGTTGCTACATTAGGTGTTCGTGTTGGTGTGTTTAAATTAGAAGGCTCATCTTTTAGAGGAAGGGAGCCTGATGAAAACCGGTATAATTTTGATAAGCCGCGATTTGATTCTTATAGCGGAAGGCTTTCTTTCAACCCATCAAAAAACTGGGCACTTGAGGTTTCGCATGCTTATTTAAAAAGCCCCGAAGCATTACGGCCAACTGAAAATGTAAACAGAACGGTTGCGTCTGCAGAGTATGCACTTCCATTTAAAAACAACAATTCGTTTAATGCAACCGCCATCTGGGGATTGAATAAACAAAAGGGCGAAGATGGCTCAAATGCGGCAGTGCTTGAAGCAGCTTATCATTTAAACAAATTTGCGTTTTATGGCAAGTATGAGTATGTACAAAAGTCAACTGAAGAGCTAAACCTGGATGAAGGATTTTATGGCGATGATGCCTTCAACATACATTCTTATACATTGGGTATAAACTATGATTTAGTACAGGTGCATAAAACAAGAATTGCACTTGGCAGCCATTTTACCTTTTATAATGATGACCCCAAATTGTATAGTTTATATGGC
>CAHJWK010000089.1 GCA_903642275.1 Chitinophagaceae bacterium
CTTTGTTGGGCGTTCGCCTTACCTCTTGATGTTTAGTGATTTTATTATTGCTTTTATTGTCTTGTCGTCAATAATATCAAACTCTGACTTATCATAAATTATCAGCAAGTAAATCTCTTTATCTTCTGTCACAACATAAGTTATTACTCTTCCACCACCACTTTTCCCTTTTCCTTTGCTTTTAATAGCAACACGAATTTTGTAAGTGTTGTTTCCTAAAGGTGTTCCTGATTCCGGGTTAGTTTGAAGTAATTGATTTAATTCAGCAAGTTCTTGTTTAAGAGATGGAAATTTCTTTATAAGTCTTTTTGCTTCCTTTTTAAATTTGTCACTTGGAATAACATTAAAGCTCATTTAAAAATTCGTTTAATGTTTGCTTTTTCCCTTTTGCTTTTCTTATACGTGCAACATCTTCAAATGCTTCTTTTAAGTCAGACTTTAATTGTAATGCCTGTTCATACTTATTAAGCTTGCTAAGTATCTTTTCCCATTCTGTCAAAGGAACTTGAACAGCTTGAGTGTTACCGTTCATGTCATTTAAATATTGAAGTGCAATTTTCATGTGTCAAATTTAAAGAAATTTTTGAAGTTGAAGCTGTCAAAAAGGTGACGCCCAACGCAAAGATTTATGTAATTATATGCAATATCAAAAAAAATTTCTTACTGATAATCAGTCTTTTACTATCACGCTTTTTGTATTGTATCTGCAGCAATACATTTCCGCTTTTGTACATAGCGTTGCTACCTTACTCACATTATCGCTAAACTAAAACTTATATATGCAGTTTGGCAAACTACCATTCAATATGCTCTTTCTTCCACAAATCATCTAACGGGCTTATAATATTCACCAGTTGTTTTTTACTTACATGCAAATACCGCTCAGTGGTTTTAATGCTAAAGTGCCCCAGCAATTCCTGTATATATTTTATATTGGTTCCTTTATCAAGCAGGTGTGTGGCAAAGCTGTGCCGCAGGCTATGTACGCCTACGCTTTTGCTTATGCCGACCTTTTCTTTGGCGGTTGAAAAAATCTGCTGAACGGTTCTTTCAGCATAACCAATACCGTTTTGCCCGCTTTCAAATAAATATTCTTTAGGGCGTGGGTTGCATAATTTTAAATACTGCCTTAAAATATCAAGCAGTAACAGGCTTAGGTTTACATAGCGGTCTTTTTTGCCTTTGCCCTGTTCTATTAATACCTGCATGCGCCGGCTATCAATGTGCTTTAATTTCAGCCGCACCACCTCGCTTACACGCAACCCTGCACTATAAGCTGTAAATAAAATGGCTTTATGTTTTTTATTAGTTATGGCATTAAATAATCTTGCCAGCTCGTTTTCATTTAATAGTTTAGGTAACTGCAGGGGGGCGTTTTGGCCGTGGTATTTCAAAAAAAAATTTTTCTTTGTGCAATACCTGTTCATAATAAAATTTTAGTGCATTAATGCGGCTGTGCAGCGTATTTTCTTTTAAACCTTTATGTATGCAGTACAGCAGGTACCGTTGTAAATGTTGATAAGTTAAATTTTTAACGGGCGCATTATTTAATAACTGCAGCAGTTGTATAAACTCATTACGATATGTGCGTATGGTTGATGGGCTGTAGGCTTTTAATGCAAGCTGTTGCAAAAAGTTTTGCAGTTGTTGTTTGTTATTTTCGTTTATGTAAACAAGGGAAGATTTATTTGTTGGCTTTTGGCTGTCAGCCGGCAACATTTGTTTACCGGCTGTTGGCAAATTTAAGGGCAGTTTACATTTATTCCTGTTTTCAAAAGTGTCGGGAATAGTCCATCCGTTATATGTTTTGCTCCAGCGCTCACCCGGCACATGTTGCATGCGTTTGTTCCATTCATCATTTCTTTCAAACTGTATAAGTATGCAGTTTTTGTTTTTGTGATGACAGTTTGATAAGAAATTGCCGGCACAGAAATTTTTTACTAATATAAAAAGATTTTATGAAAGCTGAATTACTTATTCTATGCCATTGTATTTATAATTTACATATTTGGTTTTGTATTAACACTACGGCTTTGAATTAAAGCAATACTGCTTTGCATAAAAATGAGCTGTATAATTTGCCAGAAGGTGCACCTTACACCATTGCCATGTTTGCTGTTAACAGTGCCGGCACGGGCCCAAGCGTTACCAGCCAAACTGTGCGCCCTCAATAATTATTTAATAATCGTGTTGGATTTTTTTTAGAAAGCCCCTGCCACCGGCAGGAGCTTTTTTGTTTTGCAGTGTTTAGTTAATGCCATTTGTTTGCTATCAAATAATCTGCTATCAATAATTAAAAATATTGTAAGCGCCGGATGCAGGTACAATGCACAATGTTTGTTAATAATTAAGTTGAAAACATAATCAGGTGATGGTGGTTATTTAATTATTAGTGATGCTTAAAACATTGATGTATCAGGAAGCAGGAAAAAACGCTGAATAAAAATTACAGCACTAAATCAGTTTGTTTTTTTCTTACTCTCAATCCAATCTTTATGGTTATGTGCCAGCTCCATTTTTTTAGTGCAGCGTTCTATATCATTCCTGTACTCTTTTATCTTATCATCATTTAATGAAATAAGAATGGCACGTTCAAAACAATTGATTGCAGCATCAAAGTGCATGTTTAATTCTTCTGCCAAACCATAACGGTAATGCACCCATGATTTTTCTATGGTTGATATAGTTAAGCAACGTTCAAGATGTTTTTTTAAATCGTCAAAGCGTTCCATTTCAGTAAGCAACATGGCATAATGAAAATAGGGATGCGGATAACAGCTGTCACTTTTTATGGCTGTACGAAAATGCGTTTCAGCCTTCTTATAATCATCAAACTGTGTTTTATATAACCAGCCAAGAGAATTGTGCGTAGGTGCATGATCCGGCATGTCGTATATAATAGTTTCAAACTTGCGCAAAGCATCTACATGCGCACTTTTCTTTATATCAGCTTCGGCTTCTAAAAATAATTCTTCAATGTTCATAAGATATAATTTTCGGGATGAACTACCAGCCAAGCAACCACGCAAATATTAAAGGCGCAACAATGGTTGCATCACTTTCAATTATAAATTTTGGTGTATGAATATCTAATTTTCCCCAGGTAATTTTTTCGTTGGGTACGGCACCGGAATAAGAACCATACGATGTGGTGGAATCACTTATCTGGCAGAAATAACTCCAGAAAGGAATGTCATGCATTTCTAAATCCTGGTACATCATCGGTACCACACAGATTGGAAAATCACCGGCAATACCGCCACCAATCTGAAAGAAGCCAACACCTTTGCCTGATGAATTATTTTTATACCAGTCTGCCAGCCAAACCATGTATTCAATCCCACCTTTAACTGTAGTTGCTTTCAGTTCATTCTTTATAACATAGCTCGCAAAAATATTTCCGGTTGTACTGTCTTCCCAGCCGGGCACAACAATCGGAATATTTTTTTCTGCTGCCGCAACAATCCAGCTATCTTTTTTATCAATCTCATAATACTGTTCAAGGTCGCCGCTCAAAACTGTTTTATATAAGAACTCATGTGGAAAATAACGTTCACCTTTTGCTTCTGCATCTTTCCATTGCTTAACCAAATGCTTTTGCAAACGGCGGAAAGCTTCTTCTTCAGGTATGCATGTATCTGTAACACGGTTGTAATGATTTTCCAATAAATCCCATTCATCTTTTGGTGTAAGGTCACGGTAATTAGGTACACGTTTATAACTTTTATGCGCAACCAAATTCATTACATCTTCTTCAAGATTAGCACCTGTGCAGGTTATAATGTCAACTTTGTTTTGCCGTATCATTTCAGCTAATGAAATACCAAGTTCTGCAGTGCTCATTGCACCGGCAAGTGTAATCATCATTTTGCCGCCTTCGTTCAAATGTGTTTCATAACCTTTGGCCGCGTCCATTAAAGCGGCTGCATTAAAATGACGATAATGATGTTCTATAAATTGTGAAACGGGGCCTTTGCTCATATTTTATTATTATGGCAAAAATAATTTTTTACAATAAGTGTTGCTATGTTTTTTATATTGATATTATTTAGCAGTTTAATCTGTTTGAATTTATATAATAGATAAATTTTATTTTATAATGCAAAGTGGTTGTTTAAAAGTTATTTTTTAACGATGCTTATTTCAAACATTAAATAAGTTAGTTATAAGTTCTGATTTGCTTTTTGTATAAATTATTTAGAAGCACTCAACTTAAAAATTACGATTTATAATCACTAATAATCAAAATTTAAAAAATGAAAAATTTAAAATCGCTTAACCTGAATGCAACAGTGCTTACAAAAAATCAAATGAAAAAAGTTTTTGGCGGTGGTGGGCCAGTTATTATTCATCCATGCTTTAAATGCTGTTCAAGCGATAAATGTTCGCCTGTTCGTCATTATTGTTCTGACATAGTTTGCCCTGACGCAAACTAAGTTTACAAACAAAATTTTATGCCCGGCTTAGCCCGGGTTTTTTATTGCTCAAGTTTCTTGTTATGTTTTCTTTTGAACAGAAACAGATTTTTTTATGTTGTACCACAAGCGGCTTAATAGCCGCATGTTTTGTGTGATGATAAGCGCCTGCGCTTTTAAACCATTTTTATATGCGATTGGAATTTTATCACTTGTTACAAAACCATTACTTAACTGAATCGTTGTTAAAAAGCCACTGTCTGATGCAACGTTTGAAACATAACTCACAGTACCTTCAACAAAACCAAATTCCTGGTAAGGATATGCATCAAATCTTAATTGTACATGTTGCCCTTTATTAACCTTGCCAAAATTGTTTTGCGGCAGGTATGCCTGTGTATAAAAATGGCTGTCATCCGGAGTTATATAACCAATTAGCTTTCCCTGTTGCAAAAACTGATTTTCCTGGAAAGAAATTATATAAGAAACTTTACCGTTAATGGGCGATTGCAGTATGTATTTTTTCTTCCAGTCATCCACTTCACTCTTTAATGATTGTAATGCCTGCTGAAAGTTTTCAGGCTGCCGTTGCATATCATGATTCAACTGGTCAAGCTCTTTTTCTCTATCACGTTGCTGCATTTCGTTCGATAGTAAATCGGCATCCAGTTGCGGTATCTCCATTTGCTTGTTTATAAACTTGCTGTGTTCCTGCCTGAATTCTTCTTTTGATAAAACTTTTTCATCAGACAATTGCTTGTTCATGTTATAAGTTTCTTCAGCAAGTTTTATATCCTGTTGCGTTAAAGCTTTTTGTTTTTGTATGGTCAGACTGGTGTTCTCTAAAGACTGAAGGTCGTTCGACAACATGCTTTTCTTCTTTGTATAAAAACCATTTACTAGAAAATCATTAAAGCTTTGCAGTGCTGTAATAAATGTTTGATAATCCTGTTGCATCTCGCCGAGATTTGTATAATCCGTTGTAAAAAGCTGCGCAACTTTATCTTCCTGTTTTGTATTTAATAAATTAACGCTGCTATCTATTCTGGTTGACAATTCTAATACTTCATCATGCTTTGCTGTACTTTCTATCCAGCCTATAACTTCACCCTGGCTTACATTTTCGTTGTTTTGAATAAATAATTTTACAAGCCTTCCTTCCTGCCTTGGAATGATTTCTTTTGGTGCGTTTGCTGCAGTTAATACGGCACTCGCTTCAATAGTATCAGGATATTTTATCAACCATGCCGCAGTTAATATCAATAATAAAATAATTGAAAAAATAACCAATGCCCAACGTTCAATAAAGCCGCTTTTCTGCGAAATAATTTCCTGTGCTAATTCAGAACGTTGTGCAAAATCCGGCGACTGGCAAACAGGCTGCTCATTACTTTCGTTTGAATAATCAATTGCCTCGTGTGGCATAGCTATATATTTTATTCAGCTTTATAATCATTTTAAATTTCAATTACACACCCAGCTCCAATTGATTTTTTACCAGTTCATAATAACGTCCTTTTATTGATGTAAGATAAGCATGTGTGCCTTCTTCTGCAATCCTGCCTTCATGCAGTAAAACAATTTTATCTGCATTCATTACAGTGCTTAGCCTGTGTGCAACAACCACAACTGTTCTGCCTGCAAAAAACTGCTGCAGGTTATTAATAATAATTTTTTCGTTGTTGCTGTCAAGTGCATTGGTGGCTTCATCAAAAAACAAATATTCCGGGTCTTTATAAACGGCACGTGCAATCAATAATCGTTGCCTTTGGCCCTGGCTTACACCGCTTCCTTCAACACCAAGTTGTGTATTAAAACTGTTGGGCAATGCTTCAATAAAAGAAAGAATGTTTGCAACCTTGCAACTATGTATTAATTTTTTTTGATTGACGTATTCATCACTTACTGAAATATTGCGTTCAATTGAATCATTAAAAATATAACCGTCCTGCATTACAGCGCCACACCTGTGCCGCCAGTAAGAAGCACTTAAATTTTTAAAATTGCTTTCGCCAATTCTTATCTCACCATCATATTGTTCATACACTTTCAATAATAATTTCAGCAGTGTTGTTTTACCACTGCCGCTTGTACCAACAATTGCTGTTACTTTTCCTTCAGGTATGGAAAGGTTTATATCTTTCAGCACCGCATCATTGCCGGCACCGGGATAAGCAAACGTGAGATGATTAATGTTTATGCTTTTATTATCAGGCAAATAACTAACGAGTGATTTACCAACCGGTTCTTCATCTTCCATGCCATGCACTTCATTCAAACGTTCCATACTAATTTTTGCATCCTGAAAATTTTGTGTTAATCCAATGAATTGCTGCACAGGCCCGCTTAACTGGCCAATGATATATTGAATGGCAAGCATGGCACCAAAGGTTAACTGACCTTGCACCACCAGCCGCGCCACCATAAAAGTTATAACAATATCTTTTCCCTGGTTAATAAGCAACGCACCTGCAGATTGCCATTGACTGTAATTAAGGCTTTTAAAATTAAGCCTGAAAACTTTTGCCTGTATATTTTCCCATTCCCAACGCTTTGTTTGCGCTGCGTTGTTCATGCGTATTTCCTGCATGCCCTGCACTAACTCAAGCGTTGCATTATTTTCTTTGGCTGAAAGATGAAACGTTTCATAATTTATTTTTCGGTGCATGCGCAGGAACAACGTTATCCAACCAAAATATAAAACATTGCCAATGGTAAACACGATGAAAAGTGAAGAGCTGTAAATAATCAATATGATGGAGTAGATGATAAAATTGAGTATTGAAAAAATTGTGATGAGTGCTTCGCCGGTTAAAAAATTTTGTATTTGTTTATTGTCTTCAATGCGCTGAAACGTATCGCCGGTTTGATGACTGTCGAAATAAGCCAACGGCAATCGTGTAAGCTTAATCCAGAAGTCGGATAGAATTGATATGTTGATTTTATTGGAAATTCTAAGCTGCAAACGGCTTCGTATAAACTGAACAATCGTGTTGCTGAATGTGAGCATCAACTGCGCAATAAGCACAATGGTTATGTATTGCAGGTTTTGTGTGTTGATGCCGGTATCAACCATGCTCTGCGTTAGAAAAGGAAGGATGAGTGAAAGTATAGACGTGATGAGCAGCGAAATAAAAACCTGTGAGATTTGCCAGCGGCTTTGCTTAAGATAACGCGTTATAATTCTCCATGAAAGTTTGTGCTCCTTTTCATTTTCCGCTTCATAAAAAGCGGCAGTTGGTTCCATTAATAATACTGTTCCAACATTGCCGGTATAATCTTCTGTGTTCGATAACCAATGATTTAAAAACTCTTTTTTGTTGTACGATATAATGCCTTTGGCAGGGTCAGCAACTTTTATATTTTTTTTATTGATTGAAGCAAGCACCACAAAATGATTCTGGTCCCAATGCAATACTGCCGGTAACGGAATTTCAAACAACTGGTTGTAATCAATCTGAACGCCTCTTGTATGAAAACCAATTTTTTCAGCCGTTTCACTAACGCCCAATAATGATACGCCTTCTTTACTAAAACCAGTGAGTTGCCTTAATGTTTCTCCTGTATAATGCTTGCCATAAAATTTTGCCACCATGCGTAAACAGGTTGGCCCGCAATCCATCGCATTCAATTGTTTATAGTAAGTAAAAGGCATTTAAGAATGATTGAAGTAAAGCACAACAAAATAATTTGCGGCTAAGATATATAAGCTGGTTGCAGCAATCAAAGAAAGCATACTCTGCAAATTTCTTTTTAAACTTATGTTGAGATTATGAAGTATATTTATTGCTACTTTGCCCTTGTTCGATTAAACGAAAATATTTTACATGGCTTCATTTTTCAGAACACTTTTCAAGCCCGAAGAAAATTCAGAAATTATAAAGCTGTTGATTGATAACTTAAACGTAAAAGTTACTTTAACCACGCTTACAAAAGAAATAGAAGAACACCCGGATTATCCAAGCCTTTTAAGCATAAGCGATGTATTAACAGCACATGGAATTGAAAACATGTCTTTAAAAATTGATACAGCTGAGCTTGAAAAAATTCCACTTCCATGCATAGCGGTAATAAGAGATATAGAAAACCATAAAGATTCTTTTACGCTTATAAAATCAATCAGCGATACGGAAGTTGAATATTATGATTTGCAAAACAGGAGCTGGAAAAACATCAGCAAAGAAAAATTCCGTGAGTTATGGCCTTCACAAATTGTATTAGTCGCTGATGCAGAAAATGCTGTTGAAGAAAAAGATTACGCTGAAAAAGTAACAGAAGAAAAAAGAAAACACTTAACTAAATTTTCCCTGTTTTTGTTTGTTCCTGTACTAGCCATTATTGCAGGTGTTTTTACTTTTATTAATTACGGCTCATCATCACTGTTAACAATATTATTTACATTGTTTACATTAACAGGTTGTGTTGTTGCAGGCTTGCTCATTTGGTATGAACTTGATGAATATAATCCTGCATTGCAACAAATATGCAGTGCAGGTAAAAAAATAAATTGCAGTGCCATATTAAATTCAAAAGCATCCAAAATTTTTGGAATAAGCTGGAGCGTAATTGGCTTCACTTATTTTTTCGGCGGGTTAATGCTGTTGTTATTTTCAGGCATTTATAACAGCCAGTCACTTATTATTTTATCATGGCTGAATGTTTTGGCTGCAACATATATTATTTTTTCTGTGTATTATCAATGGCGCGTTGCAAAACAATGGTGCGTTTTATGTCTTTTTGTACAGGCGTTATTAGCGTTACAGTTAACCACAACGTTAATTGCAGGCTGGCAGGTTACAGCTCCGTTATCATCAATTACTTCATATCAAATATTAATACCTGTTTTACTTGCGTATGCAATTCCGTTTGCGGTTACAAGTTTATTAATACCTGCTTATCGTTCTGCCAAAGAAAGCAAAACAAACAGGCATGAATTGCAGCGTTTAAAACATAACAGACAAATATTTGACGCATTGTTAGCAAAGCAAAAACAAGTGAGTGAAGAGCCTGATGGATTAGGAATTATACTTGGTAATCCAGATGCTCAGCATAAAATTATAAAAGTATGCAGCCCTTATTGCGGGCCTTGTGCAAAAGCACATGCGCCAATTGAAGCGTTGCTGGAAAATAATCCTGATGTACAGGTGCAAATAATATTTACAGCAACAAATCAACCTGGTGATATTAAAGCGCCGCCCGTAAAACATCTGTTAGCAATTGCAGATAAAAGAAAGAACGAAGAAATAATTAAACATGCATTGGATGATTGGTATTTTGCTGATAAAAAAGATTATGATGTGTTTGCAGCTAAATACCCGATGAATGGTGAATTGCAAAAACAAAATGATAAAGTTGAAGCGATGAGAAAATGGTGTGATAAAGTTGGCATAGAATTTACGCCAACTTTCTTTATAAACGGCTCTCAGTTGCCTGATATTTATAGTGTGAATGATTTAAAATATTTTCTCTCTGTTTAATTAGTTTAGCGATTATTTATTAATTATAAAAAACAAAAAACATGAAAAAATTACAAGATTTAAAATTGAATGCTGCAAGTTTATCAAGAGAACAAATGAAGAACGTTATTGGCGGTGCCGGAAAATGCTACAGGTGTTGTCCTGAGCAAGCTTGCTCATCGAAACCTCATGCTTGTCCGGATGCATGTGGCCCGATTCACGATTAATTAAAATCAGTATAAAACCTGGGTTTCAGGCTTTATATTTAAAACAAAAAATAATTTTTAATTAAAAATTAATTGTATGAAAAATTTAAAATTAAAAGACATCAGGTTTAATGCCGCAGCATTAACAAGAGAGCAAATGAAAGATGTAATGGGCGGCGGTACGAATGCTTCATTGCCATATTGTACCAGTTGTTGTCCAACAAAACCATGCAAGCCTTACCCGCATAGGTATTGTTCTGATATTGCCTGCACATAAGATTATTTTTTTAAAATCTTAGCCTGAATTAAAGCCCGCATGTGCGGGCTTTCTTTATTTAATTTTTGAATGATCTTATTTTACTTTTTTTATTTACAATCCACACACCCGTTAAAATAAGCATGAGGCAACCAATTTCAAACACAGTAATTTTTTCACCAGACAGTGAGCCCCAAACAATTGCAATAACAGGAATGCCATAAGTTACAGTTGAAGCAAAAATGGAACCTGCACTTTTTACTAATCTATAAAACCAAACCGTTGCAAGAGCAGTACCTAAAGCACCTAATGCAGAGGCAGCAAGCAGAGACGGAAGAATCTTGTTATCAAGTAATGGCAAGCTAAAAAAGCCGGTTACAATTAAAACAATCAAACAAACAGGAATATAAAATGCAAATGCAACGGAAGCAATAGCAACCGGTGTAATGCCTTTTAAATAATTACTTACCACATGCACATTTGTGCCGTAACAAACAGTTGCCATTAACACCAATACCGAGTATGAAATGTTCGCAAAACTTATTTCTCCGTTTGCAGCAAAAGGCAAAAGCACCAGACCAAGAAAACCAATGATTACACCAAGTATTTTTTGCCATGTTACTGTAAGCTGAAAGAAAGCAATACCAATTAAAATAGCACACAATGGTGTAAGCGCATTTAGTATTGATGCAAGCGAACTGTCAATTTTTATTTCGGCAATACAATATAAATAAGCAGGCAAAAAACTGCCAAGTAAGCCTGCAACAATAACTGCTCCTAATTTGTTTTTTGGAATTTGCTTAAACCTATTTATACTAAACGGCAATAACACAATACCTGCGCTTAAAATTCTTAGGGATGCAACCTGGTATGCAGACAGGTGGCGCATTCCAAGCTTCATCAATATAAAAGAACTACCCCAAATTATTGAGAGAATTATAAACAACATCCAGTTTTGTGTTCTTAATTGCAATACGAGCTTTTACACAAATGTCATATATTCATCAATAAAAATTTATGGATAAAATTGAGCTTGATAAAATTGATACAAGAGCGCCTTCATCATTCGATAAACAAAAAACAAAAGATAAAACACAAAGTATTTTAGAAGAGTTAAATGAACTGCAGAACTTATTATATGCAGAAAGCAAACATGCTGTACTGATTGTATTGCAGGCAATGGATGCCGGCGGAAAAGATGGTTTAATACGAAATGTTTTTGGAAAGATGAACCCGCAAGGCGTAACCGTACATTCTTTTAAAATACCAACAGCGGAAGATTTATCGCACGATTTTTTATGGCGTATTCATTTGCATACGCCTGCAAAAGGAATGGTACAGATATTTAACCGCTCTCATTATGAAGATATTTTAATTACGCGTGTACATAAATTAATTAATGATGAAACCGCAAAAGAACGTATGAAAGCAATTAATGATTTTGAAGACCTGCTTATAAAGCATAACAATACTTTAATTTTAAAATTCTACCTGCATGTTTCGCCTGAAGAACAACATAAACGTTTGCAGGAAAGAATAAGCGATAAGACAAAAGAATGGAAGTATAATAAAAATGATTTTGAAGAAGCAAAGCACTGGAATGACTACATGAACGCTTATGAAGATTGTTTTAAAAATTGTAATAACCCGGAATGGAAGATTGTGCCGTCAAACCAAAATTGGTATAAAGAATACATTGTTGCAGATGCGTTGTGCAATGCTTTAATAAGTTTAAAAATGCAATATCCAAAACTTAATAAAGACTAATAACGTTATGGGGAAAGTTATATATTCACTTAATTATTAACAACCAAAAATAAAAATTATGGGATTTGTAAAAGAATTTAAAGAGTTTGCTCTTAAAGGTAATGTAGTTGATTTGGCTATTGCAGTAGTTATCGGTGCTGCATTTGGCAAAATTGTTACTTCATTGATTGATGATATTATTACGCCGTTATTATTAAAACCTGCTTTGGATGCTGCACACCTTTCAAATTTAGACCAGCTCACCATTTTTGGCACAGTAAAATATGGAAACTTTCTCTCAGCCGTACTTGATTTTATTGTGATTGCTTTAATCTTATTTCTTATTATCAAAGCAATGAATAATATGAAGAAAAAAGAAGTGCCTGTTGCTTCATCACCTGCTCTTTCAACTACTGATCAGCTATTAAAGGAAATTCGTGATGAGCTAAAAAGTAAGCCATAAATACTGCACTTATTATTTATAAACTGTGTAAAACTCACTTTCGTTATATACATGCTTATATATACATTGCGGTGGTTACACAGTTTATTTTTTATTGATGAATACAGAAACCTATAAAATAAAACTTGACCAGTTTGAAGGCCCTTTTGATCTGCTCTTATTTTTTATTGAAAGAGATGAGATTGATATTTATAATATTCCGATAAGCAGGATAACCAAAGATTTTCTTTACCACATTCATCAGCAGGATAAACAAAATGTTGAACTGAACAGCGAGTTTATTTTATTTGTTTCAACGCTCATGCGCATCAAAGCAAAAATGTTATTGCCAAGAAAAGAACTTGATGCAGAAGGTAATGAAATTGACCCGCGCCAGGAGTTGGTTAATAAAATTCTTGAATATAAAAAATATAAAGAGGCCGCAGTAAATATGGCCGAGATGGAAGCAATGCGTATGTTGATGATAAAGCGCGGCAACCTGCAAAAAGAATTAATGCAGGTGGGTGAAGATGCATCTGACGGAACGGAAATACAAACTGTTACACTGTACCGTTTAGCCAAGGCGTTTGAGAAAGTAATAAAGCGTATGCAGGAGCGGCAAAACAAGCCGATGCATACCGTGGTGCGTTACAATTATACAATGGAGGGCAGCCGAGAGTTTATGATAAACATTGTGCAGCAGCAAAAAAATGTTTCTTTTGAAAAGATTTTCGAAATATGTGAAAACCGTATTCATGCAATATTTTTATTTCTTTCTTTGCTTGAGTTAATACAACAGAATTATATGATGATCCTTTCCGGAATAGGCCGTAATAATTTTATTGTAGAATGGAATGAAAACCGGATTGCAAAACAACCCGCCGAAGCAATGAACCTGTAATTATTATACCCTCAAAAATATATTCAACATTAACGCTTAAAGTTGCAAACGCTACAATAAAACTATTACAGTTAACGCTATTACCAATAATTTTGTGTTGAATGAGCAAGACAATTGCCCTGCTTCTCTGTTTAGTTTGTTTTGTAAATCCAATATTTCTGCAGGCGCAGAAAAATATTAAAGGCGAAATACTTGATAAGCAAAGTGATGAGCCCGTTCCTTTCGCTTCAATAAAATTTTTGCACCAGGGTAACGGTGTGCTTACAGATTCTCTGGGCCGGTTTACACTAACTTTAAGCAGAAGAGATTCAACTGATACAGTACAAATAACAAGTGTTGGATACGCATCCTTAAATATTCCTGTGATTGCTTTTCGGGATTCTGCTTTTGCAACAATTCATATCAGTGTGCTGGCATCAAAACAGGAAGTTGTAGTTAAAACAAAATACAATCGTGCATTGTGGTTTTGGCGTAAAATAATCGAACATAAAAATCAAAATGATAAATACAGGTTTGATAATTATAGTTACGAAGTTTATAATAAGCTGGAACTTGATCTTGCGAACATCAATAAAGAAAAGCTCTCAAAAATATCTGTACTTAAACCGTTAAGTTTTATATTGGATTATGCTGATACCACATCTGAAAAAAAACCTTTTCTACCTGTTTATTTAACGGAAAGTTTATCTGACTATTATTTTCAAAAATCGCCACGTAAAACACGTGAAGTAATCAAGGCAACTATAACGAACGGTATAGATAATGAAAGTGTGATTAAGCAGCTCGGCGCAACAAACCAGAATGTAAATGTGTATGGCAATTCAATACCTGTGTTTGATAAAATGTATGTAAGCCCGTTAAGTGACAACGCGGATAAATTTTATAATTTCAAACTGCTTGATACACAATATCTCGGTGGCAGGCGCTTGGTGCATTTTGCATTTGTGCCCAAGCGTCCCGGTGGTGATTTATTTACGGGCGATTGCTGGGTGCATAATACCAGTTTTTCAATACAAAAAATAACCATGCGGCCTTCAGAAGATGCTAACATAAATTTTATTACAGGCTTAACAATTATACAGGAATTCAAGCTGATAAATGATACCACCTGGTTCTTGTATAAAGACAAATTTGTTGCTGATGTTAACCCGATTGGCAAAAACCATTTTGGTTTTAAAGCCCGCAAAACAACTACTTATAAAAACATTCTTATTAATAGCGATTTTGTAACGGCAAACATTGATTCTAATAAATCAAATGAAGATATTTTGCTTGCGCCTAATGTGCTTAATAAGCCGGATTCATTCTGGATAGCAAACAGGCACGAGCCTTTAAACAAAGATGAACAGACTGTATATAAAGTGCTGGATACGCTTGAAAAAAATAAGACCTATATACATTACCGTAACCTTATAAATTTTGGAACAACCGGTACAAAAGATGTAGGGAATATACGTATCGGGCCGTGGTTTAACTGGGTTTCAGCAGATGTGGTTGAAGGTACACGCTTACGTTTTGATCTTGCAACAAACAGGGGGTTTAACAAGCATCTTAATTTAAGTGGCTATGTGGCTTATGGCACTAAGGACGCTGAGTTTAAAGGCAGGGGAGAAGTGAAGTATCTTTTCCATCGCACACCCTGGAGTTATATTGATTTTTATTATAAAAAAGATCTTGATAATGGGCAGGTTTATTATGATCAGTTGAGCAGCGATAACCTGTTCGCTTATTTTTTTCGCAAGCCAAACATTACCAGTAAATACCAGCAGGTAACAGAAAAAAAATTTGAATATTATACTGAAACGCATAACGGCCTTGGGTTTGGCTTTACAGCCAGCAACAGGCAATATACAGCCATCTTAGGTTTACCCGGTTCGCAGTATTTTCCAACAAAAACAGGAAATGCATTCAATACATTTGAAACAGGCTTACGTATGAGATATGCATACCAGGAACGTTATATTGAAGATAATTTTTACAGGTATGGGTTGGGCAGCGAGTATCCGATTGTAGAGCTGCGATATACGCATGGTTTTCCAAATGTTTTAAGCAGCAGTTATAAATATAATAAAGTTGATCTTTCTGTTTCTGATTATTTAAATATTGCACCATACGGATATTTATACTATAATTTTTTTGCAGGCAAAACTTTTGGAACGTTGCCTTACCAGCTGCTGAATATTCAGCCTGGCAACAACTGGTATTATTACAGCAAAAGTTCATTTAATCTTATGTCTCGTTTTGAATATCTTACTGACCGTTATGCAGGTTTTAATATAGAACATACTGTTGGTTCAGGTTTGTTCAGGTATATCAAGCTTACACGTAAGCTAAAGTTCCGCCAGTTCTGGGAAGTGAAAGGGGTAATTGGTGATTTAAGTAATGCTAACAAACAACTGAACTTTGTTGGTAATTATCCATTTGAATCGCTTAATAATAAGATGTATTTAGAAGCCGGAACAGGTGTTGATAATATTTTGAAATTTTTTAGTATTGACTTTATCTGGCGTTTATTGCCACGTCCGTTGCCTGATATACATTCAGAACGCTTTGGTGTTTTTGTTGGCTTCAGGTTAGCGCTATAAACATTTATAACACGTCTGTAATCAATTATGCTATAAACTTTGCCGGTGAATGCTCTTGTTATATTTTAGCATCATAATCTTATTATGCGATTCACTTTGTGTTCAATTTTATTATTGCTTTTTATTGAAATATCCTTTGCTCAAACATTGCCTGTAGCAAGAAATTATCAAAAATCTTACGATAACAATATACGCACAAAAGATGGAAAGCCAGGCGCTAATTACTGGCAGAATAAAGCGGCGTATAGTATCACTGTAAGCTTCGCACCTTCAACAAGAATCATTGCAGGTTCAGAAGAAATTGTTTATACCAATAACAGTCCTGACACCTTGCAGCAAATCTGGTTCAAGCTTTATCCAAATATATATAAAAAAGGTGCAGTGCGTGATTTTGAAGTGTTGCCTTCGGATATTTCTGATGGTGTTAAAATAGAAAATTTTGTTGTTGACGGAACAACTAAAAATGCAGATGATCTAAGCATTCATGGCACCAACATGTCATTAAAAGTTGCGCCATTAATGCCGGGAAAACAAATGAAATTCAGTATCAGCTTTTCTTATATTCTTAATAAAAATTCACACGAAAGAACAGGAATGGTGGATGACAGTTCCGCATTCATAGCTTACTTTTTTCCACGCATTGCAGTATATGATGATATTGATGGGTGGAACAAAATACCTTACATTGGTAGCCAGGAATTTTATAATGATTTTTGCGATTTTGATGTTGCTGTATCAGTACCAAAAAATTATATTATTAGTGCAACAGGAAATTTAATAAATGAGAAGGATGTGTATAATACTAAAGTTGTGCAGCACATAGATGAAGCAGAAAAAAACGATGGCGTTACAAAGATTATTGATACAACAGATTTGACAGCAGGCAACATCACTTCACAAAACGAAACCAATACCTGGAGGTTTAAAGCAGATAACGTTACAGATTTTGTGTTTGCCACAAGCAATCATTATATATGGTATGCAAGCAGCCTGGTTGTTGATCCATCAACAAAAAGAAGAACACGCGTAGATGCAGTTTTTAATCCTGGTCATAAAGATTATTTCAACGTTGTTAATTATGCGCGTAAAACTGTTGAAGCCATGAGTTATAGTATTCCTGCCTGGCCATACCCGTATCCGCATGAAACTATTTTTGATGGTCTTGACCAGATGGAATACCCGATGATGGTAAATGATAACCCGCTTGATGATAAAACTGATGAGATTACTTTAACGGACCATGAAATATTTCATACGATGTTTCC
>CAHJWK010000090.1 GCA_903642275.1 Chitinophagaceae bacterium
TCTTTATAAGCATAATTAACGCGGCTAAAAATGGAGAATAAAGCCCAGTGATCTTCGTTGCCGCCATTTTGCTGGTTTACTGTTCCATCATCCAGATATTGGAAGGCTGATGACTGATTGGGAAAGTTTTGGCGAGATGCACCAAACTGTTTATCATCATCTTTTATAGCTTCTGTACCAGCTAAAAGATTGATTGTATGATCACCGGCATATATATCATAGGTAGCTGTATTGGTAAAATTATAATTGTATTCAGTTACGTTAGACTGTGCAAGTGAATTGGGAGAATTGATATGCCTGTCAACACCCCAGGTTGGAAAGAATTGCCTATAGTTAGTTAACACGAGATTGCCACCAAGATCAGATTTGATCCTTAAATTTTTGATTGGATCAAGTTCAATAAATGCATCACCCAAAACTGAATAGTTATATTGATTATTATCCGTATTATCTGCAAGGCCAACAGGGTTTAATCCATCACCAAAATAATTTGGCTTCGGCAGATCAACCAACACACCGTTTGCATCATACACGGGCGTTGCCGGCGTTCTAAACAACGCATAACGTACCACACTAGCGCCAGGATTACCATTTCCAAAACCATCACCGGAACTACCAACCTGCCGTTGCCTCGAATAAGACAGGTTAATATTTGTTCCCACTTTAAACAGCTTAGACAAACTTGAATTTACCGCTGTGCGAATGTTGAAGCGTTCGAAAGATGAATTATTTATCAAGCCATCCTGTGTAAAATAATTTGCAGAAACAATATATTGTGAATTCTCATTACCACCACTAATTCCTAATTGAACATTATTGATTGGTGCTGACTTAAGCACCTGTTTTAACCAGTTAACATCAGGTAATGTGTCAATCATATCAAGCGGAATTAATGGCCTGTTGGCGCCATCAAGATTATCCGTAGTTGCTGAAGTATTGTATGCAGCAATGTATTGTTGTGTATTGGCCATTTTAATTAAATGACCAACCGTTTGAATGCCAGTATATGCATTTAAATTCACTCTTGTTTTGCCTGACCTGCCATGCTTTGTGGTAACAATTACAACACCATTTGCAGCTCTTGCACCATAGATAGAAGCCGAGGATGCATCCTTAAGAATATTAATACTTTCAATATCATTAGGCGAAATTTCGTTAATGCCGGTTGTGGTAGGCACACCATCAATAATATACAGCGGGTTGTTATTATTAATAGTTCCAAGGCCTCTTATTCTTACAGCAATAGCATCGCCCGGCGCTCCTGTTTGCGCTGTTATAGCAACACCTGCTGCCTTACCCTGCATAATCTGGTCAACACCGCCAACCGCTATATCTTTAATATCTTTATTGCTAATAACAGAAACGGCGCCGGTAAGATCTTTCTTCTTTTGAGTTGAATAACCTACAACGATCACATCATTCAGACCGGTAACCGTTTCGCTTAAACTTACCTGTAAAACATTTTGACCGGCTACTGAAACTGTTTTTGATTCATATCCTACATAAGAAATAACAAGCACAGCGCTTTCATCAGGCACATTAATTTGAAAATGTCCAAAGCCGTCTGTTACAGTTCCTCTTGTTGTTCCTTTAATAGTTATAGAAACACCGGCAAGCGGCTGGCCTGCCTGGCCTGTAACTGTACCACCTACTGTTTTATCAAGATGGTTGACTGCAGCCTGTACCTGGATTGTATCAATTGTTTCAGGAGAATTAAGGTGATACAACAAAATTTTATCATCAATCATCTTATAATTTATACCTATTGGCACAAAGAAATTATCAAGTAATTCTTTTAGTGATTTATTAATTACAGATAAACTTATTTTCCTGCCCGCATTAATTGTTTGAGAGCTGTAAATAAATTTTATTTCAGTTAAATTTTGTAACTGTGCAATCACTTTTTTAATTTCTGTATTTTGAAAAGTTACAGTTACATGCTTATCTAAAACATCCTGTGCCGAGGCATTTTTTGCATAGCTTATTGAAATAAATGTTATGCAAAGAAGAATTTGTATGAAGGTGATTTTCATGGCAGTTTGCATTAAAGCAGCGTAGCGTTTTTTATTCATAATTAATCATTTTTATTTATCAATATTTATAAGCAATCTGTTTGCAGGGATAATTAATTACAACCTTTTCCATCAATCACAATGCTTGTTCCTCTTATTTCATAATTAGCCTGTATAGCCTGGCAAAGCAGATCAAGTTTGTTATACAATGTTTGTTCAGTTATATCACCGGTAAAAGAACACTGATTTATCTTTTCATTTTCTACTATAAATTCAATTTTATATTGCTGCTGCAAATCATTTAATACCCGAGATACTAATGCATCATCATATAAAAATTTCACTACAGGAATGTTTTTGTCTTCTTTCTTTTCAACAGGCACCGGTACAGGATTTTCAACAAGAGAAGTTATGAACTGGTGATTGCTGGTATAAGTTACTTTTTGATTAGGTGTAATAACAACACCATTTGTTTTACCTGTTTTGTTATCTTTGATATTATTATTTTCAAATACCGCAACTCTGCCTGTTAATACATCCACTTCAATTTGCTGATTTATTTTTCTTATATAAAAACTGGTCCCCAGCACTTGCGTTATTATATTATCATCGTACACATAAAAAGGTCTTTCCGCATTTTTTGACACTTTGAAGTAAGCAATACCATTTAAAAAAACTTCACGCTTATCTGCTCTAAATTTTTTTGGAAATGCAATGGCAGCACCAGGTTGCAGCGTTATTGAACTACCATCTTCCAGCACAACTTTTTTGTTGGTTGTAGTTTCATTTTTAATATGCTCCAATCCTTCTATATTAGTTACAGCTTTATAATTTTCACTAAATTTTTTTGAAGGCATGAGATAATATATACCTAAACCAATTAATGCAATTAAAACAGCGGCTACAGATATTTTGAATATAATTGGGTAAACTTTTATATTTATATTTTTATTCTTTTTGTTGATTTTATTGTGAATTTTATTCCAAAGTCTTTCTTCAATAGCATCCATCTCTGTTTCGCTTACCGGCATTAATGAACTATCATCAAGTAATTGATACCATTGATCAATCAAATGCTTTTCTTCATCTGAACACTTACCCTCAACATACCTTTTTAAAAGCTGGTGAAAAGCTTTACGGCTCATGTTTATAATTAAAATTTAATCGTAAATTGAAATGGCTCAACCGCAATTATGGCAACCTATATTAAGTATAGTCAAAGAGGTTTTGATCAACCCTAAACTTTTTAAAAGTTTTTTGCAATTAATAAAAGAAAGATGTTAGTATCACGACAATCATAAGCGAGACAATTTCTTTTAAATGCAAACGAAGTCGGGCAAGCGATTTTGTAATATGATACTCCACTGCTTTTTCAGACAAGTGCATACTTTCCGAAATTTGTTTTACCGAATAATTTTCACTCCGGCTCAAATTAAAAATCATTTGTGTTTTTTCAGGCAGTTCATGGATAGCTTTATTAATTATCAAGTTTAAATCATCAACCAAAAATTTTGTTGCAGCAGCATCTTCTGTTTCAAAATTTTTTTCTTTTAAGCTGTTAATGTATTTTTCTTTAATCAATAAAGATTTGAAATGATTAATGACCTGGTACTTAACCGCAGTTTGCAGATAATTTTCCAGGTGAAGAATCGCTGAAGTGGTTCTTTTTTCCCAAAGCTTTACAAAAACATTTTGTACTATTTCTTCTGCTATGTCATGCCTTCTTATTTTGTTGTATGTTTTTTTGTATAAAGGATTCCAGTAGCGGTTATAGACTTCTTTAAAAGCTGTTTCATTATCTGCTTTTAATAATTTTACAAGCACTTTATCAGAAAGCAATCTGCATTCCATAATCTCAGTCCTCTTAGAAATTTATCCCAATTCAAAATGGCAATAACAAAGATGACATTTTAAAGTTAGAAGTGCAGGCTTATTATTTAGTTGCGATTATTCTTTCTCAACAAGATTATCCCTGATACGATAAACACCGGCTTCGCTTATTAACGGCGTTGCCTTTGCACCATTTACTTTTATTTTAATTGATGTAGCAACCGTTTCAGGAAATGTAAGTATGCGCTTATGACCGATTGTAGTGGCGCTAATTTGTTGTACAGTTTGATTATTATTCAACAATGAAACTGTGAATGAACTGATACGCTGACCCATTTGTAAAGGCTCGCTTAAAATAATGCAGTTAAAGTTTTCCGGTTTAGGAAAATCAATTTTAATATTATCTGAATCGTTTAATGAAGTTGTAATAAAACTTGAATAATTATTATCGTTTAATACTGTTGTTGTATGCTGAACACGATTTTGATTGTAGTATATTTTTGAATGACTTAATAAATTGTCTTTAAAATTTTTATCACGCAACTGCTTAAATTTTATCAGTGCAGTGCTATCATACGTGCTTATCAAGCCTTGTTTATCAGGCGGAACATTTAATAATAATGAAGCGCCTCTGCCAACAGATTTCAGGTATAATTCAAACAATTCTTCAGGACTTTTAACTTTTACATTTTCACTATCATGATAAAACCATCCGGGTCTTATGCTAACATCACATTCTGCAGGTACCCAGTTTTTACCAAATATATTGCCTGTAGTTAACGTGTCGGTTGAAGGCGCACCCATGCCTCTTGTGAATCCGGCAGTGTCCAGCAAATTCCAATCAGTTGTTCCGGCAAATCCTTCTTCATTACCCACCCATCTAAGGTCAGGGCCGATGTCACTAAAGATGCATGTATTCGGAGCGATTGTACGCAATGTACTTTCAAAACGATGCCAATCATACATTTGCTTCCTGCCATTTGGGCCTTCACCATTGGCACCATCCCACCAAAACTCAAATAAAGGACCGTAGTTATGCACGATTTCTTTCATCATATTCATATATACATTATTATATGCTGCCGTTCCATATTGAGGATGGTTACGGTCCCACGGCGACAGATATACACCAAACTTTAAATTATTTTTTTTGCATGCTTTGCTCAACTCTTTTAAAACATCGCCTTTACCATTTTTCCACTTGCTGTATGCAATTGTATGCGTTGAATATTTACTTGGCCATAAACAAAATCCATCATGATGTTTTGCGGTGATGATAATGCCTTTTGCACCCGCCGCTTTTGCAATTCTGCACCATTGATTACAATCTAATTCTGAGGGATTAAAAACTTCTTCATGTTCTGTTCCTTTGCCCCACTCCAAATCTGTAAATGTGTTCGGACCGAAATGAACAAACATATAAAACTCCATTTCGCTATGTTGCTGCTGGCGTTGAGAAGGTATTGGAAACAGTGGTTTTACCTGAGCATATAACAATAAAGTATTCAATAAAACAGCCACCGGTAAAAAAACTTTTTTAGACACAATCTTTATAATCATTTTAAAATGAATTGTCTTTTTTTAAATGCACTTTTTGCAAAACAAGTTCACCAACGTTATGGCCCTGATCCTGCCCGTTTACAATAGCAGACTGGTAATGAATACCACCATAAAATCTTGAGATAGCCGCTTCATTGGCTGCTTCGATAAATGAATTGAAATGTCGTGTGGGCAGATTAAATTCCTGCTCCGTGTAATCATCAAAAGAAAAATGATCGCCGAAAATTTTTGTAAGAATTATTGAGGCTGCAGTTGATATTGCACTATGCCCGCTGGTATATTCAGGAAACGGTGGTGTTTGCAATAAAGGCCGCCAGTTCTCATCAATATATTTATTGATATACGTTTCCGGGCGAATGCTGTTGCTTCTATATTTTTCATCCCAGCAACTAATAAAAGCATCAAACAAGCCAATTGAAACCAATGTATAAGCAGCAGACGACTTTACAATATCGCTATTTGTTTGTTTACAAATGAGTGCAGTAATATTTATCCAATGACCGCCGGGTGAAATTTTTTTTGATGCGAAATATAAATGTCCATTTGTACTTAAGTCAAAAGGATTGCAATCCCAAAAGCTTGCAATAGCTTTTTGTTCTGTTGTTAAATTGTTTCCTGTTGCATATACTTTATAAGCCTGGTTATAAAAATCACTACCAGAGTCTTTGCTGAAAGTCACTACTTTTTTTGGTATGAATTGATTTGCAGAATCAAGCGTAAGGCATCTTATTTTATTCCAGTAAGGTTCTATGGCGGCGAAGTAACCGGGTGGCGTCGGGCTCCATTTTCCATCTTCTTTTAAATATGCATAACGCCGCAACTTTCTTGTTTGCTTATAATGATCTTTTGCCGCATAGCTGATGATACTGTCTGCGATTTGTATTCCATAATGCAATGAATTTTTATAAACTGCTACGTCAATTTTTTTATTACTGTACCATTTTAAAATATTATTCAAAGAATCCTGCAAAGCACTATCAGAATACACCAGTTGTTTTCCAACCAATAAAAAAGAATAGACAGATGAAAGCGAAAAAGAAATTTTATTTTGGGGGACAGGAAGTTTTGGAAATGAATCTAACTGCGTTTGTAAGGAAGCATACGCTTTGTTTTGAACTATCAACACTTCATACGCGGCCATGTTCGCATATACATAAATTCGGCTGGCAACTGGAGAAGAAAATATATCATGCACAATTACATCCGTTAATGCTTTTTCTGCACGATGCAATGGTGCTGCATCTTCATCAAAATCTTTTATTTGCGCGTAAGTAAAAAACTGCGGCAGCAACATTATTATCAGTACACAAAAAAATTTCATTGTACACTCCATTTTAAAACCTGCACTGCATCTCCGTTTTTACCGGCTATAATTAAATTATCTTTTTTATTTTTAATTTGAGTTATTGCCCGCACATCGCCACTGATATAACAACCGCTTATATGCGGATCAACAGGTTTAAATGTTCTGTTGCCAGCACCTTTTAACAATAAACCAACGCTGGCATCATCTCTTCCCAATTGTGTTTTATATGAAAAATAGTTTCCGGCAATTAAAATATCCTTTACACCATCATCATCAAAATCATCAACCACAGCTCCATATATTTTTGAAAACTGCGCCTTCAGTGGAAAGGCTTTAAACTCAAACTTATTGTTGCCATTATTATATAAAATTCCAGAAGCAAATTGATCGCATTTTAAAACTTTTGCTTGTTTAACCTGGTCTGCTGAAAAAATATCGTTGATGGTGGCATCAGCATAATCATTGTATTTAATATACTTTTTTTTGAGTGATGGAATTTCATCAAGCAATTCATCTTTTGACGCCATCGGGTAACTCTTACCATCAACGTAATAACAAATTATAGGATCAATCAGCCCATCATTATCAAAGTCGCTTGCATACATTGTCATTGGTTGCTTTTGACTTGCTTTAAACTGGTTATTATAACCGCAATTGCCAACAATAAAATCTGTTTTCCCATCACCATCAACATCAGCGGCAGTTATAGATGCCCACAGGCCATTTAAGTTTGATAAACCTGACTTACCGGATACATCCTCCAGCTTTCCTTTATTATTATTAAAGAGCATAACTGGCATCCAGTCTCCTGCAATTAATAATTCAGGATAATGATTCTTATTTATATCTGCAAAACAAGCTGCTGTTACCATGCCTGGCAAACGCAAAGCAGGGCAAACATCATCCGTCACATCCGTAAAATGTATGCTGCCATTCTTTGAATCATTATGCAATAAATAACTTTTTGATGCAAGCGGAAACGAACCGGGAACATTTCTGCCACCAACAAACAAATCTAAATATCCGTCATTATCAAAATCGCCAACAGCAACTGCACACTTGCCTGAAAGCATTGCCGGCAAAGCGTTTGTGACTTTTGTAAAATTTCCTTTCCCATCATTTATATACAAATGATCCTGGTATTCCGGTGAATTATCATCATACACATTACCGCCGCTTACTACATATAAATCGGTAAAGCCATCATTATTTGCATCAAAAAAAACAGCATTCACACTTTCACTTGCAGAATCAATATACCATGGTTGTGAAGATGATTTATAAAACCTACCATCTTTATTTTGCAAGTATAATTTTGAAGACTGATTGATGTTGCCGCCAATAAAAATATCTTCCAAACCATCGCCATTTACATCTGCTTTGGCAAGCGCCGGGCCTTGTTTTGATAACTGGTAAGGCAACAATGGCTCAGATTTAAAATCAATAAAATCATTCTGATGATGCTTGAAACTGATACCTGAACTAGTTGTTACATCTTTAAATATTTTTATTGAATCTTTTGTTGAAGTTAAAGCAGGTTTCGCATCACTTTGTTTTAATTGTAAAGTTTGATCTGCTTTCACATTTTTTAAAATGGTTTGCTTATCATCAGGCCATATAATTTTTATTTCATTGATGATGGTGTTTTGCGATACACCAAAAATCAAGTCCTGTGTAACGGTTGACTGGTAACCACGAACAGGGTATAATTCCTGGTATTGCGTATTGCTGTCCGGCGTTATAATTTCTGCTTTTGCACCATAGGCTTTTGTGTTCATGCCTTCACCAATCAATTGCAGTTTTATGTAATGATGATGCAACATATCATTCGCATTATTGCGATATAAAAGTGCAGGTTCATTGTTGTTGCACACCACCAAATCAAGCGCTCCATCATTATCAAAATCTTCGTAAGCTGCAGCGTTTGAAACGGTCGGTTTATTCATGCCCCAATCATTGGTTTCATTATTAAAAGTGAGATCATGATTGTTCCGAAAAATATAATTGCTTAATTTATTCGAAGGCATTTTCTGAACAAGGTTATATGTTTGAAAATTCTGATTACCATTTTTTGCAGCTTCAATTTTTGCATCCGCAACTGCATACTTTAAAAAATCCATGTTGGTATAATCACGCAGGTAACCATTAGTGATAAACAAATCTTTCCATCCATCATTATCAAAATCTGCAAACAAGCCACTCCAGCTCCAGTCTGTATTTGAAACGCCGGCTAACTGTGCAACTTCACTGAAGCGGACATTTTTATTTTCATCTTCACCTTCATTCAACTGCAGCATGTTGCGCATTTGCTGATAATAAAATCCGCTATCAACCAGCAAATGATACTGGTCAAAATCATCGGGGCCTTTTAATAATTTCTGGCGATGATTATCTTCCGGCAACATATCTAATGTAAACACATCAGGGCGGCCATCATTATTATAATCGGCAATGTCTGCGCCCATTGAATATTTGGAGATATGTGCAAATGATTTTTCTAATGATTCCGTAAAAGTGCCATCATGATTATTGATGTAATAGCAATCTTTTTCAGTGTAATCACTTGTTGTATAAATATCAGGCCAGCCATCTTTATTAACATCACTTACTGTTACGCTTAAACCAAAGTTGAGTGCATTGTTAATTATGCCTGACTGAAGTGTAACATCCGTAAAATGCATTTTGCCTGATGCATCTTTATCATTACGAAACAAACGATTACCATAATTTAAGTTAGGTGTTGATCTTATTTTGCTTGTGTTTGTAAAAGGATCGAATGTATTGATGGAATGGTTCAGCAGGAACATATCCAGGTCACCATCTTTATCATAATCAAAAAAAACAGCTTGTGTACTTTGTGTGCCCGAAGCATCAAGTCCATATTCTTTTGCCATTTCTTTAAAAACAGGAATGCCGTTTTTTATTCCCTGGTTGATGAATAACTCGTTACATAATTTATTCGGGTCATTGTAATAACCGGAATGACAAACATAAATATCCAGCAATCCATCACCGTTAACATCTGCAACACTTACTCCTGTGCTCCATGTGCCATTGCCTGTAACATCTGACTGCGTCGTTACATCATCAAATTTGAAATTGCCTTTATTTATAAATAGTTTGTTTGATGAGGTGTTTGATGAAAAAAAAATGTCAGGTAAGCCATCATTATTAAAATCACCTACGCCAACACCGGCCCCATTGTATAAATATTCATAGCGCAGCACATGCAGCGAATCATCTTCTTTTATATTATTGATGAATGAAACGCCGGTTTGCTTTGCATTCATCAAAGTGAATAAAGGCGGTTTAGCTTTTTGTGAGTGAGCATAAAAAGTAATAAAAAAAAATATTGTAACTAAACATTTCATGCTTGTTAGCTAAAGAATTTTATTTTTTGTTTTAAAAGACAACTGAGTTGAAAAAGCAAAAAAGATGGACATAGTTACAGACTGCGAAAAAATATGTTTGGTAATACTTTCAAACAACCCCCATCCTGTAAGTAATGCGGTTGCGAAGGATATTATAGACCAAAGTAAAAAGTTTTTTATTTTAAATTGATTTAATCTCATATCAATTTATTTATTGCAAACTTATATTTTCATCACCTTTTTTATACGGCAAAAAAACCATCAGCAGCGTCATCATTTCATCAGATGAATACATATCACCAAACGACCAAACGGTTAACGGCGGACTATGCGGATTAAAAGGATTATTCGTTGTGTTATCATACGTTCCGGTTATATGCACTGTTGAGCCTTGCGGAACATGCACGAGGTGCTTAAATTTATATATTTCCTGCCAGCGAAAATCCCAGTTGGGAATATGCGCAAGCTTCACCGTATCACCATTTGGTTTTGTTAGATATGCAGTAAATTCTTTACCGAGATAATGCATGTGCGGCCACACATACATGATTGAAAAATCTTCTCCCGGATTAGTTACATCAAGATGAAAAGTTTTTATTTTATTAGGCTCGATATAAAAATCAGGATAGATTTCTTTTTCACCAATGCCGCCGGAACCAAAGCTGATTACTTTTACTTTTCGCTGCACAGGTGTTTTAGTAAAGAAAAGATTTACACCGGAAATGCTGTTGGTATCAATTGCAGAAGGCGCAAAATGTACAGTTAATAAAATAACACCACGCTTTGGCATAACCCAGCCAAAGCCTTTTGGATATGACTCATAGCTTGAACCCGGAATCCAGCCGCCATAAAAACTTATTTCTTTTTGATATGGCTTATACTGGTCTGCTTTTGTTCTGTCGTCTTCAGACAGATTTAAAAAAGATGCTGTTTTATAAATGTCAATACCTGTATCTAAAACGGGATGCACAGCATAGTTGGCATGATGAATTAATTTTTTATCGTTGCTGAAAAATTCAATGGCTTCAACGTTTTCAGAATCTTTTAATTCAAATGGAATTTTAAAGATGGTAAATATTTCTGCGTTATTGCCTTGAACGTGAAAAGTATCCTTCGCCATCAAAACCAAATCAGGCTTGCGGTTATACATTGTTCCGCTAACAGCATTTTCTTTTTTTGCAGTTGTTGTTGCTACACCTTCAGGAGCTTTACTATCAACCCATTTTACAATTGTATTAATTTCTGTTTGTGATAAAGACCGGTCGTTGGCAAAATGTACGTAGCTGTTATCAGCTTTCCAGGGTGGCATGTATTTGGATTGCACAACCTTTTTTATAAAGCTTGCACGCTTGGCTACATCATTATATGTTAGTAAAGAAAACGGCGCAGATTCGCCGGGTTTATGGCAACTGCTGCATTTGCTTTGAATGATGGGCGCAACATCTTTGTAATAAGTAATATTCTGCGCATGTGCTTTTAAAACAAATGCAGCTAATAAAATAAATAAAATAAATTTTTGCATCAATAATCATTTATTAAACATCCGTATGCTTTCGTTTTTTTTACAGCAACCGTTTTATTACTTAGGGATGCTTCAATAGCATCCATCAAATAATGTTTTGTAACATCTACTCTTTGCTTGCCTGTATCTTCAAGCCAGTTATCAATAGCGCCGCTGTAAACAAGTTCACCATTATTATTAAGCAATAATACTTCGGGTGTTACAGTAGCTTTAAGATAGTTTGTAAATTTTTTATCAACATCAACAAATAATGGAAACGCAATTTTATAAGTTTTGATAAAAGATTGAATTTCAACAGTAGTAAACCCTTTGCCGGATATGCATCCATAAAACTCAACCTGGTTATTGTATTGATGAAACATTTTATTCAGGGTCAGTGTATAATTTTTACTCATCGGGCATTCAGGTGATAAAAAAATAAACAGTTGCAGAGGCTTGCCTGATAAAAAAATTCTAGATGCTGTTGTTTGATTTTGTGTGATGCGTATTAACTGAACAGAAGATATATATAAACGGCTGAATGATGTATTGCTTTCCTGTTGCGCAAATAACAAACTGCCATAAATTAAAAGAAAAAAAAGTAAATAAATTCTAACCCACATTTTTTTCATTGCACACATTCTTCTTCAAAAATAAAATCTCCGGACGTATAAAACATCCGGAGATTTATATTATCTAAAAGTTATTCTGCATCCCACCAAACGCGCCCAGATGGATCGTTTGGCTGGCCGAAACCCGGGTCTTTTTCCATGTCTGAAAATGCAGCCTGCTGATTTGCATAATTAGCATCTGTAAGAGGAAGATTGAAAAGCGGTGCTCTTCTTGGCAATGTAAGAACAGAACCATTAGAGGTTAATACTTCCCATTGCAATACAGATGTACTGTTTGGATAACCGGTTCTCTTCCACCATGCCCATGCTTCACTTGGCTGGCGGTAAAAATCAATATTTGCCTGGCAGGCAATTTGTTCAACTGCTTTGGATGCATCGAATACAATACCCGTTGAAGCAAGATAGTTGTTTATCTCAGTTTGTGTTACTGCCACATAATTAGAAATACCTGCTGCAGTTGCACGCTGATCATAAAAAGTAATAGAGGCAATTACGCCTTTTGTGTACCAGGTTGCAGCATTATCTGAAGTGATGTTTCTTGCTCCTAATTCAGCGCGTATAAAACAATATTCTGCATACGTTAAAAAAGGAAAGAAACCATTGCCTGTACCTGCTCCATTACCATCCATCTCATCAAAATTCGGTGTAAACAACCTGTGTTGTATGGCTGATAATGTATCCGCTACGGTATATAAGGCAGCGTTTGCCGGAGAATGTGCAGCATCAGGACTGGTATAGCTTCCCACATAATCACTGTCTTTATTTACGCGATAAAAAACACGCAAACGCGGGTCAGCGTGTGCCTTAAAAAATTCGACCATTGGCCGTGCAGCTACAAAACCATTTGGACTATAGTTACCACTTCCATCTGCATATGTAGAACCAACATTCAGCATCCATGTATCAGCAACCGAAGACATCTGGTTTGCATCTGCTAAAACCTCAGTTGCTATTGATTTTAATTTTGCGGGATCGCGTTTCATTAAACGCATGGCAATTTTTAAACGTAAAGCGTTGCCTGCCTTTATCCACTCTGCAGCTTCATCTGCTGAAGATCCAAAGAAAGGATCTTTAGCACCGAATAAAGTTTGCGTTACAGTTTGAGGTGTTTTTAAAGTAGCTACCGCCGATTTTATTTGTAAATCTAAAGTGTCAAACAATTGTTCCTGGCGATCATAAACAGGCGTTAATGTACCTCCATACCTTGCCTGGAAAGCCTGTGTGTAAGGAATGCTGCCATTGATATCACTCACATAAAAAGCATAAAATGCTTTAAATATTAAAGCAATATTTATTTCATATACCCTTGCAGCTTGTGCATCTGCACTCATTTTAGAAACCAGTACAGGTATATCAGACAAGTAAGGACCAACACGGCCATAAAACACTTTGCTGTACCTGTAATTAAAATTACTGCCTATGCCGGTAAAGTTATTACCATTACCAGAGCTGCCTGTTAAGTATTGCATCCACGGCATTTCATTTCTGTATACATCATAATAATATTCAAAATCATCCTGGCTTCCTGCTGCAGCTGCCTGAAATTGGTCAGCCGGGTCAACCCCATATAAAACATTGGGATCAATGTTTGCCTTTACGAAAGTTTCTTTTTTACATGATGATTGTAAAATGGAGAAAGCTAAAACCGGAATTATTAATTTATATAGTTTCATAATTGTTTGCTTAAGTAATTAAAAATTTGCATTAATAGAAAATCCAAGACTCCTTACATATGGCAATCCACCATATTCAGCAAATCCGGATGCATCATTGTTATATGTTCCTTCAGGGTTGATGCCGTCTTTGGCTGTTTTATACAAATAGCCAATATTTCTGCCAATGAGAGAAACACGCAAATTATTTACACTTAATTTTTTGCTTATACTCGATGGTAAATTATAACCAACCGAAACCTGTCTTAAAGCCACCCATGAATTTTCAAAAACTGAATAAGCCCTGATACCGCTTGCCCATGTTGTTAAATTGTAATAATAAGCATAAGCGGGAATTGGTTTTAGGTATCCTTTGCTAACTGCATCAGCATAAGTCATTCCGCCAAGATTTACAGTTTGGCCACCGGATGTAACAGAGATATCAGTATTAAGTACTCCGTCAGGAATAATTCCATCGTCATGCTTTACACCACTTGCATCAGTATAAGTAACGCCACCATGTTCAGCATCTCTTCCAAAAAGAGAAGACTTAAATGCACCGCTTTGTCCGCCATACTGATCAGTAGCTGAAGCCATTAACCCGCCAATTTTTCCATCTATCTGAAAGCTGAGATTAAAGGCCTTGTAATCAAATTCCTGCGTTGTAGCGAACAGATATTTCTCCATTATATTACCCAGTGTTTTTTGAGAACCATCATAATCCTGTGAACGAAGGAAAGTATAATACTGACCACCACCGGCTTCATAATCACGAAGTGGCGGACTGCCAATAACACGTTTGCCATTATTAGGATTACTTATGTTATTGCCGCTTGCATCTTTAGCCTGGTAAGTTGCGAATGCAGAACCGGAAAGAACAGTACCATAAGTTGAACCTGGAATTGCTTCAGCTACTACATCAGCACCAAAAGCAAGCTCTAACTGGTAAGAGTTTACGCCCGGCGCTAAAGAGATAATCTTGTTTCTGTTTCTTGTGTAGGAAACGGTAGTATTCCAATTGAAATTTCTTGTTTTTATAGGTGTAGCGGTTAATAATACCTCAATGCCCTGGTTTTGAATATTACCTGCATTAATAAGTTTTGAACTTACACCACTTTCAACGGATGCAGGCAAACTTATAATCTGGTTGAAGGTGTTCTTCTTGTAATAAGCAATATCAAAACCTAACCTGTTATTGAAGAATCTAATATCAGTTCCAAATTCGAATTCACGGTTCAATTCATTTTTCAAATTAGAATTTGGTAATGTGCTTCCGTTAAAAGTGTATACCTGTTGATTGTTGGTGCCGTTATTATTAAATGTTCCTGTTAAACCGTAATTGCCGGTTTGATTTGTAACCCATGGTGTAGCAGGATAACCGGTATAGCCCAAACTTGCTCTAAGCTTGCCAAATGAAATAATAGAATTGGAATTTTTAAAGTAAGGCAATTCTGTAAAAACCCAGGCTAAGCCAACACTTGGATACACATAGGAATAATCTCCATGACCATCTGCATAAGTTAATGCCGAAGACAAATCGTTTCTTACACTAAAGTTTAGCGTCAGCATATTTTTCCATGATAAATCGCCGTAGAAATAATCAGAAGTTGTAATTGTTTTACGGATTGTTACCGGGGCGCCCTGGTTAAGATTATTAATATAAATTGTTGGGGCGTTGATAGAATTTGAGAGCGTATAAATGCCTGGTGTTGTTAAACCGCCATTCGTGAATGCCCTGCTGAAAATTCCGCCGAAACTTCTTTGCACTTCACCACCTATTGTTGCATTTAAATTAAAATCTTTATTTAAATCTTTTGAAAAAGTCAACAAGAGTTGCTCTCTAATATTTTTATAATTATTCTGGTCAATCTGGTAATTAGGAACAGTATTAAATAAAGCTTTTCCCTCTCCTGTAAAACCGGGTAAATAGCCAGGATTTTTAGACTGTGTGTTATCGCTATAAGTATTTATATTAGACCTAACCAATAAATTCAAAAAAGGAGTTATAGCAGCTGTAACATCTACATTTGCAAGGAAATTATTTTCAGTTCTCGTTACTTGGTTTGCAAAAAAGCTCCAATATGTTGAAGCAAGAAAATAAGGATCGTTCGTATAGTTCGTACGGAAATTTCTCAAGCCGCCGTTTGCTGAATCAATGTAATGTGTGCGATAATAATTCAGGTCAGCATTTCTTGGAGCAAGATAAGTAAACGCAAATAAAGGGCTGTTATTTCCACCCTGATTAATCGGATTTAAAATTTTATTAGTGGTATAATTTACGGTTGCATCTAAATTTATAAACTTAGATATTTTTTGCGTAGCCCTTAAACTAAAACTATTTCTTTTTAAATAGTTGTCTGGCACCACACTACTGTTATATAAATTGGAATAAGAAAAACGAAAAGTGCTCCTATCTGTACCGCCTTCAACTGCTACATTAGTATTTATATATTTTCCTGTCTGGAAAAAATCCAAAGGTTTGTTAGCTACCCATGGAACAATTCTGCCATCTAAATCTTTTACAGGTTTGCCATCGAATTTAGGTCCAAAAGAAAAAGCACCATCAGGGTCATTATATGCTGATGCAGACGGATCCACCACCCTGTTACCCTGTGCATCTGTTGCAAATTTGGTAGAAATACCACCACCATATTCATTTTGAAAATCAGGTCCTTTATAAGCCTTATCGTAAGACTCGTTGTGCGCAACCGAAACACCTAAACCTTTTCTTGCCGTACCTTTTTTAGTAGTAATAAGCAAAACGCCATTTAAAGCTTTTGAGCCATATAAAGCTGATGCCGCAGCACCTTTTAAAACAGTTATGCTTTCATAATCATCCGGGTTAAGGTCTTTAATAATGTTTCCGAAATCCTGTGTACCCCCCCAT
>CAHJWK010000091.1 GCA_903642275.1 Chitinophagaceae bacterium
GTGGCATTGGCGAAGGATTAGATGCTGTAATTATTAATCCTTCAATTATACTTGGTGCAGGTGATTGGAATAACGGTTCATCAGAAATTTTTAAAATGGTGTATAATGAGTTTTCTTATTATTCTGAAGGCGTAACAGGTTTTGTTGATGTGTGCGATGTTGTTAAAACAATGGTTGCATTAATGAACAGCGATATTTCAGCCGAACGTTTTATTATAAGTGCTGAAAATATTTCTTACAAAGCTTTGTTTAATATGATTGCTGAAGCTTTCAATAAGAAATCGCCACATAAAAAAATTACGCCGTTTATGGCTGGTGTTGTATGGCGTGCTGAAGCTGTACGAAGTTTATTTACCGGTAAAGCGCCGTTCATTACAAAAGAAACAGCCGATACTGCTTTGGCTGTTGTGCATTTTTATAACAGCAAATTACTAACTGCACTTCCCTCATTTCTTTATCAACCTTTAACAACTACAGTCGAAAGAATTTGTACTGAATTGATTGAAATAAATAACCTGAGTTAATATACTTTTTACTATACATTATCTTCAGCTTTTACTAATGCACGTAACATGATTAATTTACCTTCATAAGATAAATCATTTTGATAATTCTAATATGCACTTTCCCACTCACCGTAGGTTAGGTTGGGTAACACAATAAATTTTTTACCTCAGTCATCTTTAGTTTTATCTGTTTCTGCAAAACGGTCGGTAATGTTCTTATTTTCAAACTCCTGCATAAAATCATTCAGGTTATCGCAAGCAATATCACAACGTTATAATTCCTCATCACCTTTTGCTTTCTTATTTCTTTTGATAAAGTGTTTGAAAAAAACAGCATGTGGCTTGTGTCTGCGTCAGGTAATTGCAGTTTTTTAAGGTTGATAAGTGTTGATGCAACTTCAATAACACTCCTGTTACTTATATAAAATATAGTTGCCACTTTTTGTTTTGCATATTGTAAAAATGCAACAGCACCGGGTACAGCTGTTGCATTAGATAAGCTGTACATTTAAACCAATCAAGCGGGTTCCAGGTTTTATTTTCATTCATCAGCTGCGCTTCTAAATAACTGTTATCTAAAGCAGTTTCATCAAGGTCTGTTATAATAGTAATATCATTTTTCCTGAATTGTTTTTTGCTGGTGGCATTTAGTTGCACTGTTGCAGTATATGGCCCTGGTAATGGACGAATTAGAAATAGATTGCTACATAAAAGTAGCATACTTACCAAGTTTTACTATTTTCATTGCAAATACCGATTATGAAAAAGATTGCCATTTTATTAATTTGTGTAACGGCTTTTTCTTACGCTAACCTGCATGCACAATCAGAACGTTTCAGCAAAAATCAATTTATAAATAATGGCGATACTTTAAACTACAGGTTGCTGTTTCCTGATGCGGATACGCTGCGAAAGTACCCGCTGGTAATTTTTTTGCATGGTTCCGGCGAAAGAGGCAGTGATAACGAAGCGCAGTTAAAATGGGGTGTTCAGAATTTTGTAACAGATAAAAATATGGTGGAGCATACCTGTTTTGTAATTGCACCGCAATGTCCGTTAAATGAAGGCTGGGCAAATTTTGCAGACCGGACAAGGAATCAAATGCAACCCACACCTAGCAAGCCAATGCAATTACTGATTGGATTGATTCGTGAATCAATAACCAAACTTCCTGTTGATACAAACCGCATTTATATCACAGGTTTATCAATGGGTGGTTACGGAACATACGATGCTATTGAACGCTACCCGAATATGTTTGCGGCTGCTGTGCCTGTTTGTGGAGGCGGTGATGTTTCAAAAGCACCCATCATTGCACATATTCCTATCTGGATTTTTCATGGTGCTGAAGACCCGGCAGTTAATATTTTAAATTCTGTTGACATGAATGCAGCATTGATGAAAGCCGGTGCGCATCCCGGACTTACAATTTATCCTGAAACAGGGCACTTCTCATGGCTTGCAGCTTACAGTGATGAGCACATGATGGAATGGCTGTTCAGGCAACACAAATAATTATGAGTTATGAATGATGAGTTATAAATCAATAATCAACATTAACTTTATCAACGCCTGTCATCGGTTTGTGTGCCATTCATTTTTAATAAACCCATTAACTGTTCCATTGTGCGTTGCATGCCGTTTGTACTGCCATCTAAAAACAGCATATTGCCTTTGCCTGCTTCAGCAAAATTCTTTATAGCTTCTGTCCACATGCTGAACAAAATCATGTTCGTATCAAGGTTTGCCTGCTTCATTTGTTCTGCTGCCTGGCTCATACCTTTTGCTACTTCTTCACGAAACAATGCCACACCCTGACCACGTAAGCGGGCAGCTTCACGTTCTGCCTCAGCAGAAATTTTAATGGCGTTACCTTCTGCTTCCGCGCCTTTTGTTTTTGTAATTAACAAAGCCTGGCCTTCATTTTCTGCCGCCGCTTTTAAATTATTGCTGGCAACCACACGGCTCATGCTATCCAATATCACTTTATCAAATGTTATATCATTTATCTGCAAATCAAGTAAATGATAACCCCATTCTTCGAGCACATGGTCAACTTCAAATTTTACAGATTCAACCAAGTCTTTTCTTAAACCTAAAATTTCAGACTGTTTTTTAGTTGCTACATAAGAGCGGATATTGCCTTCAATCGTTCTTATTAAAGCCTGCATTAAATCTTTATCAGCAATAAATTTAAATGCTACTTTTTTTATGGTTTCTTCATCTGCGTTCATAACTGCATACAATAACATGCTTTTGAAGTACACATTCGCCTGGTCTTGCGTTACAGCCTGGAATTCTAACTCCACAGAACGGTTTTGTATGCTGATGCGGCGATAAATCTGTTCGAGCAACGGTATTTTAAAATTTAATCCAGGCCTTAAAATACGACGGTATTTTCCAAACATTGTTATTACTGCAATTGTAGCCTGATTAACTGTTACAAGCCCGCTGAAAATAATAAATACTACAATTAACAGCCACCAGAAATTCTGAACGAAATTCATTTTAAAAATTTAAGGCAAGGTAGTAATTAAGTATGATGTACAATTTACGATGTACGATGTATGAGGCAATACTTGAATTAAGAAGATGTATGTGTCAACTAACCAAATCTTTTAAAGCCACTTCAACATCCGGATACAAAAATTTAAAGCCGGCAATTTTTATTTTATTATCATTCACTGTTGCGCTTTTTAAAACTTCTGTACTCATTTCACCCATCATTAATTTTAAAGCAAACGCAGGCACGTGCACAGGCAGAAAAAATTTACCGTGCATTTGTTTAGCAAGCTGCAGCGTGAATTCTTTATTGGTTATTGTTTGCGGCGCCACAGCGTTAAATACTCCTGATAGATTTTGCTTTTCAATTGTAAATAAAATCAGGCGGCATAAATCATCAACATGTATCCAGCTTATAACCTGTTTGCCATTGCCTAAAATACCCGCCGTACCAAACTTTAAAGGCTTTTTAAATTGAGGTAAAGCGCCACCTTCATTGCTTAATACCACGCCAAACCTTAAAATAATTAAACGTTTATTTAATTGTTCAACCGGCTTTATGCCAGCTTCCCAAAGCCTGCATGTTTCGCCTAAAAAATCTTTTGCTGCCGGTTCGGTTTCTTTAAAATCATTTTGTATTGACTGATATGTATCAGCACCGTACCAGCCAATTGCTGATGCGCTTATAACTGCTTTTACCTTGTTAGGAATTTCTTTTAGTGATGCAACCAGCAACTCATCACTCTTTGTTCTGCTTTCAACAATTTCTTTTTTGCGTTTATCCGTCCATCTTTTTTTTGCAACATTAGCTCCTGCAAGATGAACAATGTAATCTGCGGATGCAACGGCATCTTTATCAATATCACCTTTTTCTACATTCCATTTTGCATAAGATACATTATTGTTTGCTGACTTATTTTTTGAATCACTTCTATCTAACACAATAACCGAATAGCCGTTTTTTAACAGGTGTTTCTGAAGCTGTGTGCCTATCATTCCTGTGCCGCCGGTTAATAAAACTGTTACCATTGTAAATGCTTTACTATTTAACAAGCATTAAAAAATAATGTTTAAAAAATAAATAAATTTGAAATATGCAACCAGTGTTGAAAGATAAAAAATTCAGTATTGAAGAGTTTATACTGTTTGAAGAAAGCAGCGAGGTTCGTCATGAATTTATTAACGGTAGTCTATATGAAATGAGCGGTGCATTAGATATCCATAATTTAATTTGTCAGAATCTCTTACATCTTTTTTCGGAAAGAATTGCGGCCAAAAGGTTTTATCATCTTTATGAAAAATATGAAGTGAAAATGCCTGATGAACCTATTTACTTTTATCCTGATATAGTTATAACTAACAAGGCGAGAAGCAATGAAACACGTTATATTCAATTTCACCGCAACTTCTTGCTGAAATAACTCCCGATTCAACAAGAAAAACAGATATGGTTGATAAGCTTATCCATTACCAAAAATTTCCTTTCTTTAAAATCTTACTTAATTGTAGAACAGGATAAACAGGAAGTAATTGTTATAAGCTGTAATGAACAAAACAACTGGCAAAGCAAAACATATAATCAGTCCGATGCAACTATTAACTTGCCATATCTGGAGTTGCAATTAAGTCTTAAAGAAATTTACAGTTCATAAAGTTAGAAATATTCCCTTCTGCAAAAATTTAGCTTGTCTTTTTAAAAATTAATTCTACATTAGTTGTGCGATTGTCCTGATTAATCAGGAATTTTCTCACTTAAATTTTATCCCATGGTTCAAACAGAAATGTCACAACTTACAACGGAATGTAATGATTGGAGAGAAACATTGCGTTCTCATCGTGATGAATTGCGCCAACTGCAATCAAGATTACAACAAGCCGTAAATCATCCATTATCCAAGGAAGAACAAACAGAACTGGAACATTTGCAAAACCAATTGCACATCCAGCTTATTAATGTACATGATTTAAAACATGCTGTAAAAATGCATGACCGCAAATTGAATTATGAAGTTTCTGGTCAGACTGATTTTCAGTTTTCAGATAACGTTTCGGCATATCATGAAAATTTGTATGACAACTATCACACACTTCAAATTACTTTAAGCGAACTAAATTCAGACCTCAATCATTTTGTACAAATAATAAAATAATTTTATTAGAGTGAAGATTTGTTAATAAACTTCCCTAACTTATGCAATAAAGCCTATAACCAACATTGTAGATAAGAGATTTATTGAATTTTCAACTTACCATCCACCACTTGCGCCGCCGCCGCCGCTGCTTCCACCTCCGAAACCACCAAAACCACCGCCGCCACCGCCGAATCCTCCGCCAAAACCACCACCACCAAATCCGCTGTTATTACCACGTCCCCAACCACCTAAAAGCAAAGAAGGTATTATCCAGCTTCCAAAACCATGTCGGCTCATCATTCCGCCACCACGATTATTTCTTCCTCCAAAAACAAAAATGATAATGATGATGATTATTATAAAGCCAAGTATATTTCCGCCACCACTGTGATGTTCTTTTTGTGTTCCACGTTCTTTGTATTCACCGGCAGCAGCCTGGGCAATTGAAGTTGTTGCTGCATCTATGCCGTGATAATAATTGCCTTCTTTAAAATCCGGCGTTAGATCGTTTGCAATTATATCGGCCGACTGTACATCTGTTATCGCACCTTCCAAACCGTAGCCAACTTCGATCCTTATTTTATGATCGTTTGCTGCAATAAGCAACAGCACGCCGTTGTTATGTTTTGAGCCGCCAATGCCCCATGCACGAAAAAGCCTATTCGCATAATCTTCGATTGGCGCATCATTTAATGTAGGAATAATAACAACTGCAATCTGGTTGCTTGTTGAATCATTAAACGCATCTAATTTTTGTTCTAAAATCTGCTGCTGATCCGGTGAAAGAAGATTTGCGTTATCGACTACCAATTTTGGCGGATTTGGTTTTGCTAATACGTTTTGAGCAGAAGTAATATGTATCAGTAGAAAAAAGCAGGCAACAATAGATAAGCAATGTTTCATTTTAAATAATTCATCTTATAAAATTATCTTCCGAAAACAATATCGTCAGGCAGTTCATTTTTATCTGTGGCAGCGTCATAAGGAAAATGCGTATGTAATGCGTGACCTGTTTTTTGAATTACTTCAACCAGGCCTTCCGCATAGTTTTCTTTTTTGAACTCGCTCAACATCAGCTTCACCTGGCTATTCCAGAACTGTTGGCCTGTTTTATCAAATATGCCAACATCTCCAATCAATGCAAGCTGGCGGTGCTCTGTCGCCACATATATCAGCACTGCATTGCGGTTGACCGTTTCATCCATTTTTAAATGAAGAAATACTTCAACAGCACGATCGAGCGGATCAACAAAGCGGCACTTGCTTTCAATATAAAGCCTTATTTCTCCACTGGTTTCCTTTTCTGCAGCACGAATAGCATCGAGAATTTTTGCTTCTTCTTCAGCAGAAAAAAACTGTTGTTGCTTAGGTTTAAAAATAGATAACATCAGCAAAAATTATTTGATGTCGAAATTAATATCAGGTGCTTTCTCGCTTCCTGCATCTGCTTTATAATAAGCCTTGGTTTGAAAATGAAACAAACCTGCAAAAATATTATTCGGAAAACTGCGCACCTGTAAATTATAACCATTTACTGCATCATTATAATCACGCCTTGCAACATTAATACGGTTCTCCGTACCCTCAATTTGTTGTTGAAAATCCTGGAATGCTTTTGTAGTTTGTAATTGCGGATAGGCTTCTGCAACTGCAAGCAATCTTCCAAAGGCACTTTGTAACTGGCCTTGAGCCTGCTGGTATTTTGCAAGTGAATTAGGATCATTTATATCAACCTGAACACTTGTTGCTTTTGAACGTGCTTCAATAACTGCCGTTAAAGTTGATTTCTCAAAGTTTGCTGAACCCTGAATTGTTTTTACAACACTGTTATATAAATCAGTTCTTCGCTGATAATTTGTTTCTACATTGCTCCAGGAGTTTTGTACACTTTGATCACCCTTAACCAAGCCATTATAACTGCTGCAACCGCAACCACCTAAAATTAATATTGCCGCTATCACTATTATTAAACCAAGGTTTCTTGTTTTCATTTTCTATTTAAAATTTAATGTGAAAGTATAATCAAAAGGAATACCTGTTATATATTTATGACGAAAGGTCATTTGCTTTTCTAACTTTATTTTGTTGCTTATTATGTTTGGTGAAATTATATTTTAAAAGCCGGGTGAAATTGCTGTAAAGTTTCGCGTAAATAATCTCTTGTTAAATGCGTATAAATTTCTGTTGTGGTAATGCTTTCATGACCAAGCATTTCCTGCACGGCACGCAGGTCTGCACCACCTTCTACCAAATGTGTGGCAAATGAATGCCTGAACGTATGTGGTGAAATATTTTTTGTAATGCCTGCTTTTTGGGTAAGCTCTTTTATAATGTAAAATATCATCACACGCGATAAGCCAGCACCGAATTTATTCAGAAACAAAATATCTTCATAATTTTTTTGTGGTGTTGTATGATTGCGTATTGTTTGCCTGTAAATATTGATGTATTTAATTGCATCTGTGCCTATTGGTACAAGCCTTTCTTTATCGCCTTTACCGATAACGCGAATGAAGCCAACATCGAAATATAAGCAGCTTAATTTTAAATTAATGGTTTCACTTACACGCAAACCACAGCTATACATTGTCTCTAATATTGCCTTATTGCGTGTGCCATCAGGTTTACTTAAATCAATTTTCGAAATGATGTTTTCTATTTCTTCAAAGCTTAGTACATCTGGTAAAGTGCGTTTTAATTTAGGTGACTCAATTAAAACAGAAGGGTCTTTTGAAATGATGTTTTCTATCATACAAAACTTAAAAAAACTTCTTATACCTGAAATAATTCTTGCCTGCGATGCTGCATTTATTTCAAGCTTTGCAATCCAATAAATGAACTGTTGTAAATCTTTCAAAACAATTTCTGCAGGTGCTTTTAAATTGTTTTCTGCCTGAAGAAAATCTGTTAGCTTATTAATGTCGCGTAAGTAGGCCTGCACTGAATTATCGCTTAAAGATTTTTCAAGCTGCAGATAGGCTTTGTAACTTTTTTTATATGGTTCCCACATGTTTAAAAATAAACGTCTTCAATTAAAAAATATTCAACCTGCACATCATTTATAATTGTAATAGCAAGAACATCAAATTGAACATACTTCCATTCCAAATGCTGGTATTGGTATTCTTCTGCAGCAATCTTCAGCATACTCATCTTTTTATGGCTCATGCTTTCTTCCGGCTTGCCATATTTATCCGATGTTCTTGTTTTAATCTCGAAGAAATGCAGGCGGTTATTTTTTCCGGCAATAATATCCACTTCTGCATAACGAAAACGCCAGTTGCGTTCAATGATTGCATAACCTTTTTCAATAAGATAATTTACTGCAAGTTCTTCTCCTTTATTGCCCGTAGTTTTGTTCCAGCTCAATTAAAAAATTTAAGATGATACAAGATAAAATTTTAAAACTGAATGGAAAAGTACAGCATTATGCCTGGGGTGGAAATAAATATATTCCCATCTGGCTTGGCATTGAAAATAAAAATAATGAGCCTTATGCAGAATATTGGATGGGCGCACATAATTCAGCGCCTTCAACATTAATGGTAAATGATAAAGAAGAATCATTAGACAACTTAATAGACCAGAATTCTCAACAATTAATTGGTGAAAAAACAGAACATAACTTTGGTGAACTGCCTTATCTTTTTAAAATACTGGATGTAAAAGATATGTTGAGCATTCAGGTGCATCCCACAAAAGAAGCGGCGGAAAAAGGTTTTGAAGAAGAAGAAAAAAAAGGTATTGATTTAAATGATGCAAAACGGAATTATAAAGACAAAAATCATAAGCCTGAAGTAATGGTGGCATTAAGTGAATTTTGGTTATTGCATGGATTTTTAAGTGAAGATAAGTTGGTTAAAGTGCTGCAGTCAGTTAAAGAGTTTAATGCGTTTACAAAAATTTTTGCTGATAAAAGTTATAAAGGTTTATATGAGCATGTGATGACGATACCGCAGGAGGAGGTTGACAGGTTATTAAGCCCGTTGATTGTAAAAGAGATTAATAAAAAAGCAACACAGCAGATAACAAAAGAAGAGCCGGGCTGGTGGGTTTCTAAATTATATGCTAACAAAAAACCGGAGAAAAACATTGACCGTGGTATCTTCTCTATCTATTTTTTCAATATTGTAAAAGCAGAACCTGGTGAAGCAGTTTTCCAGGGTGCCGGTTTGCCTCATGCTTATTTACAAGGGCAAAACGTGGAGTTGATGGCGAACAGCGATAATGTTTTGCGCGGTGGTTTAACGCCTAAACATGTTGATGTAAACGAACTGATGAAACACACAAAATTTGCAGGTACTGAACCAAACGTAATGCATGGCGAAAGATTAATAAACGGTGAATTAAATTATAAGTGTCCTGTAAATGATTTTGGTATAACAAAGATTCAATTAAAGAAAGGCGACAGCATGCAACTCAAATCAAACTCAATGGAAATTATTGTGATGATTGACGGAGAAATGAATATTACCGGAACAAATTCTGTTGATGTAAAGAGAGGAGAAGCTGTTGCTGTATTGCCCAACGAAAATTATAAAATTACTGCTGGTGAAAAAGTATTAGCATACAAGGCTTTTGTGCCTTAATCAATAAACTTTAATTTCGCTTTTTAAATTTTAAATTCATGAAGTTTTCAAGGCAAACAATTTTGTTTTATTTCATCTTAACTGTGTTAACAGTTTTTGTAAAATTTATTTGTGCTCCTCAAATAAATTTAAGCGGGTTTACTACCGTTATTGCTGTTGCCTTGTTTGCAGGTATAACAACAAAAGATAAAACAAAAGCATTCATATTGCCTTTAGTTACTTTGTTTTTAAGTGATGTTTTGATACAGGTTTTATATGCGTTAAATCTTTTTCCTTATGCCGGTTTTTATGGTGGGCAGATTACAAATTATATTTTGCTTGTCTTAATAACATTGCTTGGCATTGGCTTTCGCAATTATAAAACAGCTGGCATTTTTGCCTCAGCTATTATTGCTCCCACTGTTTTCTTTTTGCTTTCAAATTTTTTGGTTTGGAAAATGGGTGCCGCTTCAATGGGTTATAATACTGATATCAGTGGCTTATGGCAATCATATAGTTTTGGTTTGCCTTTCTATCGTAATAGTTTGATATCAACCATTATATTTCTGCCTGCATTTATTGCATTTTACCATTGGATACAATACAGGAAATTTGCATTGGCGTAATCATCAAATTAATCAATGTATCCTGCTGCCACTCACCTCTAATTGTTGCATGACCGATGCTTCATGCACAAGCCATTCATTCCATCTTGATTCCACTTTTTCTTTATTGATATATAGTTCAGCAAGCTCAATAAAAGTTGCATAATGCCCGGCTTCACTTTCCATAAACCGGCGATAAAAATTGCGCAGGTATGCATCATCCAGATGTTCACTCAAACGTTTAAAACGCTCACAGCTTCTTGCTTCAATCAAAGCACAAACCAGCAGCTTGTCCAATAAACGATTCTCTGCATTTCCGCCTTTAATTTCAAATTGCAATAACTTGTTTACGTATTCATCTTTACGTTGTTTGCCCAATTTTAAATTACGTTTCCGCAGCTCCTGTAACACTAATCTGAAATGTCCCCATTCTTCGGTAACAATCGGCGATAAGGCATTCACCAGTTCACCTTTTTCAGTGTATTGTTGTATAAGCGAAATACAACTTGTTGCCGCTTTCTGTTCACAATAAGCGTGGTCAGTTAAAATATCTTCAAGGCTTATTTGTGCAAGCTCTACCCAGCGTGGATCAGTTGGTAAATGCAGACCTAAAATATTTTTATCATCATTCATGCTTTTGATTGCTTTGATCAGGCGCTAAATTATTTGATATTTATCAATAGAATTTATGTTCATTATATACCTTAGTGCTTTGCCACTATAAATAACTTAATTTAAATTATTTTATGGAAGCACAATTAGAAACTATCCGTGACCAGCAAAAAGAAACATGGAATAAATTTTCTGGTGGTTGGAAAAAATGGAATGAGTTTACAATGGATTTTTTAAAACCAATGGGTGATGCTATTATACAAGCATTGGATATACAATCAAATGATGTGGTGCTTGATATCGCATCAGGCACGGGTGAACCAGCATTTACTATTGCTGAAATGGTTAATCAGGGTGAAGTATTTGCCACGGATGTTGCTGATAAAATGCTTGAGGTAGCGCGTGAATTTGCTGATGAGCATGATATAGAAAACATTGAGTTTAAAGTAGCTGACGTTAGTGATTTACCGTTTGAAGATAATTTTTTTGATAAGATAAGCTGCCGCATGGGTTTTATGTTTTTTCCTGATATGCAGCTGGCGGCAAATGAAATGTTTCGTGTATGTAAAGAGGATGGAAAAGCAGCAACGTCAGTTTGGGGCGTACCTGAAAATAATAATTGGACAACCACTATTATGAAAGCGTTATCAAACAACATTGAAATGCCGCCACCACCTGCAGGTGCGCCGGGCATGTTTCGTTGCGCAAAGCCGGGTTTAATTAAAGAACTGTTTGAAACAGCAGGTTTTAAAAATGTGAAAGAAGAAATTATTAATGGCGAAGTAAATTATGATTCTTCGGATCAATACTGGCAAATTATGACAGATGTTGCAGCGCCGGTTGTTGGCGCTTTAGGCAAAGCCGATGAAACAACTAAGCAAAAAATTAAGGACGAATTGTATGCTATATGCAATAACAAGCTTACGGATGGAAGGCTTGTTATGAACTTTGCCTCAATTATAATCAATGGCGAAAAATAAGTTTCTCTTTATGATGTATAACGATATGTTTGCAGCTTGAACAGCATATCAAATTTTTATAATCAAAGAATAAAAAATGAGTAACATAGTAAGCATTCATGCCCGGCAAATTCTTGATAGCCGTGGTAACCCAACAGTTGAAGCAGATGTTATAACAGCAGCAGGTTTTTTAGGTCGGGCTGCAGTGCCCAGCGGTGCCTCAACCGGTATACATGAAGCAGTTGAATTACGCGATGCAGATAATAAAGTTTATACAGGTAAAGGCGTTTTAAAAGCTGTATCAAACGTAAATAAAGTTATTGCTGCAGAGCTTACTGACTTTGATGTGAGTGATCAAACAGGTATTGATGCAAAGCTGATTGATATTGATGGCACTGATAATAAAGGCAAGCTTGGAGCCAACGCTATTCTTGCAGTTTCAATGGCTGCCGCAAAGGCCGCGGCACTTGAAAGTGATTTGCCATTGTACCGCTATTTAGGTGGTGTAAATGCAACTGTTTTGCCAATACCATTAATGAATATTTTAAATGGCGGCATACATGCTGATAATAAAATAGATTACCAGGAATACATGATTGTGCCTATTGGTGCAGACACTTTTAGTGAAGCATTGCGTTGGGGTGTTGAAATTTTTCATAAGCTGAAAAGCGTTCTAAAGAAAAAAGGCTATAGCACAAATGTGGGTGATGAAGGTGGTTTTGCGCCGGATATTCAAAGCAATGAAGAAGCTATTGAAACAGTGTTGCAGGCAATTGATGCAGCCGGTTTTAAAACGGGGGAACAGATCGGAATCGCGTTAGATGCGGCGAGCAGTGAAATGTATTTTAATGATCAGTATAAATTTTATAAAAGCAGTGGCAAAATTATAAGCAGTGATGAGATGGTTGCTTATTGGTCAGATTGGGTGAATAAATATCCGATTATATCAATAGAAGATGGAATGGCGGAAGAAGACTGGGATGGCTGGAAAAAATTAACTGATGCGATCGGGAATAAAGTACAGCTGGTTGGTGATGATTTATTTGTAACCAACACAAAAATTTTGCAGCGTGGTATAACCAATCATATTGCGAATAGTATTCTTATAAAAGTAAACCAAATCGGTACTATTACTGAAACAATAAATGCAGTGCAGCTTGCCCAAACAAAAGGCTATACAACTATCATGAGCCATCGCAGTGGTGAAACAGAAGATACTACAATTGCAGACCTTGCAGTTGCTTTAAATTGTGGTCAGATTAAAACAGGTTCTGCTTCAAGAACAGATCGCATGGCAAAATACAACCAGCTTTTAAGAATAGAAGAGGAGTTAAGCAAGAGCGCAATCTATCCCAAAGGAAAATTTAAGTTCAGCAAATAAATTATACACATATTCACATGCATGTATAAGAATCTTAAGTTTTTTGTAGTTTTATTTAGTGAAAGATATTATGCTTACAAAGACTGATTTATTTAAGATTATTCGTAACAAATACTTTATTTCAGTAGTTGCATTTATTGTGTTAATGCTTTTTATTGATCACAATGATTTTTTTGCGCAACTTGAACATAAACGCCAGTTGAATGAATTGCTGGCAAGTAAAAAGTTTTACCAGGAACAGATAGATCAAACAAAAAAAAACCTGGCTAATCTGCAAAATAATTCTGCAGCTTTAGAAAAATATGCCAGGGAAAAATTTTTGCTGAAAAGAAATAACGAAGATGTTTTTGTGGTATCTCAGGAAAATACTCAAAAAATTCTGATGATAAGCAATAATTGATTTTTGCTTCCGTTTGATAATAACCCACGGGTTTCAATTTCCAATATTCTGTGAGTAAAAATTTGTTCATTAAAAACTTAGGCTATGCCAAATTTTACTCCGGAAGATTTATTGTTATACAGTGCGATGGAATTAGATGTTGTGAAGATGGATTTAATTGCAGAAGAGCTTTCAGTTAATTGGTCATTACGTGAAAAATTTGCTGTTCTAAAAGAAGCTTTAGCGCGTTTAAATTCAATTCAGTTGAGTTCTCCACGCAAGCAAACCATACAAAACATCTTGCACTACGCAATGCGAAAACAGGTCACTGTATAATAAAATTTAAAAAATTTCTGTTCTGAGTATTTTCGCCTTGGAACAGAAATTTTTTTATGACCCGCACTGAACGTTTCCATTTTGCACTTAATTATTTTCAGGAACATATTCCACTTGCGGAAACTGAACTTGTGTACCATAATCCTTACGAGTTGCTTGTTTCTGTAATGCTTTCTGCACAATGCACAGATAGACGTGTGAACATAACCACACCAGCCATCTTTCAACAATATCCAACACAGGAAAAATTAGCAACTGCCACGTTTGATGAGTTATTACCGTTTATAAAAAGCATATCTTATCCAAACAGTAAAACAAAGCATTTGATTGCCATGGCACAAATGGTACTAAATGATTTTGGCGGGCAGATTCCAATGACGGTTGAAGAGTTAATGCAATTGCCCGGCGTAGGAAGAAAAACAGCAAACGTTGTTACATCGGTAATTGATGCACAACCGAACATGGCTGTTGATACGCATGTGTTTCGTGTGTCGGCAAGAATCGGCTTAACTGTAAATGCCAAAACAGTTTTGGCAGCAGAAAAACAACTGGTACAATTTATACCGAAAGAGCTTATTCATAAGGCACACCACTGGCTTATATTATATGGCAGGTACGTTTGCGTGGCAAGAAATCCTAAATGCGATGAATGTGGATTGAAGCCGGTTTGCAGATATTATCAAACTATAATTAAAAAAAATAAACAGGTTTAAATCTTTCCTTCAGCAATTAAAATTTTTGTTTTTAGAATTGCCGCTACACTGATTGAATCTGTAATTTTATTCTGCACTACCATATTATAAACTTTATCAAAAGAAATTTTTTTTATAACAAGTTGTTCGGTTGATTCAGGCATTGAAGTATGCTGTGTTAACTCTTTAGCAAGGAACACAAAGCAATGTTCATCCGTCACAGAATTACTTAAATGCATTTCTAAAACCTTTTGCCAGTTGTTTGCTTTTAAGCCGGTTTCTTCAAGTAATTCGCGCTTTGCTGCATCAAGAGGAGATTCATTTAAGCAACCGCCTTCAGGTATTTCCCAGGTGTATTGATTAATGGTAAAACGATACTGCCCAACAAGGTAAGTATTATAATTTTCATCCAGTGGTACAATACCAATGGCAATATTTTTAAAATGAATTTTGCCATAAATGCCTTTGCCACCGTTTGGATTTATAACATCAAACTCTGTTACATTAATCCATTTATTATCGTAGATATTTTTTTCAGCAACAACCTGCCATGGATTTTTCTCAGGATTCATTAAATGATATAAAATGATTTATTAGCTGGCAGCGCCTTCCATTTTAAAATTGTCAAGAAACTTTGTGGTGAAGTTTCCTTTTCTGAAATCTTCATTTTTCATAAGCTGCAAATGAAATGGAATAGTAGTTTTTACACCATCAATTATATATTCACTTAAAGCACGGTACATTGTCTGAATAGCTTCATCCCTTGTACGTGCTATGGCAATAAGTTTGCCTATCATCGAATCATAATAAGGCGGAATAACATAACCTGCATACACATGGCTGTCAACACGTACACCATGACCGCCGGGAGTGTTTAAAATATTTATTTTGCCGGGCGAAGGACGGAAATCATTGTACGGGTCTTCTGCATTAATACGGCATTCAATGGCATGCATTTGAGGATAGTAATTTTCACCTGTAATTTTTTCGCCCATTGCAATTTTTATCTGCTCTTTCACCAAATCAAAATTGATTACTTCTTCTGTTACGCAATGTTCAACTTGTATGCGCGTGTTCATTTCCATGAAATAAAAATTGCGGTGTTTATCAACCAAAAACTCAATGGTACCAACGCTTTCATAACTTATTGCTGATGCTGCCTTGATAGCAGCTTCACCCATTTTCTGGCGCAGCTCAGGCGTCATAAATGGTGATGGAGATTCTTCTACTAATTTTTGATGACGGCGTTGAATAGAGCAATCTCTTTCACTTAAATGGCAAACCGTTCCAAACTGGTCACCAGCAACCTGTATCTCAATATGCCTTGGCTCTTCAACAAATTTTTCCATGTAAATACCATCATTCTTAAATGAAGCACCGGCTTCTGCTTTGGCAGTGTTATAAGCACGCTCAATTTCTGATTCTTCCCACACCACACGCATGCCTTTGCCACCGCCTCCTGCAGTAGCTTTAAGAATTACAGGATAACCAATTTCTTTGGCAAGCGATTTTGCTTCATCAATACTTTCTAATAAATCTTTCCCACCTGGCACAACAGGCACGCCTGCTTTTATCATGGTTTCTTTTGCAGTTATCTTATCACCCATCGCATTTATCATGTCAGGAGTTGGGCCGATAAATTTTATTCCGTGATCACCACATATCTGTGCAAACTTTGAGTTCTCTGCGAGAAAACCATAACCAGGATGCACTGCATCAGCATTGGTTATTTCCGTCGCTGCAATAATGTGCGGAATGTTGAGATAGGAATCACTACTTTGAGGTTTGCCTATACATACAGCTTCATCTGCAAAGCGAACATGTAAGCTATCTTTATCAGCGGTTGAATAAACAGCAACTGTTTTAATGCCCATTTCACGGCAGGTTCTTATAACACGTAAAGCAATTTCTCCCCGATTGGCTATTAATACTTTTTTAAACACTTTGGATAATTAAAAATTAAATTAA
>CAHJWK010000092.1 GCA_903642275.1 Chitinophagaceae bacterium
TTCCATATTTTACCTTTCAATTCATCATAAAATAAACGCCATAATTTTCTTAAAAAACGATGCACACCTTCAATGCCTTTTGTATCCCACGGTTTGCTTTGTTCAACCGGACCTAAAAACATTTCGTACATGCGGAAAGTATCAGCGCCATATTTTTCAACCAAGTCAGATGGATCAACTGTGTTGAATTTTGATTTGGACATTTTTTCTGTTTCAACACCGCAGATATATTTGCCATCTTCTAAAATAAATTCAGCATTTGCATATTCGATTTTGGATTTTTTGAAGGCTTCAATATTTAATTCAACTCCATCAACAAGATTTACATCAACATGAATTGGGTTTACAGTAATAAAAGGCGCTTCATAATCTTTGATCTTACTCAATGTAGGATTAAATGGTTGTAATAATTCATGCAGAATATCTTGAGTTTCGTTTATAGATTTTTCTCTAACATAACCAAATGAAATAAATATATTTTTATTGAATGGTTCATAACCAATATTTTCATGAGTAACTACAACAGGTCTATACACAAACCTCGAACTTCCCTGAATCATTCCCTGGTTCAATAACTTTTTATAAGGTTCATCAAAAATTATAGAGTCAATATCGAATAAAAATTTCGTCCACATGCGGCTGTATAATAAATGGCCAACAGCATGTTCTGTTCCTCCAACATACACATCAACCTGGTTCCAGTAATTACTTGCTTTTTTATCACAAAATATTTCGTCATTATGTGGATTCATATAACGCAAAAAATACCAGGAAGAACCTGCATAACCGGGCATGGTGTTGGTTTCTAAATTCCTGGCAGCCCATTCAGGAACATTTGCTAAAGGTCCCTCCCCTTCTGGTCCGGGTTTATAATTTTCAACGTTTGGCAACTCTAACGGCAATTCATTTTCATCAAGCGGATAAGCAGTGCCATCTTTCCAAACAATCGGAAATGGTTCGCCCCAATAACGCTGGCGGCTAAACGCAGCATCCCGCATTTTATAATTTATTTTCTTCTTACCAGTGCCAAGCTCCACCAATTTATCAGCAACAATATTTATGGCATCACGCATCATCATTCCATTCAAAAAATCACTGTTCTCCAGCACTGCATCTTTTGTTGGGTTGGCTTCTTCGCCATTAAACTTATCGCCAATTATGTTTGTGATATTGATATTAAAATGCTTTGCGAATTTATAGTCACGTTCATCGCCGCAAGGCACAGCCATAATTGCACCGGTGCCATAACCAGCCAGCACATACTCACTGATATAAATTGGAATTTCTTTTTGATTGAACGGATTGATTGCATAAGCGCCGGTGTTAACACCAGATATAGTTTTCTCTGCCTGTCTTTCGCGGTCGCTGCGGCTTTTAACCCAGATTAGATATTCATTAACCTGTTGCTTTTGTTGTTGTGTGGTGATGCTTTCAACCAATTCATGCTCGGGTGCAATTACCATAAAGTCAACACCAAAAATTGTATCGGGACGTGTTGTGAAAACTTTTAATGTTGAATCATAATCTTTAATCTTAAAATCAATTTCAGCGCCATAACTTTTACCAATCCAGTTGGTTTGCATTTCTTTCATGGCATCACTGAAGTCCACTGTTTGCAAGCCTTCCAGCAAACGGTCAGCATATTCCGTTATACGTAAATACCATTGCCGTAACTTCTTTTTTATAACCGGATAACCGCCGCGTTCACTTACTCCGTTTATAACTTCATCATTTGCCAACACAGTTCCTAATACTTCACACCAGTTCACTTCACCGTAACCACAATAAGCGAGACGATACTCCATTAAGATTGTTTGCTGCTGCTTTTCAGCGAATGAATGCCAGTCATCTGCAGTAAATGTATTTGCCGTTGACTGTTGACCATTGACAGTTGACTGAATCTGGAACTGAGAATTTGGAATCGGATGATTTGTGTTGCCTTCTATCTTAAAAATATCAATCAACGATTCTATGCTTTCTGCTTTTTTTTTTGTACGATTATAATAAGATTTGAACAGTTGCAGAAATATCCATTGTGTCCATTTATAATAAGATGATTCGCTGGTATTAACCTGCCGGCTCCAGTCAAAACAAAAACCAATCTTATCTAATTGCTTCCTGAAATTTTCTATGTTTTGTTTGGTTGATATTGCGGGATGAATGCCATGTTCAATTGCGTATTGTTCAGCAGGTAAACCAAAGGCATCATAACCCATCGGGTGCAAAACATTAAAGCCTTTTAATCTTTTATATCGAGCATAAATATCGCTGGCAATGTAACCCAACGGATGGCCAACATGCAAACCTGCACCGCTTGGATACGGAAACATATCCAGCACATAATACTTTGGCTTTGATGAATCATTGCTTACTTTATAAACCTCATTATCCTGCCACCACTGCTGCCACTTCTTTTCAATATTCCGAAAATTATATTCCATAGTCGCTCAAAAATCTAAAATAAAAATTAAAAAAAGATTTTATTTCATGTGACGCAATTTTACCAACATGTATGTACTTAACGTGCAAAACTATCGTTAAGACAATTGTTCAAGCAAGTGAAACCTATACATTTGCCGATACTTTAATTACAACCACATAATGGCAGTTAAAACAAGGTCGCTTAAACGGGGTAAACCAAATTATTTATATAGCATCATCGGCGTTGCACTGGTGTTACTGATTATGGGTATCATGGGCTGGATATTTTTAAACCTTGCACAGGCAGGTAATTCGTTTAAAGAAAACATACGCATAAGCGCTTATCTGCGTACTGCTAATAAAGACAGCATCTCACAGATTCAGCAATATATAAGTCAGCAACCCTTTGCAAAAAATGTAGAATATGTAAATAAAGATGCTGCAAAAACGATTTGGAATAAAGACAACAATGAAGACTGGAATAAGATTTTAAATTTTAACCCGCTGCCTGAAAGCATAGATTTTTATGCGCGTGCCCAATATGTAAATAAAGACAGCCTGAGTAAAATTTCTACAAACATTATGAGCCTTTATGGCAACCAGATAACAGACCTGCAATATCCATCAACGCTGGTAAATAATTTAAATGAACGCGCATCAAAGCTTGGATTGATTTTTCTTGTTATAACCATTGTGCTTTGCGTAATTGTAATCATAAGTATTGATACTACGATACGGCTTGCGATGTTCAGCAATCGTTTCTTAATTAAAACCATGCAAATGGTTGGTGCTACGAGGAGTTTTATTGCACGGCCGTTAGATTTGATAGCAGTTGTGAATGGTATCATCAGCGCAGTAATTGCTATTGCAGTTTTGTTTACATTGATTGCCTGGGCAGAAAACCAGTTTCCCCAATTAAAAGCTATACAAAATAATACATTAACCTTACTTCTTTTTGTGTTAATGATTTTTATTGGCGTGGCTATTTCTCTTTTCAGCACGCATAGAAGCATACTGAAATATTTAAAAATGAAACTGGATGATTTATATTAAGAAGCTATTAGCTTTTGGCTAATGGCTATTAGCTAACAAAAACCTTATCTTGCAACACTCATATAATTAAACAATGGCAGAATTTAAAAAGCAACCGTTACAACAAAAAAAGCAATCGGTAACTACAGTACCTGCGGCAACTCAAAAACAACAAATGCCTGTAGTAAAAAAGCAACCTGCGGTTGCACCGGTGTTATTTACTAAAGAGAATTATACCTGGATGATGATAGGTGGTGCTATTGTACTTTTAGGTATGCTGTTAATGACCGGAGGCAAAAGCAAAGACCCTAATGTTTTTGATTATAATGTGGTTTATAGTTTTACAAGAATAACCCTTGCTCCTATATTAATTATCGCCGGTTTAATGATTGAAATTTACGCTATTTTTAAAAAGTCAAAAGAAAGCCCAAACGTATAATAAGCGGTGCATAAGCACCGTTTTTTGTTTATATAAACCAACTGCATACATGAGTTTAATCCAAACAATTATTCTTGCCATTGTTGAAGGCATTACTGAATTTTTACCCATCTCCTCAACAGGTCATCTTATTATTGCAAGCTCCTTAATGGGCATTGCTTCTGATGAATTTGTAAAACTGTTTGAAGTTGTTATACAGTTAGGTGCTATCTTTTCCGTCATCATTTTATATTATAAAAAATTCTTTCCGCTTAACCGATGGAACTTTTACTTTAAGTTGATAATTGCAGTAATTCCTGCATTGATATTAGGTTATTTATTGGGTAATAAAATTGACATGTGGCTGCAAAGCCCGACTGTAGTTGCCACAACTATGTTGATTGGCGGCGTTATTTTATTGTTTGTTGATAATGTCTTTAACAAGCCAATTATTAATGATGAAAAGAACATCACATTCGGCAAAAGTTTTATCATTGGTTTATGGCAATGCCTTGCTTTAATACCCGGCACCAGCCGCAGTGCGGCAAGTATAATCGGCGGCATGCAACAAAAACTAACAAGGCGCCTGGCTGCTGAATTTTCTTTCTTTCTTGCTATACCAACAATGGCTGCTGCAACAGGTTTTAAATTGCTGCAGGCATATAAAACAAACCCGGCCATTATCACAGATTCAACAAATATTAAGCTATTACTGATAGGGACTTTTATAGCATTTATTGTTGCCATGCTTGCTATTAAAATTTTTATCTCTTATTTGCAACGCTACGGTTTTAAAATGTTTGGCGTGTATCGTATTATTGCCGGTATTGTTTTGTTTATATTGATATGGAGAGGCATCTTAGTTTAACAACTCATCATTAATTTAATATTGATATTTACTTTATGAATGAAATTATTCATAAAAGAAGGCCGCTTAACAGCGTTGAAAAATTTGTATTAACCATTGTTTTCGTTGCAATGATTATCGGCATAATTGCTGCCGCTGTTAATATGAACTGGTTTCTTAATTCTTATGTTGAAGAAGATGGCCCGATAGAATGGCCGACTGAAATTCCTCTATTCATAATTTTTATTGCTTGCATTGTCTACCTCTTTAAATATGCAAAACGCAAAAATGTATGGTTCTTTTTAGTATATCTTTTTATTGGGTTAGGTAGTTTTTTTGTGTTTGGAGAAGAGATAAGCTGGGGTCAGCGCATTTTTAATTTTAAAACATCAGCATATTTTCAGAAACATAACACACAGGATGAAGACAACATTCATAACCTGATTCTCGATGGAGAAAAACTTAATAAAATAATTTTTACTGATGTGCTGATAGCTGGTGTTATTATCTACCTTATCATTTTTCCATGGCTTTACAGGCGCAACGAAAAATTTAAAAATTTTATTGATAAAGCTGCATTGCCTTTGCCAACATTAAATCAAACTATTGCCTGTATTCTTGTTTTTATATTATCGTTTCTAACCTTTCATCCAAAAGGTTCAGAATTGCTTGAGTTTGGTGGTTGTTCTGTTTTCATGCTCATCGTTCTTTATCCGTTAAACAAAGAAGCAAGAACAAACTATTTATTATAACTGATACGCCAAACTGTATTACCTGAATCATCAGCCAATAATAATGAACCATCTTTTAATGTAGTAAGATTAACAGGCCTTCCATACACTTCCTCCTTATTTGCATCTGCCAAAAATCCTGTAAGAAAATCTTCAGGGTTCCCCGGTTTGCCATTTTTAAATGGGACAAAAACAACTTTATACCCAGATAACTGAGACCTGTTCCATGAACCATGTTCACCAATAAAAGCACCATTTTTATATTTAGCCGGAAACATATTACCATTATAAAAAGTAAGTCCAAGCGCAGCTACATGTGCACCTAATGTAACATCAGGCACAATTGCTTTTGCAACTAAATCATTACGCATACTGTCTTTTAAACGCGGGTCTGGATGCTGACCAAAATAACTATACGGCCAACCATAAAACCCACCTTGTTTAACACTGGTAAAATAATCAGGCACAAGATTATCACCCAATTCGTCGCGCTCATTAACTGAAGAATACAGCACGCCGGTACCTGGTTGCAAGGCAATACCGTTCGGATTTCTTAATCCGCTTGCATACACTGTTTCACCGCTTCCATCAGTGTTCACTTCAAGTATATCAGCTCTTCTTATTTCATTTTGAGCACCATGTTCGCCTGCATTGCTGCCACTTCCAACTGCAATAAAAATTTTACTTTCATCTTTATTCGCAATTATATTTCTTGTCCAGTGATTATTATATCCTCCTTTTGGCAAATCAAGGATTTCTTTTCCGGCACTTTTTATAACGGTATCAGAAGAATTGTAAGGAAACTTCCATAAGCCATCAGTACATCCAACATAAAAACTATTGCCTATAACCAGTATGCCATAAGGTTGGTTTAAGTTTGATAAATAAACTGAACGCACATCAGGAATGCCATCACCATTTTTATCACGCAATAAAGTAACTCGGTTAGCACTGGCACCAAGGCGTTGTGATTTTGTCTTACCGCTTAAATCTGCTGCTATTTTTTTTGCACCCTTTAATTCTGTATTTGATTCTGCAACAAAAATGTCACCGTTTGGCGCCTGATACACATTCCTTGGATTTATTAAATCAATTGCAAAAGCTTTAACAGTAAAGCCTTGCTGCGCTATCGGTGATTTGCCTTGCGGCCATCCAATTACTTTGCTAAAATTTTGAACTGATTTTGTGGCATAAGGCTGAGGCAATGTAACGCCTTCTGTTGTTTTTGTTGCAGTTGTATCAGCAGCAGTATTTGCTTTTTCAGATTTGATGTTATTACATGAACAATAAATTATAATTATTGATAATAAAACGGCTGTTTGTTTTTTCATAAAGGTTTTCAAACAGAAAACAATAAAGATGCCATCGCTTATACAATGAGTTCCCTAAATAAATAAAAATCATCTTATTATTACGTTTATACATTATTTATTGTTGGGGCAATTGTTCATCTATCAAAGCAAAATTGTGTAAGATTTTGCAGCACAATATGCAAACTTTCTTTAAGGTGCATTAACGTTTTCATCGGCATGGTTTTCTTATAATAATTCTTATACTATTTACGCAAAGCATATCTATGAAAGAAAACAGTATTAATCGTCGCAATGTTCTCAAAGGGTTGGGAGCAGGTGTAACAGCTATGGCTGTGTCGCCGGTTTTTGCAGGCGGTAAAAGCATAGAAAAAAAATATTCTCCGTTAGATTTAGTTGACCCAACGACAAAATACCCTAAGCCGCCATTCCAAGAACAATCCCAACCATGGCCGGGTCTTGCAAGCAAAATGAATCCGCGTCCTGATCATGGCGAAACAAGTTATAAAGGCTCAGGCAGGTTAGCCGGCAGGAAAGCTTTGATAACCGGTGGCGATTCAGGCATGGGAAGAGCTGCCGCAATCGCTTATGCAAGAGAAGGTGCAGATGTCGCTATAAATTATTACCCAACTGAAGAACCTGATGCACAGGAAGTGATTGCACTTATAAAAAAGGAAGGCAGAAAAGCAATTGCAATACCGGGAGATTTACGTGATGAATCTTTTTGTAAAAAATTAGTTGATGATGCTATTAACGGGTTAGGCGGCCTTGATATTGTAGTGAACAATGCAGGTAGGCAACAAACGCATGCCTCTATATTAGATATAAGTACTGAGCAATTTGATTGGACAATGAAGACAAACATTTATGCTCCTTTTTGGATAATTAAAGCAGCCTTACCGCATTTGCAACCTGGTTCTGTTATCATCGGAACAACATCTGAACAGGCTTATGATCCTTCACCGGATTTATATGATTATGCACAGACAAAAGCGGCTACTATGAATTATATAAAATCACTTGCAAAGCAGCTTGGTCCTAAAGGAATAAGAGTAAATGGTGTAGCACCGGGACCAATATGGACTGCTCTACAGGTGAGCGGTGGTTCAACACAGGAAAAATTAAAAAACTTCGGTGGTCAAACGCCATTTGGAAGGCCAGGTCAGCCGGCAGAACTTGCTTCTATTTATGTGCAGCTTGCTGCGAGTGATGCAAGCTATGCAAACGGTCAGGTATATGGTTCTTCAGGCGGAAGTGGTCAACCATAAAATATTTATCAACCCTAATCCAAACAAAAAGCAATTCTAATGAATTGCTTTTTTTGTGCCCACGAAAGGAATCGAACCTTCACTTCCTTGCGAAAACCAGATTTTGAGTCTGGCGCGTCTACCAATTCCGCCACATGGGCTTTTAAAGGAGTGCAATAATACGTTGATGCTTTTTTTCAGCCAAACAGTTTATTGACAACATTTCTTTTTTGGAAAAAAAATATTACGAATGATTTTAAAAAAATTTTTCATCAGACATTATTGAATATTTCAAAGTTATGCAGTGAAATTTTATTAAATTACTTTTGACAGTTTTAAACAAATCTTTATAAAAGATGAATTGTATTCATCGCAAAAAAATTTAAAATAATTATACATGCGGCAGGTTACAAAAGGTGATACAGTTAAAGTACATTATCATGGCAAGTTAACAGATGGAACAACTTTCGATAGCAGTGAAGGCCGCCAGCCACTTGAGTTTGAAGTGGGCAGCGGCAGGGTTATAAAGGGTTTTGATGATGGGGTTAAAGAAATGAGCGTTGGCGAAAAGAAAACTGTTTCAATACCTGCAGATGATGCATACGGACAGAAACAGGAAGAAATGATAATACCTTTTGAGCGCAAAAATTTTCCGCCTGATATTAACCCGGAAATTGGAATGACCTTAAATATGCACAGTGAAGATGGTAATGAATTACCAGTTGTTATAACCGACATCAGTGATGATACAATTACATTGGATGCCAATCATCCGTTGGCCGGCCAGGATTTGATTTTTGATATTGAAGTAGTTGATATAAAAGGTAAAACGCCGTTAATAATAATGCCATAATGATAAAAGATTATCAGCATACAGTTACCGAAAGATTTTTAAGATACGTTCAGGTTGATACACAAAGCGATCCAACCAGCAATGCACATCCAACAACAGAAAAACAAAAGCAGCTAAGCATTCTTTTGGTCAATGAATTAAAGTCTATTGGCTTGAATGATGCATATACAGACAAGTTTGGTTATGTATATGCAACCATTCCATCAAATACAGGTAAACAAGTACCGGTAATTTGTTTCTGCAGCCATATTGATACAGCACCAAATTGCAGCGGCACCAACGTTAAACCAATCGTACATAAAAATTTTAATGGAAAAGATATCGTGTTGCCTGATGATACAACGCAGGTTATCTCGATAAAAGAGTATCCTTATTTAAAAGAACATACAGGTAATGATATAATTACTGCAAGTGGCTTAACCTTGTTAGGTGCTGATGATAAAAGCGGTGTTGCTGTAATAATGGATATGGCAAATTATCTTATCACACATCCGTTAATAAAACATGGTACAGTAAAAATTTTATTTACGTCGGATGAAGAAGTAGGCAAAGGCACAGCAAACCTTGATTTGCAAAAGTTGAACGCTGACTTTGCGTATACATTGGATGGTGGCAAAGCCGGTGATTTTGAAGATGAAACATTCAGTGCTGATGGTGTGCGCATAACCATACATGGAGTGATTGCGCATCCCGGCGCTGCAAAAAATAAACTGGTAAATGCTATAAAAATTGCTGGTGAAATTGTATCAACACTTCCGCATAAAAACTTCTCTCCTGAAACAACGCATAAGCGTGAAGGGTTTATTCACCCGGTTGCAATAAACGGCATTGCTGAAAAAGCTACAATAGATTTTATTATACGCGATTTTGGAACCATCAACCTTGCAAAGCATGAAGAGGTGTTGCAAAGCATCGCTGAAAAAATTTTGAAACATCACCCGAAAGCAACTATGCAGTTTGAAGTAACCGAACAATACCGCAACATGAAAGAAGTCCTGGATAAACATCCGCAGGTTTCAGCATACGCAGAAAAAGCTTACAAACGTGCCGGTTTAAAATTGAATAATGAACCGATTCGCGGTGGTACTGATGGCAGCCGTTTAAGCTTTATGGGTTTGCCTTCTCCAAACATCTTTACAGGCATGCAGGCATTACATAGCAAACATGAATGGATTGGTGTAAAAGACATGGAGAAAGCAGTTGAAGTATTAATAAATCTTGTGCAGGTCTGGGAAGAAGAAAGTTGATATATATTATACTCAGGAGTTACTTAAGTATATACAAGTTTCACATTTATCATTGCAGCAAATAAAGCAATTGGTTTTTCATAAAAATTTTGAGTGTAAAAAAGAATTGCTTTAGATATGTTATTATTAAAAGTGCCCGGGACTGGATTCGAACCAGCACATCCTTGCGAACGCCGCCACCTGAAGGCGGTGCGTCTACCAGTTTCGCCACCCGGGCCTTAAGTGCAAATATAAAATAACTAAAAAGTTATAGCTTATAATTATTCATAAGTATTTAAACTTAATTTATATTCTGAAGTTATGTTTATCATAATTACAAATTGTTAACCTATTACTTCGTTACTTTGCACCTCTTTAATACAAGACAGAATAATAATCATGAATGCCATTCCAAAGTTTATACAATTAAAGCCATCTTTTCATACAGAATTAAAAAAACGTATCGCAGAATATTTTGAAACAACAGGTAAAGCTTCTACTGGTAATTACAAATTATGGAGTAAAGCATTAATATTAATTATTGCGCTGATAGGCTTATATATTCATCTTGTATTCTTTACACCATCAGTTCTTTGGGCAATAGCAGAATGTGTTTTACTTGGTGTTACGGTTGCATCAATTGGTTTTAATATTATGCATGATGGCGGTCATGGCAGTTTCAGTAAATCTCCGGTACTCAATAAAATGGCTGCAGTTACATTAGGTTTTTTGGGCGGAAGTCATTTTATGTGGAACATGAAACATAACATTATTCATCATGCTTATACAAATATTGATGGTGTAGATGATGATATTGATGCGAAGCCGTTTTTAAGAATGGCATCAACGCAAAAAAAATATAAGATGCACCGCTTTCAGCATTGGTACTTCTGGTTTTTTTATTGCTGGCTATATATATACTGGATATTTTTTTCCGATTATAAAAAATATTTTTCACGGAAGATTGGTGATGTGCCTTTAAAAAAAATGATGATGAAAGATCATTTTTATTTTTGGGCCTATAAAGTTATAAGTCTTGGAATTTTTATAATTGTACCAATGATAACTGTTGGCATTGTTGATACAATTATTGGTTATCTTATAATGACGGTTATTGCAGGTTTTATTTTAAGCATTGTTTTTCAGTTAGCACATACAGTTGAACACACACATTTTCCAATGCCTGATGAAGTAACTAATAAAATGGAAGATGAATGGGCAATTCATCAGTTAAAAACAACTGCAAATTTTGCAACAAAGAACAAGGTTATTTCATGGTTTGTAGGAGGCCTTAACTTCCAGATTGAGCATCATCTTTTTCCGAAAATTTCTCATATACATTATCCAAGGATAAGTAAGATAATTAAAGAAGCCTGTACAGAATATAATATTACGTACGTTGAATATCCGCGCATGTATCAGGCTGTTATTTCGCATGTATCTTTCCTGAAACAAATGGGCAGAGCGTAATGCTACATCTTTAGCTTCCACAAAATAATTCCGGTAGCTACTGCGGCATTAAGTGATTCAGCTTTGCCAAAACGTGGTATGGCTATTTTATTTTTTATAAAAGGAAGTATATTGTTCTGGATCCCTTTTGATTCATTGCCAATAAGCAAAATACATTCATCAATATATTGCAGTTTGCTTACATCTTCACCATTAATCACAGCGCCATAAATTTTTATCTTGTTTGATGATAAGAATTTCTTCAGGTCAGTATAAAAAATATTAACTCTTGTAAAACTGCCCATTGTTGTTTGTATAACTTTTGAATTATACAAATCTGCTGTATCGTTTGATGCAATAATATTTTCAATACCAAACCAGTCAGCGGTACGGATGATGGTTCCAAGATTTCCCGGATCCTGTATGTCATCAAGCATTAACGTTATCTTATTTTTTGTATCAGGAATATTAGTTTGATTTTTTTTTTGAGTAACTGCAAGCACTTTATTCGGTGTATCAAAACTTGAAATGCTGTTTAATTCAGCTTCCGATACTTCAATAACATTTTTTACATTGTTGTTTTGTTCAATCCAGCTTTTAAGTGCATAAATTTTTTGTATAATAAAATCTGAATGCAACAATTCATCTAATATCTTCACGCCTTCTGCAATAAAGACTTCAGCAGCAGTACTGTTTTTTTTGTAGTATAAACTTTGGATATATTTGACCTCGCTCCTGCTTATCATTTTATATGATTTTTACAGCCAGAAAATTCTTAACATACATAGTTGCCGCTTATCTTATTTGCTTTATAACATCCTGCACCAGCGAAAAAGTATTGTTCTTTAATTCGGTGAAAGTAAAAAACTATCCTGTTGATACGCCTTTTGTATATAATAATATAATCAACTTAAATGACAACATCAATAAAGATGAAAAAACACGTTTGCAGGAAAATCTTGTTGGCTTTTGGGCAGATAGTTTATACGCACGAAGGGTTGAAAAATTTGGCGTATTCTATACCCTAAAAAATCCCCCGGTGTTTGATACATCCACCATCAGCATTACACGCCGTTTTATGAATGGCTATCTTTTTTCACAGGGATATTTTAATGCTTTTTTGTCTGATACGTTTTACATTGATACATTTCATAAAGGCAACCATCCTGTTCAATACAGAACTACGATGACCATGAACATCAATCCTGAAAAAAGGGTTTTTATAGATTCTGTTGCCTATAACCTTAACGATACGTCGTTACAAAACATTACAAACTTTTTTTCAAAGGCAAGCCTGATTAAGCCAAACAAAACGCCTTATTCAAAAGAAATTCTTACAGCAGAATTAGACAGGCTGGTAGCTTTATACAGGCAACGTGGTTATTATTTATTGCAACGTGATAACTTTGCTGCTGTTGTTGATACAGTAAACGCTGCTTTGCTTAAGCTTACATTAGACCCTTTTGAACAGGCTGAATTAATTCAGCAGGCTGCTGATAAAAGGAACAAGAATCCTACGGCATCGGTTAACATTCAGCAGCGCAGGTTTGCTGATACTACCGTTAATTTCAATGATACATCTTTTTTAAAAAAATTCTATGTTAGACAGGTTAATTATTTTCCTGAAATGCGGATAACAGATTTGCCTGACAGCATGTTGAATAATACAACATTGTTTAAAGAATTGTCAGCCAAAGGTTACAACGTATTTTATCATCAAGGCACATTTAATCCTGGCATATTCAGGCATTATAATTATTTACGCATAAACAGGTTGTATAATGATAACCAGTTGTATAAAACCATCAATACTTACAGCCAGACCGGCGCCTGGCGACAGGTGGATACAAGAATAAAAATTATAAATGATTCGCTTGATGTAAATTATTTTTTATATCCTGAAAGAAAACAAAACATTACATATAATCTTGAAGCAAGCCGCAATACAGGAGACATTTTAACCGCCTCAAACTTTTTTGGCCTGGCGCTTAATATTACATACAAAAACAGGAATGTTTTCAGGCAGGCAATACAATCATCCACAAGCTTTACAAATGGCGTTGAGTTTAGCTTTAAAAAACAGCAAACAAATTCTTTATTACAGGCATTTCAAATTTCGCTTGGGCAAACATATAGCATACCCAGGCTACTGGTTCCTTTTAAAATCTTAAGACTTGGCAGGCTTGACTTTGGAAGAACTGTTATAAGCGCTAATGCATCATACTCTGACAGACAGGATTATTTCCGCATAAGATCACTTGTTGCTAATTACGGTTACAACTGGAAGCTGAAAAATAAAGTGTGGCAGGTGCGCTTTCCAAACATTGAATTATACTCGCTTGATACTTTGCCTTTATTAAGACAGGCATTTTCAGACAACCCGTTTTTACGCAACTCTTTTAATACAGGTTATGTTGTAAGTGCACTAGCCAATTTAGCTATAACGTACAATGGCAAAACCAACGTTACCAACTATGCAGGTTTTTCAATTGAAGAATCTGGTTTGCCGGGTTTTAAAAGCAACAATAGTAAAATATACCAATATATTAAAGTAGCCGCTGAATCAAGAAAGCTTATTACGTTCAGTAAAACAAGCATTGCGTTGCGTGCTTTTGCAGGCGTTGGTTATAATTATAACAAATCAGGGAGGTTTGGTGCAACGTTGCCTTTCTTTAAACAGTTTATTGCAGGCGGACCGAACAGTATGCGTGCCTGGGCTTTGAGGCAGCTTGGATTGGGCTCTTCTTTTTTAAGTGATACGGCGTCAACTTTTCGTGATCGTTATGGGGATATGCAGCTTGAAGCAAATGCAGAATACCGTTACCCGATTGCGCATTTTACAAGTGTAAATGTTAACGGCGCCTTGTTTGTTGATGCAGGTAATATATGGAACATAAGAAAAGATGCAGCTAATCCAAATAGCCAGTTTGATATAAGCAGGCTTGGTAACGATATTGCAATAGGTGCCGGCACAGGTTTGCGTTTTGACTTTCATTATTTTTTAATACGGATTGATGCGGGGCTGAAAGTAAAAGACCCTGCAAGGCTTGCCAATAACGGATGGATAAGTATTAAAAACTTTAGCTGGCGCAATCACGAATTTGAAAAACCCGGACAAAATCTTAAGCGAAATAATTATGCTGTTCAGTTAGGTATTGGCCTGCCTTTCTGATAATTTTAATTCTTCAATCTGTAGTTGAAATTCTTGCGGAATCAAAGCATCATCAACTAAAAAATTACCAATTTTTGTTCTACGCAATGCACTTAAATACGCGCCTGTTTGTAAAGCTTTGCCAAAGTCATTTACCAAACTTCTTATATAAGTGCCGGTTGAGCAAACCACTTTGAAATCTATTTTTGGTAATTGAATGTTTATAATCTCAAACGATGAGATAAGAATTTTCCGTGGTTCAAGCTGAACATCTTCTCCTTTTCTTGCTAATAAGTAAACCGGTTTACCATCTTTTTTTATGGCTGAATGAATGGGTGGTACCTGTTCAATCTCACCAATAAATTTTTGTGTTGATGAAAAAATCTGTTCATCAGTAACATTACTAATATCAGTTAAGTTTTCAGGTTTGCTTTCAAGGTCATAAGTTGGTGTTGTTGCGCCTATAATCATTGAACCGGTATATTCCTTTTCCATATTCATATACATGGAAATTTTTTTAGTAAAGCTGCCTGTACAAATAATTAAAAGCCCGGTGGCAAGCGGGTCTAATGTTCCTGCATGTCCAACTTTAGATACGCCGGTTAAGATTCTTATTTTTTTTACTGCATCAAAAGATGTCCAGTTATAAGGCTTATCAATTAAAATTAATTTACCATCAAGAAATGGTTGCATGCTTGCATCAACAGGTTTCTGTTTCATTCAATGCAAATTAATAATTGAAATCTTGTACATCTGAATCTTAATATTACTTTTGCCGCCCTAATAATTATTTATGGCAACTACGTCAGACATTTCACGTGGCATGATTTTAAAATTGGACGGCAGCCTTTACACTATTGTTGAATTCGGTGAAAACAAAACCGCACGTGCTGCTGCAAAAGTGTGGGCAAAATTAAAAGGTGTTGATAACAGCCGCACTATTGAAAAAACATGGAACAGCGGCGAAAGTATTTTTCCTGTACGTGTTGAAAAGAAAGCTTACCAGTTTTTATATAAAGATGACAGCGGTTTTAATTTTATGGATAATGAAACATTTGAGCAGATAACTTTAAATGATAACATGGTTGATGCGCCACAGTTTTTAAAAGAAGGTGGTGAAGTAATCGTAAGTATAAATACCGACACAGAACTGCCAATAGGAGCTGAATTACCTGAAAAAATAACTTTTAGAATTACTTACGCTGAACCTGGTTTGCGCGGCGATACTGCAACCCGTGCATTAAAAAATGCAACCATTGAAACCGGTGCAACTGTACAGGTGCCTTTGTTTGTGAATGAAGGTGAGTTGATACGCATTAACACAAAAACAGGCGAGTATGTGGACCGTGTAAAAGAATAACACTCAAATTTCACTCAGCTTAAAAATTTCTTTTTCTCTTATTCCTTTTTCTGTTTCGTGAACAGTACAGCATTCATGTTGTGCATCATGCTCAAAAAATAAAATGTAATTATTTTCAACTGCTTCGCTTAAGAAAGATTTTTTTTCAGATAAAGTTTTCATCGGGAACATATCATAAGCCATTACATAAGGTAAGGGTATATGCGCTGTTGATGGTAATAAATCAGCCATAAAAACAATTGTCTTGTTTTTATATTTTATTTGAGGCAACATCATTGCTTTTGTATGTCCGTTTACAAAACGAAAGGAAAGTGCTGGAAGAATAGTGGATGGTTGATTAATGATAGTTGATAAATTATTTTGACCATCATCAATCATTTTGGAACTGTCAACAAACTTCAGTTGCCCGCTTTCTTCAATAGGTAAAATATTTTCTTTTAAGAAAGATGCTTTCTCTCTTTCATTCGGATTGGTTGCCCAATTCCAGTGTTGCGGATT